>CACFBW010000005.1 GCA_902564565.1 uncultured Pelagibacteraceae bacterium | reverse complement strand
ATGCAAAAAAATTTAGGTGCAAGACTGATTGTTTTGGATAGCAATTACATTTTTTCTGTAAAAACAAAAGTTTTAGATGGTAGAATATTTTTAACTGGAAAAGTTAATAATCCTGAAGAAAAACTTCAAATTACTAAAGCTGCATGGGAAACAGAAGGTGTTAGATCGGTTAGAAATGATATTAAAATTAAAGAAGAGTTTAATTTTAAACAATCGGCAAAAGATTTATTGATTACCTCGCAATTACGAACAGCAATATTTTTGAATAAAAAAATAAAGGCATCAAATTACAATATTGATACATATAAAAAGAAAATTTTCATTTATGGAATTGCTATTACCAAAGAAGAAAGACAAGAAGTTATAGATGAAGCAAAAAGTATATTAGATGTAGAAAAAGTTATTGCTAGTATTTTTTTAGTTGATGATTTGAGAATTCAAAAAAACTAATTTTTTTTTCCATAGTTTATAACGCCAGCAGAGTAAGCTGCTACTGAGGCTAAGTTTAATATATCTGAAGTGGAAGATCTTAAAGGAGCTATTTCAATTGGTTGGCCTAATCCAATTAATAATGGTCCTATTACTTTTGCTCCGCCCAATTCTTTCATCATTTTATAAGATATTGCTGCACTATGTTGTCCAGGCATAATTAATATATTTGCGTTTCCTACTATTCCAGAAAAAGAATATAATTCTCTATATTCTTCATTTAGGGCTACATCGGGCTGCATATCGCCATCAAATTGGAAATCTACTTTTCTATCTTGCAAAATTTCAACAGCATCTCTGATATGTTTTGTTCTGCTTGTTGCTGGTTGACCAAATGTTGAATGAGAAACAAAAGCAACCTTTGGATCAAATCCAAATAATCTTACTACTCTTGCAGATGAAATAGCTATTTCAGCAAGCTGTAGTGCAGTAGGGTATTCATGTACACTTGTGTCACCTATAAATACAGTTTTTCCTTTATTTACAATCATATTTAAACCAAACATAATTTCTCCAGGTCTTGCATCAATTACTTTATTTATTTTTTCTAGGGATGTAGCATACTTTCTGGTATTTCCTGTTACAGCACCGTCGGCATCTCCGCATGAAACCATACATGATGCCCAGATAACCCTATCATTTCTTATCATTCGATCGCAGTCTCGTTCCAACAAACCTTCTTTTCTTTGTAATCTTTGAAATAAATAATTTACATATTTCTCTCTCTTTTTTTTGTCCGTTGAGTTTATTATTTCAATATCAAGATTTTCACTATATCCAATATTTTTGAGTTGTTCTTTTATTTTTTCTTTTTTACCTACCAACATAGGAATTCCTAATTTGCTGTTTTTAAATGCTATTGCGGCTTTTAACGTATTTTCATCTTCACCATCTGCGAAAACAATTTTTTTTGGATTTTTTTTAATTTGGTTATTTATACCCTGCATAATAGTTACTGAAGGGTCAAGCCTTTGTTTAAGCTGTTCTTTATAAACTTCAAAATCTTTTATTTCTTTTCTTGCAACGCCAGTTTTAATTGCAGCTTTCGCTACTGCCACTGGTATTTCAACAATTAATCTTGGATCAAATGTTGATGGAATAATATATTCTTTTCCATACTTTGGTCGTTCCCCACCCATAGCAGCCACAACTTCATCAGGTACATCTTCTCTTGCAAGGGCTGCAATTGCATTTGCTGCAGCTATCTTCATTTCTTCATTTATTGTTTTAGCTCTTACGTCTAAAGCGCCTCTAAATATATAGGGAAAACCAATTAAGTTATTGACTTGATTTGGATAATCAGATCTTCCAGTTGCTATAATTGCATCTTTGCGAATCTCTTCAACTTCTTCAGGTGTAATTTCTGGGTCTGGATTTGCACATGCAAAAATAATTGGATTTTTTGCCATTTTTTTTACCATTTTTTTTGACAAAATACTTTTTGAAGATAACCCTAAAAAAACATCAGCACCTTTTATTGCATCATCCAAGTTTCTATTTTTCGTTTCAGTTGCATGTGAAGACTTCCATTTATTTAAATTATCTCTACCTCGATATAAAACACCTTTACTATCAAGCATTATTATGTTTTTTTGAGGAACGCCGGTTTTTTTTAGTAAATTAGTACAAGCTATTGCAGATGCGCCAGCTCCGTTTACAACTACTTTAATTTTTTTTATTGATTTTTTTGATATGTCAAGCGCATTAATTAATGCGGCGTTTGTTATTATTGCTGTTCCATGTTGATCATCATGAAAAACCGGTATGTCTAAAATTTCTTTTAATCTTTCTTCTATTATGAAACAGTCAGGAGCAGCTATATCCTCTAAATTTATTCCACCAAAACTTCCCGCGATACTTTTTATACTTTTAATTATTTCATTTGGATCAGATGAATCAATTTCAATATCAATGGAATTAATATCGGCAAATCTTTTAAACAAAACAGCCTTTCCTTCCATAACTGGTTTTGAAGCTAATGAGCCTAAATTTCCCATTCCTAAAACCGCTGAGCCGTTACTTATTACAGCTACTAAATTTCCTTTGGTTGTATAGTCATAAGCAGCATTTGGGTTTTTTGATATTTCTCTAACTGGTGCAGCAACACCTGGAGAATAAGCCAAAGCTAAATCTCTTTTTGTTGTCATCGGTTTAGAAGATATAATCTCAATCTTGCCTGATTTATTGGTAATATGAAAATCTAAGGCTTCTTTATCTGTGTAATGATCAATTTTTGTTTTTTTCATTTATGATAATTAGATATACAAATGGAGCAATTTTAAGACTAATATGATTTATGAACCTTATTAAGTCAACAGGGACATTCAGTTTTTTTACAATAATCAGTAGGATACTTGGTTATTTTAGAGATATATTAATTGCAATATTTTTAGGAGCAGGACCTTTGGCAGATGCATTTTTTGTTGCTTTTAGAATTCCAAATACTTTTAGAAGATTGTTTTCTGAAGGCACATTTAATGCGGCTTTCGTTCCAAGTTATACTTCGGAACTATATAATGGAAAAGAACAATCTGAAAAATTTACAACAAATGTATTTAGCTTATTAATTTTAAGTTTATTTTTTTTAGTTTTAATTATTGAAATTTTTATGCCTTATTTTGTTTTTCTTATTGCTCCCGGTTTTAGTGGAAGTGAAGAAAAAATGAGTCTAGCAATAAATCTAACTAGAATTACTTTTCCTTTTTTATTTTTTATAAGTTTATCATCTTTTTTTTCTGCTATATTAAATTCTCATAATAGATTTGCTGTAGCGGCAGCTGCACCAGTTATTTTAAATTTTTTTTTAATATCAGTGCTAGTCTATGGTAGTTTGTTGGGAGATAGACTTGTTTACTATTTAGCATATGCGGTGACTTTAGCTGGTATAGCTCAATTTATTTACTTATTTTTTTATGTAAAAAGATTTTATTCTCCAAAATTTATTTTTAATTTTTCGATTGATGAAAAAATTAAAAATTTTTTTTCAAAATTATTGCCAAGTATTTTTTCATCAGGAGTGACTCAGATAAATATTTTAGTGGGAACAATAATTGCTTCATTTCAGGCTAGTGCAGTTTCTTATTTATATTATGCGGATAGAATTTATCAAATAAATCTTGCAATTGCTGGAATTGCAATCGGAATTGTTATTTTACCTCAACTTTCAAAATATGTTAATACCAATGAAAATGAAAAAATATTATTAATACAAAATAAAGCTTTGGAGCTAAGTTTATTTTTAAGTTTACCAGCCACTATAGCTTTATTGATCGCGTCTGAACAAATTATATCTGCTTTATTTGGTTACGGATCATTTGACGAAGTATCAGTTAAAAATTCTTCTAAAGCATTATTTTATTTTGCGCTTGGACTTCCAGCATTTTCTTTAATAAAAGTTTTTTCCAGTTTTTATTTTGCAAGACACAATACTAAATTACCTTTTTATATTTCTTTAGTTTCTGTTTTATTGAATATTTTAATAAGTATTATTTTTTTTAAAAATGTTGGATTTATAATCATTCCTATCGCCACTACCATTTCTTCTTGGTTTAATTCTATTTTGTTATTTATTTTCTTAAAAAAAGATAATTTTTTTAATTTTAATTTAGTATTTATTTCAAGATTTTTTAGGATGTTATGTTCTTCAATAATTATGGGAATTTTCATTTATTATTTAATAATTTTTTTTGAAACGAATCTTGCTTATAACCAAAGTTTAAAATCAGTTTTTCTTATAGGAATTGTAGTAGTTGGACTTATTTCTTATTTATTAATTGCGTTTTTGATCAGGGCTTTCAAAATTAGTGATATTAATTTAAAGTATTAAATTAATGTCTAAAAAAATTTTTTCCGGTGTTCAACCTTCAGGTAATTTGCATCTTGGTAATTATTTGGGTGCTATTAAAAATTTTGTCGAACTTCAAAATGAAAAAAATACAGAATGCGTTTATTGTATTGTCGATTTGCATGCAATTACTGTAAAACAGGATCCAAAAAAATTAAGAAAAAATATTAGAGAAACTTTGGCCGTCTTCATTGCGAGTGGATTAAATGAAAAAAAAAGTATAATTTTTAACCAATCATCGGTTCCTGCTCATGCTGAGGGTGCGTGGATTTTAAGTTGTGTAGCAAGAATGGGTTGGTTAAATAGAATGACGCAGTTTAAAGAAAAAGCTGGAAAGGACAAAGAAAAAGCAAGCATTGGACTCTATGCTTATCCAGTTTTAATGGCAGCCGATATATTGCTTTATGATGCCACACATGTGCCAGTTGGTGATGATCAAAAACAACACTTAGAACTATGTAGAGATATTGCACAAAGATTTAACAATGACTTTGAAGCTCCAAATTTTTTAAAAGTTCCGGATCCATTAATTCAAAAACACTTTTCAAGAATTATGAGTTTAAAAGATGGTACAAAAAAAATGAGCAAGTCTGATCCATCTGATTTGAGTAGAATAAATCTTACGGATGATAAAGATAAAATAATAAATAAAATTAAAAAAGCAAAAACAGATACGATGCCAATGCCTAATAAAGAAGAAGATTTAAAAAATAGACCTGAGGCACTAAATTTATTAGAAATTTATTCGAGTCTATCAAATCAAAGTATTGAAAAATCTAAAAGTGAATTTAGTGGTAAAAATTTTTCAGATTTTAAAGAAAAACTTTCTAACTTATTAGTTGAAAAAATCGAGCCAATTTCTGAAGAAATCAAAAAATTATTAAATGAGGAAAAGCATTTAGACAAAATTTTATTAGAAGGTACTGAAAAAGCTAATGAATTTGCCTCAACAAAGGTAAAAGAAATGAAAAAAATTATAGGTTTTTAAAAATAAATTATTATATTTATAAATATGTTTATACAAACAGAAACAACACCAAATCCTAATTCGTTAAAGTTTATTCCTGGAAAAATAGTTTCTAATAGTGGTCAAATTGAAATTACAAAAAAAAATCAAATTAATAATGATTTAGTACAAAATTTACTTTCAATTAATGGAGTAACTGGAGTTTTTTTAGGTAAAGATTTTTTATCAATAAACAAGGATCAAAATATTGATTGGGAAGATATTAAACATATAGCTCAATCTTTGATTGGTGAATTTTATCTAGAAGGAAAAGATTTTATTTATGATGAAAATATAGTAACAGAAAATAAAAAAGAATTTAAAGAAATAGAAAAAAAAATAATTAAAATATTGGATGATAAAATTAGACCTGCCGTAGCTCGAGATGGAGGCGATATACAATTTAAAGAATACAAAAATGGCAAAGTTAAGGTACAATTAAAAGGAAGTTGTTCCGGCTGTCCCAGTTCGACCATGACTTTAAAGCAAGGAGTTCAAAATTTATTAAAACATTATATTCCTGAAATTAAAGAAGTTGAGGCGATTTAATAATGATTAAACAAAAATTTACTTTGGAAGAAATAAAAAAGTTTTTAAAGAAAAAAGGTTTTACCATATCTCGAAATAATAATTTAAAGTTTTTTCGTAGAGATTTTAGAAGCATATATTATACATTCCTATCAAGTTTTGGAGTTATTTTATTTTTTTTTATGCTTCCAAAGTTTATTGATTTTCAACAAAATAAAATTTTAGCATCTAAAGAAATTGAAAATAAATCTAAAAGTAATTTAGAGAAAGTTTTAAAAGGCGAACCACTAGATAATAGCTCTAAAGTTGATGAAAAATTAAATTTAAAAAATTTATTTGAAGATGTTTTTAAATTTGACCAATTACCTACTGACACAGTAAGATTAAATGCTTCTACAATAGAACAGTTGTTTAAGGACACAAACTATAACTTAAAAGATGTAAGAAAAACAAAACTAGTTAAGCCTATAGCATTGTCATTATTACCAAGAGAAATGAAGATGATAGAAAGCTCAACTAAGAAAAAAAATTTATTTATTCAAATAATTTTACCTTTAGTTTTAGAAGAAAATAATAGAATTAAACAAGATAGAGTAAAACTTTTTAAAGTATTAAATAAAAATAAAAATACTCAAGTTGAAAAAAAGTGGTTAAATTTTAAATTTAAACAGTACGGCGTAGTTAATAGAGATTTATCGACTTTGAAAATTAGAATGGATGAAATACCGGTATCTTTGGCGATTGCTCAAGCTGCTAAAGAAACAGGATGGGGAACATCCAGGTTTGCAATAGAGGGAAATGCTTTATTTGGGCAATGGACCTGGTCAGGGGAAGGCATAAAACCCGCAGGAGCAGATAATGATACAACTCATAAAGTTATGAAATTTAAAATTTTAAAATCATCAGTTAGAGCTTATCAAAGAAACCTAAACACTCATTCGAGTTATAAGAACTTTAGACTAGCAAGAGCAGAGTTAAGAGATAATAAAATGAAATTAGATAGTTTAATACTTTCAAATTATTTAGATAAGTATGCAGAAACTGGAAAAGAATATGTAAAAATTTTAAAACAAATTATAAAACAAAACAACCTAACAGAGTTTGATGATGTTAAATTGCTTCCTTCTAGTAAAAAACTTAAAAGTTTAATTTAATTTTACAGAAAATTGTAAACCTAGCCATCGCCATCCATCAATGTCATTTAAAGAACAATTAATTCTACCCCTTCTAAATTGGAATTTTTCTCTAAAATGAACGGTTAATTTATTTTCTTCTAGTGTTAAATTTGATTTATTCCATTTGTTACCTTCATCAGAGAAGCAATTAATATTTTTTAAATTTTTTTGATTTTTAAAAAAATTTATAATTAGTTTTGGAGGATTATTATTTTTAATATATTTATCTTCCGGTTCAATATTTTTGAACTGTAGAGGTAAAAGATCTATTAGAAAATTAAATCTTTTTAAGTCACCATATTTTTCATTTATAGGGAATCTTGGCAGTTCATAAACATCTTTATTAAAATCAATTACACCAGAATGCTGGCCAAAAGCATATTTAAATTTTTTCTTTATATAATTTATCTGTTCGAGCGTGTATTCGCCAAATGGATATGAAAAAAAAATAGGATTATAACCTAATTTTTCATTAAAAATATTAATCGAATTATCAATGTCTTTTTTAAAATCTTCAAATTTAAAATCTACTAAATATTCATGAGAATGAGAATGATTTCCAATAAAAGCAAAATCTTCATTTTCAATTTCTTTTATTTGTTTCCAGGTCATGTATCCTTTTCTTCCAACCGGTTCGGTAGACACAAATAATATAAAAGGAATTTTGTTTTTTTTTAAGAAAGGCCATGCATTTTCATAAAAGGAAGTAAATGCATCATCAATTGTAATTAAAATTTTTTTTTGAGATTTTGGTTTATTAAATTCTATATCAAAATTTTTTGGATTTTCGAATTCATATTTTTTATTTTTTATAATATTAATTTGTTTTTCAAAAACATTCATTTTAATATTTGTTGATGGATATTTATCCTCATTAAACCTATGATACATTAAGGCTAAAGTTCCCAAATCTTTAGAATAATATTTGATATTATTTTCTTCTGCCTTAGAATTAATAAATAATAAAATTAAAATTATGAATGATTTAATTATTGATGCCACAACTGATAAAATTTTTTTAACTCTCATAAAAAGTACTAAAAATATTTATACTAGCAAGCATGAAAATAGTAAAAATAATTTTGATAAACTTGTAATCTTAATTGGTGATTTACTTGAGAAAAATAAATTATTCATAAGAGATTTAAATAGAATTTATGTAAATAGAGGTCCGGGTAGCTTTGCTGGTATTAGAAGTGCAATTTCAATTGCTAAAGGTTATCATCTTTCCAATAATATTGAATATTATTGTTTTAGTTTTTTTGATTTTATAAATATAAAAAAATCCATTAAAAATAAAATTATAGGCAATTTATCCTTACTGTCGCAATATCATAATATAAAATATGAGGAAATTCCTAAATTGTGCAGTAAATATAAAATTAAAAAAAATTTGATTAAACCACTTTATTTGAGTTAGAATAAGTAAATGCCTATAAGTATTGAAAAAAAATGTAAAGACAAGGGAGTTAAACTTACTGAACAAAGAAAAATTATAGCAAAGGTAATGTCCGAATCTAATGATCATCCAAATGTTGATGATCTTTACGTTAGAGTTTCTAAAATTGATTCAAAAATCAGCATTGCAACTGTTTATAGAACAGTAAAACTTTTTCAAGAAAGTGGAATTTTGGCAAAACATGATTTTAAAGGTAGCAAAGCAAGATATGAAGAATTAAATGAAGGACACCATGATCATCTTATAGATGTAAAAACAGGAGAAATTATAGAATTTGTGGATAATGAAATTGAAGATTTGCAAAAGAAAGTTGCAGAAAAATATGGTTATGAATTAGTTGATCATAAATTAGAATTGTACGGAATTAAAAAAAAATCTTAAGTTAAATGCAAAAAAAAGTATTTATCAAAACATTCGGCTGCCAAATGAATGAATACGATTCTAGTCGTATTTATGATTCGATAAAAAAAATTGGTTTTATAAAAACTGAAAAACAAGATTCAGCGAATTGTTATATACTTAATACTTGTCACATAAGAGATAAGGCTAAAGAGAAAGTTTATCATGAAGTGGGTAGAGTAAAACAATTATATTCTAAAAAAAATAAGCCAATTATGGTTGTTGCCGGATGTGTTGCTCAAGCTGAAAATGAAGAAATGCTTAAAAGAGAACCTTACATTGATATTGTGATAGGTCCACAGTCCTATCATAAAATTAATCAAATATTGTTAAATTTTACTGAGAAAGAAAAAAAAGAAATAACTGAATTTGATACAGTTAAAAAATTTGAATATTTCGATAAAATTGAAAATAAAAGTAATAGAGTTTCATCATTTTTAACTATTCAAGAGGGATGTGATAAGTTTTGTCATTTTTGTGTTGTTCCGTTTACAAGAGGTCCAGAGTACTCAAGACCTTTTAATAAAATTATTGATGAGGCAGAGAAATTAATTAAAAATGGTTCAAAAGAAATAACCTTGATAGGTCAAAATGTAAATGCTTATTCTTACAAAAAAGATTCAAAAGTTTATAAAATTTCTAATTTGATTAATGAGTTAGAAAAGTTTTCAGAGTTAGAAAGAATAAGATATACCACTTCACATCCAAGGGACATGACAGATGATTTGATTGATTGTTATGTTACAAGTAAAAAATTGATGCCATTTATTCATTTGCCGATACAAAGTGGATCAAATAGAATTTTAAAATTAATGAATAGAAAACATACAGTTGAAGAATATTTAGAAATTTATAATAAATTGAAGAAAATTAACTCAAAAATAGAATTTTCAAGTGATTTTATTATTTCATATCCAGGTGAAACAGTGAAAGAATTTAATGAGACAATTGAATTAATAAAAAAAATAAGATTTATCAATTCATATTCTTTCATTTTTAGTCCTAGACCAGGTACAAAAGCAGCTGGATTAGAGCTAATTTCTGATGAAATATCTAAGGATAGATTGCTTAAAGTTCAAGAAATTTTATTTTCTCATCAATTGGAAATGAATCAATCATTTGAAAATAAATATATTGATGTTTTAGTTGAAAACAAAACAAAAAAAGGAAACCAACTGTTTGGGAGAAATAAATATCTAAATTCTGTGATTTTTAAAGGAGATGAAAAAAATATTGGAAAAATTACTAAAGTTAAAATAGAAAGTTGTAATCAAAACAGTTTATTTGGTGAAATTGTACATAAAAATATGAAAGCTGCATAATTTGACCAATACTGCTTACAAAAAATTAAATTCTGATCTTAAGTTCGTATATTCCGACAATGATACGCTCAGCATAATATTTCAAAAAAATGAATTATTATTAGGCGTTGTGGGTGAATTTAACAATAATATTAAAGAGCTAGAAAGAATTACAGAAACTAATATATATTCAAGAGGCAATTCAATACTGGTTAAAAGTAATTCAAAAAAGAACGAATTAGTAAAAAATGCTATTAAATTTTTATTAGAACAGTTTAAAATAAATGGAACTGTAGAAAAAAAAGATATAATTTCCTCAGTAAATAAATTTATGATTGATGAAAAAATAAATAATAGTAAAAAAAATATAGAATATATAATTAAAACTCCAAAAAAATCAGTTATCCCGAGATCAGAGAAACAAAAAAATTATGTTACAGCGCTGAAAGAGAATGAAGTTATTATTTCTGCAGGACCAGCTGGAACGGGAAAAACATTTTTGGCAGTAGCAGTAGCTTTAACAATGTTGTTAGAAAAAAAGATTGAAAGAATAATTCTTTCAAGACCAGCTGTTGAAGCAGGAGAGAGATTAGGTTTTTTACCTGGAGATATGAGGGAAAAAGTGGATCCATACTTAAGGCCTCTTTACGATTCTCTATATGATTTATTAGATTATGAAAAAATTCAAAAAAAAATTGAAGTTGGGGATATAGAAATTGCGCCCTTAGCTTTTATGAGGGGAAGAACTTTAAAAAATTCTTTTGCTATTCTAGATGAAGCACAAAATGCAACTGATACACAAATCAAAATGTTTCTAACTAGAATTGGTGAAAATTCTAAAATTGTAATAAATGGCGACCCTTCTCAAATTGACTTACCAAATAAATCTTTATCAGGACTGAATAGATCAAAAAAATTGTTAGGCCATTTAAAAGAAATTTCCATTGTTGATTTTGATCATAGAGATGTAGTTCGACATCCTTTGGTTTCAAAAATTGTAAAAGCCTATTCAGACAAAAATAGAGATGAATGATAAAGGCAAACGTAGTAGTCGAATTTCCTAAGTGGAAAAAAAAAGTATATAATCCAGAAAAATATCTTCGAAAAAAACTTGATAAACTCAAAAAAATTTTAAAACTTAAAAATAAAAATTTGGAATTTTCAATTTTACTTACCAACAATGCTAAAATGAAAAAGCTAAATAATCAATTCAGAAAAAAAAATAAAATTACAGATGTGTTATCATTTCCATTAAAGTATATAACTAAAAATAATATTTATATTGGAGATATTGCAGTAAGTTTTGAAATTATTAATAAAAGGTCAAGAATTTCAAATTTTAATTATGAGTTTGATAAAATGTGGATACATGGTTATCTACACTTAGCTGGATATGATCATAAAAAAAATAAAGATTATAAAAAAATGAATAAAAAAGAATTACTAATATTAAATTATTTAAATAAATAAATTGTTAACAAAAATAGATAATCAATTTTTATATTATTTAATACCTTTTTGTTTAGGTATAATTTCCTCATTTAGTTTAACACCATACAATTTATTCTTTCTTAATTTTTTCACGTTTCCACTATTATTTATTTTTTTTCTTTCTTATTTTAAAAAAAAAAAATGGAATTCTTTTATAATTGGATGGCTATTTGGATTTGGTTATTTTATTTCTAATGTATATTGGATTACTAATTCTTTAACATTTGAGGAAATATTTAAACCGTTAATACCAATTGCATTTTTGACAATTCCTTTATTTCTTGGTTTATTTTATGGTTTGGCAACTTATATATGTTCATTTTTTAACTTAGATAAAAATTATAGCTCAATTTTAGTTTTCTCATTAATACTTTCCATTGTTGAATTTATAAGAGGAACTATATTAGGTGGTTTTCCATGGAATTTAATTGCTTTTAGTTGGACAAAATACACAGATTTTATTCAAATTTTAAAATTAATAGGAACTTATTCATTTAATCTTCTTTCAATCACACTTTTTTTAACTCCTGTAATAATATTATATAACAAAAGCATAAGATCTAGATTAATATTAATTTTTTTTTTAATTCTTTTAGCAGGAATAAATATTTACTACGGACAAAATGAAAGAAAAATTTATGACAGTTTGCAAAGTATTAATTTAGATACCACCATTAAAATTGTTTCTCCCAATATAAAAATTGACAGATTCTTTCAAAATGAAGATCCAACTATTATTATTAATGAGTTAATAAGTTTAAGTAAAACTGATTCAAATGATACTATTTTTGTATTTCCCGAAGGTATTCTTACAAGTATTTTTTTAGATGACATTTCTGCTTATGAAGCAATTTTTAAAGATCATTTTTCGAATAATCACAAGATAGTACTAGGAATGAATAGTATCGAAAATTCAAAAATATTCAATTCAATGGTAGTTTTAGATAATAATTTAAATATTCTTGCAAAGTATAATAAAAATAAACTTGTTCCATTTGGAGAATATTTGCCATTAGAAAAAATATTTTCTAAGATTGGTCTCAAAAAAATCACTCAGGGATATGTTTCATTTAGTGCAGATAAAAATAGAAAAATTTTAAACATAAGCAATTTAAAATTTTTACCACTTATTTGCTATGAAATAATCTATTCAGGTAGAATTAAAAAAAACGAACAAGAATTTGATTTTATAATAAATATTTCTGAAGATGGATGGTTTGGTAATTCAATAGGACCATTCCAGCATTTTTCTCATTCTATTTTTAGATCTATCGAGGAAGGTAAAGATTTAATCCGTTCAACAAACGGAGGTATTTCAGCTCATATAAGCGCTTCCGGAAATGTTATAGATAAAATCAAATCAACTGACAAGGGAGTTATAGAAGTAAAATCATATAAAAAAACTTCAAAAACTTTTTTTAGCACTCAAGGTAACAAGATTTTCTTTTATTTTATATTTTTTTATATTATTTTGATTTTTTTTATAAAAAAAAAATAGGGAGACAAGATGAAAAAAAATTTTTTATTTACAAGTGAATCGGTATCAGAAGGGCACCCAGATAAAGTTTGTGATAGAATTTCAGATATGGTCGTAGACACATATTTAGGAATGGAGCCCCAAGCTAGAGTTGCATGCGAAACCTTAACCACGACAAACAAAGTAGTTTTGGCAGGAGAGACAAGAGGTCCAGAAATTAAAAAAGATGAATTAATATCAAAAGTTAGAGATTGTATTAAAGATATTGGTTATGACCAAGAGGGTTTTAGTTGGAAAGATACTACTAAGATTGAAACTCACTTACACTCTCAGTCAGCAGATATAGCTATGGGAGTAGACTCTTCTGGAAACAAAGATGAAGGTGCTGGAGATCAGGGAATTATGTTTGGATATGCATGTAATGAAACTGATGTTTTAATGCCAGCTCCAATTCATTACTCTCATAGAATTTTAAGATTAATGGCTGAGGATAGAAAATCTGGAAAGCTAAATGGAATAGAGCCAGACTCAAAAAGTCAAATTACTATTGAGTACAAAGATGGCAAACCTGCGAATGTAAAATCAGTTGTTATATCAACTCAACATTCCAAAGATGTTGACTTAGCAAAAGTTAAAGAACTTTGTATGCCATATATTGAAAAATCTATTCCAAAAAATTTATTAGGAAATCTTGATGAAAAGGAGATTTATATAAATCCTACCGGAAATTTTGTCATAGGTGGTCCTGATGGAGATAGTGGATTAACGGGCAGAAAGATAATAGTTGATACTTATGGTGGTGCAGCACCGCATGGTGGTGGAGCTTTTTCAGGAAAAGATCCAACAAAGGTGGATAGATCTGCTGCCTATGCTTCTAGATATTTGGCTAAAAATGTAGTTGCTTCAAAAATATCTGATAAATGTTTAATTCAACTAGCATATGCAATAGGCGTGTCTAAACCTCTCTCAATTTACGTTGATTTATTTGATAACGACGAAGAAAAGAATAGACATGTTGAAAAGCTTATTAATGAAAATTTTGACTTAAGCCCAAGAGGTATAAGAGAAATGTTGGGTTTAAATAAACCTATTTATCAAAAAACGGCAGCATATGGACACTTTGGAAGAGTTCCAGAGTCTAATGGTTCTTTTTCGTGGGAAAAAACTGATAAATCTGGGGTTTTTACCAAGTAATTAAAGTTGAATATTTAAAGAAAATACTTATATTGATTTCACATTGTTGAAATTTCAAAATGGGCTTCGGCCCATTTTTTTTTGGAAGCGATAAACTATGTTAAATAAAAGAGCAGATAAACTAGAATTACTTAGAATTGCAGAAGCTGTAGCTTTAGAAAAATCTATAGATAAAGAGCTTATTATAGACTCTATGGAGAACGGAATAGCAAAAGCGGCAAAATCAAAGTTTGGACAAGATAATGAGATTAAAGTTTTAATTAATAGAGACAGTGGAGATATTGGAATTTTTAGAAAATTGTTGATAGTCGAAAAACCAGAAAATATTAATACTGAAATAGGCTTAGAGGACGCTGTTAAATTATCTGAAGAAAATAAAGATAAAAAAATAGGTGATGAAATACTTCAAGTTTTACCATCTTTTGATTTTGGTAGAATTGCAGCGCAGACAGCTAAACAAGTTATTAATTTTAATGTTAGAGAGGCAGAAAGACAAAGACAATTTAACGATTTTATTGATAAAAAAGATACAATTTTAAGTGGGATAGTAAAACGTTTAGAGTTTGGGAATGTAATAGTTGACTTAGGAAAAGCCGAAGGAATAATTCAAAAAAACGAAATGATTCCGAGAGAAAACATCAAGGCTGGTGATAGAGTCAAAGCTTATTGTTATGATGTTAGAAGAGAAACGAGAGGTCAACAAATTTTTTTATCAAGAGCACATCATAAGTTTATGGAAAAATTATTTGTTCAGGAAGTTCCAGAAATATATGATGGTCTAATTGAAATAAAATCTTCCGCAAGAGATCCAGGGAGTAGAGCAAAGATTTGTGTAAGAGCAATTGATACATCTTTAGATCCAGTTGGGGCTTGTGTTGGCATGAGAGGTTCAAGAGTTCAAGCAGTTGTTAATGAATTACAAGGAGAAAAAATTGACATTGTAAACTGGTCAGAAGATCCAGCTGCAGTGGTTGCAAATGCATTATCTCCGGCTGAGGTACAAAGAGTTAATGTAGATAATGATTTAAAAAAATTAGATGTAATTTTGACTGAAGAAAATCTTAGTAAAGCAATTGGCAGAAGGGGTCAAAATGTAAGATTAGCTACTAAGCTTCTTAATTATGAAATTAACATAATGACTGATCAAGAGGACTCTGAGAGAAGACAAGTTGAATTTAAAGAAAAAACAGAAAATTTTGTAAAAAATTTAGAGCTAGATGAAACTTTAGGGCAATTACTTGTAGCAGAAGGTTTTTCATCTATAGATGATATCAAAGAAAGTTCCACAGAGTCATTAACAAAAATTGAAGGTATTGAGGAAGAAACGGCAAAAGCTTTAATTGAGCGGGCTAAAGAATTTTATCAAAAGGATCAGGAAGAAATTTCAAATAAAATTAAAGATTTAGGTTTAGATAATGAACTTATTAATCACAAGGGTTTAACACCTGGAATGTTGGTTACTTTAGGTGAACAAAAAATATTAACCTTAGCAGACTTTGCTGACTTGGCATCTGATGAGCTTACAGGCGGTTATGACGTAATAAAAGGAGAAAGAATAAGAGTAAAAGGATATTTAGAAGAATTTGCTTTATCAAAAAATGAATCAGATGAACTTATTATGTCAGCAAGAGAAAAAATTTATAAAGATTGAGTGATGAAATATGGTAAAAAAAACAAAATTAACAATTTCTGGTATAGCAAAAAAATCTATAGAAAATATTGAATTAGCAAAAACTCAAGGTAAAAATTCAGTAGTAATTGAAAAAAAAAATAAATTCTTTGGTAAAAGTTCATTCCCCAGGTCTTCTGGAAGTCAAAGATTAAAAAATAAACCATTTATCCCTGCTAAACCTCAAAATTTTTCAAAAAATTCAATTCCATTATCTCAATCTAATGACTTTGAAAAACGTAAACTTGCTGAACAAAGGGCTACAAGAAGAATAAAAGGTGAAACAAATTATAAGGACATTAAAGGAAGAGCTGGATTAAAAAAAAGAGAACAAAAACTAACAGTATCTAGGGCGTTAAGTGATAAAATGGATACTAGAGCAAGAAGTTTAGCTTCTTTAAAGAGAGCAAAACAAAAAGAAAATAGAGATCTTAAAAAAGATGAAAAACAAGAAAATTATAAACCAGTAAAAAGGGATGTTAATATTCCAGAGGCAATAACAGTTAGAGAGCTAGCAAATAGAATGGCAGAACAATCAAGCAGTGTTATAAAATATTTATTAGGCATGGGAGTCACTGTAACAATCAATCAGACATTAGCCGCAGATACAGCTGAATATTTGGTTAAAGAATTTGGTCACAACCCAATAAGAGAAGCCAAGGCAGAAGAAATAATTAAAAAAATAAAAGATGATAAATTTGAAAATTTAAAAAATAGACCAGCTATAGTTACAGTTATGGGTCATGTAGATCATGGAAAAACATCAGTTTTAGACGTCCTAAGAAGCGCAAATGTGGTATCAGGTGAGTTTGGTGGAATTACACAACATATTGGTGCTTATCAAATTGAACATAATAAAAATAAGATTACTTTTATAGACACTCCTGGCCATGCGGCATTTACAGAAATGAGAGCAAGAGGTTCAAAATTAACAGATATAGTTGTTTTAGTTGTGGCCGCTGATGACGGTGTTAAGCCCCAAACAATAGAGTCAATTAAGCATGCTAAAGCTGCAAAAGTACCTATAGTTGTAGCTATAAATAAATGTGATTTACCCGAAGCAGATCCACAAAAAATTAAAAATCAGTTATTGGAATATGAGCTTATAGCCGAAGAGCTTTCGGGAGAAACTTTAATGATTGAAATATCTGCTAAAACTAAAAAAAACTTAGACAAGCTAGTAGAAGCAATTCTTTTGCAATCAGAGATTTTAGATTTAAAAACTAATTTTGAGTCAAAAGCCACAGGCGTTGTTTTAGAGTCTAAAATTGATATTGGAAGAGGGCCTGTTGCGACAGTTATCATTACATCGGGAACTTTGAAGAAAGGTGATTTTTTTGTAAGCGGCTTAAGATGGGGAAAATCTAGAGCTATAATAGATGATAAAGGTAAACAATTAGAAGAAGCATTCCCTTCTACACCAGTTGAAATTTTGGGAATAAATGGAGCAGCAAAATCCGGAGATGATTTTGTTGTGTTAAATACAGAGAAGGAAGCAAAGACATTATTTGAGACTAGAGTTTATGAGTCAAAAGATGGAAAAAATCCACTAACATTTGCGACTCAAGAGTCCGCATTTAAAGATAAAATTACTGAAGAGCTAAACATTATAGTCAAATCAGATGTACACGGATCTTCTGAAGCTATTAAAGGAGCAATTAACCAAATAATTCATGAAGAAGTAAAACCAAAAATTATTTTATCAGATATTGGAATGGTTACCGAAACAGATGTAACGCTTGCAAAAGCGTCAAATGCTGTGCTTATTGCTTTTAATGTAAAACCCAGCAAAGAGGCAAAAAAATTAGCTGAAAAAGAAAAAATATTAATTTCTCACTACAATATAATTTATGAAGTTTTAGATTATATTAAAAAAAGAATGTCAGGCTTGCTGTCCCCAGATGTAAAAGAAAATATTATTGGATCTGCAGAAGTTTTAGAGATATTTAAAGTATCAAACGTTGGAAAAGTAGCTGGATCTAAAGTTATGGAAGGAGAAATTCTAAATACTTCAAGCGCAAGATTAATTAGAGATGGCACTATAGTATATACTGGCAAAATTAACTCAATTTTTAGAGAGAAAAATCAAGCCAAACAAGTAAGCACAGGACAAGAATGTGGTATAACTTTAAAAGATTTTAATGATTATCAAAAAAAAGATATAATTGAGGTATTTAACTCCACTTCAACTGAGAGAGTGATATAAGATGAATAATAAATTAGGAAAACCAGTGTCGCAGAGACAATTACGTGTAGGAGAGATGATTAAGCAGTCACTAGGCATGATATTTGCAAGAAATGAGGCTAAAGTTCCGGAATTAGAAACTAATACAATCACTGTAACAGAAGTTAAGATGAGCCAAGACCTTAAAGTAGCCAAGGCATATGTCTTGCCTTTAGGAGGAAAAAATGCTGAAGAGGCAGTAGAAAAATTAAAAAAATATTCATTTTTAATTAGAAAGACTTTATCAAAAAAAATTATAATGAAGTTTTTACCAAAGATTCTTTTTGCAAAGGATGATTCATTTGAATATGCAGAGAAAATTGAAAATTTAATTAAACAAACAAATAAATAGGAAAAAAAATGATAAAAAAAGCAAAAGATCTAGCTACACATGAAAAAGACACAGGATCTTCAGAGGTACAAATTGCATTACTCACTGAAAAAATAGATTCTCTTTCAAAACATGTAAAACAGTTTAAAAAGGACAAACATTCATCTGTAGGTTTATTGAAAGCTGTAAATAGAAGAAAAAAGTTATTAGATTATTTAAAAAAATATAAAATTGACTCATATAAAAATGTGTTAACTAAATTAAATTTAAGGAAGTAAATGTTTAAAGTATTTAAAAAAGAAGTAGAAATAGGTGGAAGAAAAATTACATTAGAGACAGGCAAAATAGCAAGACAGGCGGACGGAGCAATAATTGCTCAATGCGGAGAAACTGTTGTAATGGCAACTGTTGTTGGTGCAAAAAAAGTTAATCCAGATGTGGATTATTTTCCTTTATCAGTAAATTATCAGGAAAAATATTATGCCGCCGGTAAAATTCCAGGTGGATATTTTAAAAGAGAAGCAAGGCCAACTGAAAGCGAGACTTTAATTTCAAGATTAATAGATAGACCTATTAGACCTTTATTTCCTGACGAATTTAGAAATGAAGTTCAGTTATTACCAACAGTAATTTCTTACGATAAAGAAAATGAACCAGACGTACTTTCAATAATAGCATCATCAGCAGCCTTAGCTATATCAGGAATGCCGTTTATGGGACCCGTAGGCGCATCTAGAGTGGGCTTTATTGATGGAAAATATGTACTGAATCCTACAAAAAAAGAATTAGAAAATTCAAAATTGGACCTTATAGTTGCAGGAACAAAAGATGCAGTCTTAATGGTTGAGTCAGAGGCAAATGGTTTAACCGAGGAAGAAATGCTTAAAGCAGTTAAATTTGGTCATGAAAATTTTGTTCCAATAATTACTATGATTGAAGAACTTGCAAAAGAATGTAAAAAACCTGACTGGGTTGTAGAGAAAAAAGATCTTTCAGAAGTTAAGAAGAAACTTGAAAAAGAATTTAAGACCGATTTAACCAAAGCTTTTTCAATTAGAGACAAACAGGAAAGATCAAATCTTATTTCTGAAATAACAGATAAAGCAAAAAAATTATTTGAAGAAAATGAAAATTACACAGATTTAGACGTTAATCATGAACTTAAAAATTTAGAAAAAGGAATTGTTAGAACTGATATTTTAAAAAATAAAAAACGTATTGATGGAAGAGGACTTGCAGATGTAAGGAAAATTATGTGTGAAGTTGGGATCTTGCCGAGAACTCATGGTTCAGCATTGTTTACAAGAGGTGAAACACAAGCAATTGTAACAACTACACTTGGAACTTCTGATGATGAACAGAGAATTGAAAGCTTAGAAGGTTTACAAAGAGAAAGGTTTATGCTTCATTATAATTTTCCGCCATTTTCAGTCGGTGAGACAGGAAGAATTGGAACGGGAAGAAGAGAGATTGGACATGGAAAACTTGCATGGAGAGCAATTAAATCGTCTTTACCATCAAAAGAAAGTTTTCCTTATACATTTAGAATAGTATCAGACATTACAGAATCAAATGGTTCATCTTCAATGGCAACAGTTTGTGGAACTTCATTATCGCTAATGGATGCTGGCGTTCCAATAAAAGAACCAGTTGCTGGTATCGCTATGGGCCTAATTAAAGAAGGTGATGACTTTAGTGTATTGTCTGACATTCTTGGAGATGAAGACCATCTAGGCGATATGGACTTTAAAGTTGCTGGTACTAAAGATGGTATTACATCACTTCAGATGGATATTAAAATCACCGGAATTACATTTGAGATAATGGAGCAAGCTTTAAAACAAGCTAAAGATGGAAGAATTCACATCTTAGGCGAAATGAATAAAGCATTAGATAAATCAAGAGCAGGTGTTGGTAAACACACTCCAAAAATGGAAAAAATAACTGTTGATAAGAAAGATATTGCTACTGTAATTGGAAAAGGTGGCGCAACTATAAGAGAGATAGTTGAAAAATCTGGAGCTAAAGTAGATGTCAACGATGAAGGAGTCGTAACAGTCGCTGCACCAGATGAAGAATCTAGAAATATAGCTTTACAAATTATTAAAGATTTAACAGCAAAAGCCGAAATGAATAAAATTTATAATGGAAAAGTTATAAAGATTATGGAATTTGGGGCATTTGTTAACTTTCTTGGAAAACAAGATGGTCTAGTTCATATATCAGAACTTGCCAATAAAAGAGTTGCCAAGGTTACCGATGTTGTAAAAGAAGGTGATGCAGTTAAGGTTAAAGTTATTGGTTTTGATAGAGGAAAAGTAAAACTATCAATAAAAGCAGCTGTTTAATTAATATACTTTAAGTTTTTAACCTAATATTTGTTCAACACTTTTATTAAATTTAGGATGTTTGTAATAATTTATTACTTTTATTCTTTTTCCTAAATAAATCCATTTATCAAAAAATGTAGATAACTGTTCAGCCAATTCTCCAATATCTGAAATTTTGAATTTTGAATTCTTATTAAATTCATTTATTGCCCTTCTTTCACCTTCATCAAATGCTGAAAAAGAATGGTCGTCAAAGTAAACGTAAGTTCTTGGAAGATAGTTAATTGAAGTTAATTTTAACAAATTTAAACCAAATCTTGTTGAACTATAATAATCTAAATCGAAAATAACCAAACCAATAGGAGAATTAGTAAAAGACTTTTTATATTTTTTTATAAATTTAGGAATTGTATTTTTTATATCACCATAAATAATTTTAGAATATTTAAGTTTATTTAAATTGTAATTATTTCTTAATTTATATTGTCCGGCTCGAAACCTGTATAATCGATCAAATTTATTTTCTTTATATTTTGGTAAACCACCTTTTAAAGTAAACCCAAAAATTTCAAAATCAATGTCTAAAAAATTCTTTATATCATTCACGTAATTTTCAATATCGACTAATCCATCTAAATTATCGCATCCAAGCTCAAAAACTTTTATTTTTTTGAAACCTAGATCTTTTGCTTGTCTAGCAGCCATTAATAAACTTAAACCATAATAAGCTCTGGGAACTATTCCTTTTTTTAATAAATTTAAATAATCTTTATAATTCGGCTTTTTCTTATATTTTTTATAAATTAATTTATTTTTTTTTTTTAAATATTTTTGTGAAAAGGAAGAAAACATCCTTAAAACTTATCATATATATTTTTTAAATAGAAGGTTTAAAAATAAGACATAATCCATTATTAAAAAAGAGGAAAAAAAAATATAATCTCAATGGAGTACAGGGCGCCTGACAACAGAAAGCCCTTTTATTTGTTCTTCTTCTTTTCTCTTTTAAGTTTTCTTTTTTCTTTAAAAGAAAGTTTAGATTTTTTCATCACACTCGAGTCTTTAAATGATTTACCGCTATATCTTTTTGACACAATATTAAGTAATGTTTTTAGGATCTGGCATCCCTACTTTATTATATCCAGCATCTACATAGTGAATTTCACCAGTAACACCGCCGCCAAGATCACTTAATAGGTATAAAGCTGAGTTTCCAACATCATGGATGTCTACGTTTCTCTTTAAAAAAGAATGGTCTTCATTCCATTTATAAAGAAATTTTGCATCACCAATCGCAGATGCAGCTAGAGTTTTAATTGGTCCCGCACTTATTGCATTTACTCTAATTCCTTTTGCACCTAAATCTCTCGCTAGGTATTTAACACTTGCTTCAAGAGCGGATTTACAAACACCCATTACATTATAATTTGGAATAGCTTTATTAGATTCGTAAGTTAAAGTAAGCATACTTCCACCTTTATTCATAATTTTAGAGGCTTCTTTTGCAACCTCAGTAAATGAAAAGCATGAAATTAACATGCTTCTTAAAAAATTTTCTCTAGTAGTATTTAAATATTCACCTGATAATTCAGATTTATCTGAAAATGCAACTGCATGAACAACAAAATCGATTTGACCCCATTGTGATTTTATATCTTTAAAAAGTTTTGTTACTTCTTCTTTTTTTTCAACATCACAGCTAAATGTAACTTTTGAATTTAATTTTTCTGCAAGAGGGATAACTCTTTTTTTTAATGCATCACCTAGATAAGTAAATGCTAATTCTGCTCCAGCCTCAGCTAATTTTTGAGAAATACCCCAGGCGATGGATCTTTCGTTGGCAACGCCCATGATTAATCCTTTTTTACTTTTCATTAAACTCATCAATTAAACCTTTTCAAAAACTAAAGTTGCGTTAGTTCCTCCAAATCCAAAACTATTAGACATGATAGAATTTAAAGTTACATCTTTTTCAACTTTTGTAACTATTGGAAATTTTTTTGCTTCATCATCCATGTCATTTATGTTTATAGAAGCTGAAATAAAATTATTTTTCATCATAATTAAACTATAAACCGCCTCATGAACTGAAGTAGCCCCTAAAGAGTGACCTGATAAAGATTTTGTAGAACTTATTTTTGGCACTTTATCTTTAAATACTTCTCCAACTGCTTTAAGTTCAGTTATATCTCCCACTGGAGTTGAAGTTCCATGAGTGTTTATATAATCAACCTTATTTTTGCTAGTACTTAAAGCCATTTTCATGCATCTTACAGCTCCTTCACCTGATGGTGCTACCATATCATAGCCATCAGAAGTTGCTCCATAGCCAGTTAATTCAGCATAAATTTTTGCACCTCTTGCTTTTGCATGTTCGTATTCTTCTAATACCAAAACACCACCACCACCTGATATTACAAATCCATCTCTAGTTTTATCATATGGCCTAGAAGCTTTTTCTGGAGTGTCATTATATTTTGATGATAATGCAGTCATTGCATCAAACATAGCTGTCATTGCAAAATGCACTTCATCACTACCCCCAGCAAATACAATATTTTGTTTTCCAAGTTGTATTAGTTCCATTGCATTTCCAATACAATGACCGCTAGTAGCACACGCTGAACTAATAGTATAATTAACACCTTTAATTTTAAATGGTACTGCTAGTGTTGCTGATGCAGTGCTTGACATTGTTCTTGGAACAACAAATGGTCCCATTTTTTTTGGATTCTTTTCTCGTGTTTTATCAGCTGCTAAAATTACATTTTCAATAGACGGACCTCCTGATCCCATAATCATGCCAGTTGAAATATTGCTTACATCTTTTTCTTCTAAGCCAGAGTCTTTAACAGCTTCATCCATAGAAATATAATTATATGCTGATCCTGGTCCCATAAATCTTATAAATTTTCTATCTACATGATCTTCAAGTTTAATATTAGGTTTGCCGTGAACATGACTTTTTAAATTGTATTCCTTGTATTCTTCACTAAATGAAATTCCAGATTTTGAATTTATTAATGATTCAAATACTTCTTTTTGGTTATTGCCTAAACAAGAAACAACACCTAAGCCTGTAACAACTACTCGTTTCATTATTTAAATAGTCCTACTTTCAAATTTTCCGTGCTATAAATTTTTTTTCCATCAGCTAACAAAATTCCGTTAGCCAAACCTACTGTAGTACCTTCTTTTATTAAAATTCTTTTCATATCAATTATATATTCAGCCACTTTAACATTTTTTAATACTTCGCCAGTAAACTTTACTGTTCCAACACCCAAAGCCCTTCCCTTTCCTGGGTTACCAAGCCAGCCAAGATAAAATCCTACTAGCTGCCACATTGCATCTAGCCCCAAACATCCTGGCATTACTGGATCCTCTTTAAAGTGACAATCAAAAAACCAAAGATTACCTTTAACATCCAGCTCTGCTTTAATTAGACCTTTTTTAAAAGCGCCTAAATTATCTTTAATTTCAGTTATTCTATCAAACATCAGCATTGGAGGAAGAGGCAATTTTGCGTTTCCAGGACCAAAAAGTTCCCCATTTCCACAACTAATTAACTCTTCGTAACTATATGATGTTTTTTTCTCCATATTTTTTTTAAACCTTAATACTTTATTTGTAATAATTATAATATATAAATTCTTTATAATTGTTATAAATTAGGCAAAAAATGGAAAATAAAGACACTTTTGTAAAAAAACTAAGGTCTTCAGGCCTTAGACCTACAAGACAAAGAATTGAAATTTGTAAAGCTTTATATGATAGAAAGAAAACATTTCATTTTACAATTAGTGACTTAGCTAAAATTCTTAAAAGTAAATCAAATGAAAAAATTTCATTAGCAACCATTTATAATACTGTTTCTGCTTTTAAAAATAGAAATTATTTGAAAGAAATTTCAATTAATTCAAATAAAAGTTATTTTGACACTAATGTTTCAAATCACCATCATTTTTTTAATGAAAGTACCGATGAACTTATAGATCTAAAAAATGAAGATGTAGGAAATATAAAACTAAAAAAAAAAATACCAGGAAAAAAAATTAAATCAGTCGAAGTTTTAATTAAAATTCAAAACAATAATTAAATTAATAAAGGATATTTTTTCATAATTGACACTACTTTAGAATCATTATAAAGTAGGTTTATGAAAAGAGATTTAGGTAACGAGCAATCAAAATGTCCATTTACAGGTACAGGCGCACCTTCTAAACATCCAACTGGAAAAGGAACATCAAATAGAGACTGGTGGCCAAATAGTTTAAATCTAAAAATTTTAAGCCAGCATTCATCATTAGTGAATCCTATGGATAAAAAATTTAATTACGCAAAAGAATTTAGAAAATTAAATTTCAAAGCATTAAAAAAAGATCTGCGAAAATTAATGACAGATTCTCAAGATTGGTGGCCTGCAGACTATGGTCACTACGGTGGGCTTTTTATTAGATTGGCATGGCATGCAGCAGGAACTTATAGAACTGGAGATGGACGCGGTGGAGCTGGAACTGGCAATCAACGTTTTGCACCTTTAAACAGTTGGCCAGACAATGTTAATTTAGACAAAGCTAGATTATTACTTTGGCCTATCAAAAGAAAGTATGGCAAAAAAATTTCATGGGCTGATCTCTTTATTTTAGTTGGAAATGTAGCATTAGAGTCGATGGGCTTTAAAACTTTGGGTTTTGGTGGTGGTAGAGATGATATTTGGGAACCCGAAGAAGATATTTACTGGGGTTCAGAAAAAGAATGGCTAGGAGTTAATCGTTACAGTGGTAAGAGAGATCTTGAAAATCCTTTAGGGGCAGCTCATATGGGTTTAATTTATGTAAATCCACAAGGTCCTGATGCAAATCCAGACCCTCTTTTAGCCGCACATGACATTAGAGAAACTTTTGGCCGTATGGCAATGAATGATTATGAAACGGTTGCACTTGTTGCTGGAGGACATACGTTTGGAAAATCTCATGGAGCTGCACCAGAATCACATAAAGGTCCTGAGCCAGAAGGTTCTAAAATTCAAGAACAAGCCACAGGTTGGAATAGTAATTATAAAAGCGGTAAAGGAGTTGATACAATCAGCAGCGGGTTAGAAGGTGCTTGGACACAAAATCCTAGAAAATGGGATATGGGTTATTTTAATAATTTATTTGAATATGATTGGGAGTTAACGAAGAGCCCAGCAGGTGCCCACCAATGGACACCAAAAAAAAATGGTCATGATATAAAAATGGTTCCTGATGCACATGATAAATCTAAAAAACATCCTCCTATGATGTTGACTACAGATCTTTCGATGAGAATGGATCCTCAATATGGTCAAATTTCTAGACATTTTTACAACAACCCAAAAGAATTTGCAGACGCATTCGCAAGAGCCTGGTTTAAGCTTACACATCGTGATATGGGGCCACGTTCTTGTTATCTAGGTTCAGAAGTTCCAAAAGAAGAGTTAATTTGGCAAGATCCAATTCCTAAAGCAAAATATAAACTTAAAAATAAAGACGTAAAAACTTTAACAAAAAAGATATTAAATTCAGGTCTTTCCATTTCTCAATTAGTATATACAGCATGGTCATCAGCCTCTACTTTTCGTGGATCGGATAAAAGAGGAGGAGCCAACGGTGCAAGAATAAGATTGTCACCACAAAAAGACTGGGAAGTTAACAAACCATCACAATTATCTAAAGTTATTAAAATTTTAGAAAAAATTAAAAAAAACTTTGACACAAAAAAGAAAAATGTTTCAATAGCAGATTTAATAGTTTTAGGTGGAAATGTTGCAATTGAAAAGGCCGCTAAGAAGGCTGGTTATAAAATAAAAGTTCCATTCACACCTGGAAGAGGAGATGCCTCCCAAGAACAAACAGATACATATTCTTTTGGATTGCTTGAGCCAAAAGCAGATGGATTTAGAAATTATATTGTAAATAGAAATAACGGATCTTCCACAAAACCTACAGTCTCAGCGGAAGAAATGTTAGTTGATCGAGCTCAGCTTATGAAACTTACTGCGCCTGAGATGACAGTTTTAGTTGGTGGTATGAGAGTATTAAATACAAATTTTGACAATTCTAATCATGGAGTTTTTACAAAAAAACCAGAAACGTTAACAAATGATTTTTTCATTAATTTATTAGATATGAGTACAACTTGGAAAGAAACAGATAAAAGTGAAGAATTATTTAAAGGTATCGATCGCAAGACAAACAAAGTTAAATGGACTGGTACTAGAATTGATCTTATATTCGGTTCAAATTCTCAACTAAGAGCGTTAGCCGAGGTTTATGCTTTAGAAGATTCTCAAAGTAAGTTCGTCAATGATTTTGTTTTAGCATGGACAAAAGTGATGAATCTGGATCGTTTTGATCTAAGATAAAAAAATATAAAACTTAAAATAAATATTAAACAAGGCAAAGTTTTTTTGTGAGAATGATTATTATTAAAAATGAGAATGATTACTATTAAAGATTAAACTTCTTGAAATAAGTTTTTAATTTCTTAAATATAAATTTATGGATACACAAATTTATAATTGTAAAAAATGCGGATTATCAATTTCATCGACTTGCTCAAAATGCGATAGAGTAGTTGATATAAAAGTTCTTGATGATGGTTGTATAGTTCAAACAACAAAATGTTCTGACTGTGCAAATGTACCAGTAATTAAAGATATTTGTATTAGTCGATAATTCATTTTAGCTTAGTATTTTTAGTGTACTTTGCCCCAAATGTTATTTGTTTCAAGCCAACCGGTATAATTTGCAGCTTTGACTTTACACCAATTTTTTTTACATTTTTTTACCACTAGCAATCTGCCTTTTTCTAATCTTGCGATGGGTTTAGAAAAATTTGAGGGTTTTTTAAATAAAATTTTATCTTCAAGAATAATAATAGAATTTGATGATTTTAACAGCGTCCAATGAATCCAACCACTATTTTTTTTTAAATCAATTATTTTTCTAAAATTTTCTTTTTTATCAATAAGTTTAACTGGTAAATTTATTTTTCTATAAATATATTTTACTTCATAATCAAATCCAGGGCCGTACCTGACATTAACTTTGTTTTTTTTTAAAGATAAAAATTTTTCTTGTGAGTTTGCATTTATGCCAAAAAGCATTAAACAAAATAATGAAAAAAAGAATAATTTTTTAATTATTTGCAAATGCATTCCTTTCTTTTTTTAATTTTAGCTTTTCTAAAATTCATGTTGAGCATATCAACAATTAAAATAAATCCATCAATATTACCATTAAGATTTAAAATTTTTTTCAGAACTTCATTTGCTTGTAAACTTCCAATTGTGCTGGCTACAGTTCCCAAAATTCCTTCAGCTTCACAGTTTAATAAATCATCTGAAATTTTATTTTCCTGATAGAAGCATCTTAAGCATGGAATTTTCTTATTCTTAAAATTGAATGTAAAAATATGTCCATCAAATTTACTAATAGCTCCACTTATAAGGATTTTTTTATTTTTTAAACAATAATCATTTAATAAAAATTTTGTTTTAAAGTTATCTGATCCATCAACTATATAACTGTAATTTTTGGCAATTTTTTTAATATTAATTTTATTTAATCTCAATTTGTATGATTTTATTATTGTATTTTGATTAATTAAATTTAATTTTTTTTTAACTACAGCAACTTTTGATTTTCCAACTTCTGATGATGAGTACAAACTTTGTCTATGTATGTTTGATAAAGCAATTTTATCATTATCTATAATTCCTATGTTACCAACACCTGCTCTAGTTAAAAATTCAGCTGCAGGACAACCAAGACCTCCAACCCCAACAATTAAAACTTTTGAGGATAAAATTTTTTTTTGCCCTAAAACGCCTACATTTTTTAAAATTATTTGTCTTGAAAACCTTTCTATATAACTTTTGCTTAGTTGTTTTTTCATTTGCCTGTAGAGCCAAATCCTCCTTTTCCTCTAATTGATGCTGGCAAACTATCAACTTCTTCTAAATCCATTTTGTGAACTGGCGTTAAGATCATCTGTGCTACACGATCTTTATTATTAATTATAAAATCTTGGTTTCCATGATTAAAAAGTATTATTTTTATTTCACCTCTATAGTCGCTATCAATTGTTCCAGGAGTATTTAAAACAGATATTTGATTTTTAGCTGCAAGTCCTGATCTGGGTCTTATTTGTATTTCACATTCATCTGAAAAAGCAACTGATAAACCAGTTGGAACCAAGCATGATTTATTAGGAGCAAGTTTAATTGGTTCGTTAATAAAAGCCATTAAATCCACACCTGAGGCTCCTTCGGTTTTATACTTTGGTATTTGAACATCAGGATTAAGTTTTTTTATTAATACTTTTACCATTAAAATTAATTTAATTGGTCCAAAACCCTATCAACTATCTCATCAGAAATTTCAGATTTTTTCTTTAAAGATAGTTTTTCTTCTTTCATGTTTTTATTTTTATAAAAAATTGTAACTTCATTAAAATCTGAATTAAAGCCTATAGAATTGTTTGATACATCGTTCGCAATTATCCAATCACAGTTTTTATCTATTAATTTTTTTTTAGAATTATTTTCCAAATTAATAGTTTCTGCCGCAAAACCTATAACAAGCTTTGGTCTTAAAGAATTATGACTAGATACGTAATTAAGAATGTCTATATTTTTTTCTAAACCAAGATTTAAATATTCTTTTTTTTTAATTTTTTCTGGCTGTTGTTTTTGAACTTTAAAATCAGCAACTGCAGCAGAAAATATAGCAACATCAACAGGTAAATTTTTTTGAGTTTCTTTAAACATTTGATCGGCAGTCTCGACTTCTATAAAATTTATATCTTTTTCCACTTCTAAATTTGTTGGACCGGATATCAAGGTTGTTTCAAAACCTTTTTTTGATAATGATTTTGCTAATTCATAACCTTGCTTGCCACTTGATTTGTTAGTTATAAATCTCACTGGGTCAATGTACTCACGAGTAGGACCTGCTGTCACAAGCGCCCTAAATTTTTTATTTTTAGACAAACTATCAAAATAGTTTTCTATTTTTTTTATAATTTGCTCTGGTTCTGACATTTTACCTTCGCCAAATTCACCACATGCCATATCACCTATTTCAGGACCAATTAAACTAAACCCATAATTTTTTAATTTATTTATATTTTCTTTCGTAGAACGATTTTCCCACATTCTTACATTCATTGCTGGTGCCAAAAAAATATCCTTGTCGGACGCTAGCATTACTGTTGAAGCTAAATCATCTGAAGAGCCAGAACTTAATTTAGCTATAGTATTTGCTGTTGCTGGAGCTACTAGTATTACATCGGACCATCTTGATAGAGAAATATGATCCATTTCAATTTCATTTTCCAAACTAAATAAATCATCATAAACTTTTTCTTGTGAGAGAGATGTAATTGACAAAGGTGTAACAAATTGTTTTGCGCTATTTGTTAAAATAGTTTTAATTTGTGCACCTTTTTTCTTGAACGATCTTATTAATTCTAAACTTTTGTATGCAGAAATTCCCCCACATATAATTAAAAGTATTTTTTTATTTAACAAATTATTCATTGATCAAATTAAAATACTAATAGTCCAAAAATTACAAGTAATAATAAACCAATAGCTGTCTGGTTTCTAAAAGCAATCATTTCTGATTTTGCTTCATTTAAAGCATTATAAGAATTTGAATCTTGTGGTATTTGTCCACTAGCTAGAAAACTTAATGCTTGATTTGCTTTGTCCATGATATCAGGAAATTCTGGCAACCTTTTTAAAACCTCCGATGTATTTTTTAATGTATCATTTATAGAATTGATTGGATCCTTGGTTTCTTTAAGCCAATTTTCTAAAACTGGTTTTGATGTTTCCCAAATGTTTGTGTTAGGATTTAATTTTCTAGCAACACCTTCTACTACTACCATAGTTTTTTGAAGCAATAAAAGTTGCGGCTGAGTTTGCATGTTAAATTTTTCCGTTACATCAAAAAGCTGTTTTAAGAGTTTTCCACCAGAAATATCTTTTACTGTTTGTCCAAAAATTGGCTCGCCAATAGATCTTAAGGCTTGTGCTAATTCATCTACAGGTACATTTTTTGGTACTAGTCCTGCAGCAAGATGAACTTCAGCAACTTTTTTATAGTCTCTTTGAATAAATCCATATAAAATTTCAGCTAAAAATCTTTTGCTTAATTTATCTAACCTGCCCATTATCCCAAAATCAATTGGTATTATTTGACCATTCTTATCAACAAAAATGTTTCCTTGATGCATGTCTGCATGAAAAAAACCATCTCTCACAGCGTGTCTTAAAAAGTGTTGTATTATGTCAGTTGCAATTTTGTTTGTATCGATATTTTGATTTTGTAAAAGCTCAGTTTCACGAATTGAACTTCCTTCAATCCAATCTAATGTCATTATGTTTTCACTAGTAAAGTTCCAGTAGATATTAGGAACTTTAAAACCCAAATCATTTTTTGTATTTTCAGCATATTCATTTGCAGCGGCCGCTTCAAATCGCAAATCCATTTCATGATTTGTTATTTGTTTTAAAAGAAAAGTAACTTCAACTAATTTTAGTCTTTTTGTTTTTTTAATTAGTGATTCTATTATAAAAGCAAAAAACATTAGTGCATCTATCTCATCATTAAAGATTTTTTTAATTTTGGGTCTTAAAATTTTTATTGCTACATCTTTGATGATTCCATTATCATCTATTTGAGCTTTATGAACTTGAGCTATTGAGGCAGCTGCAACTGGTTCACTTATATTAATTATTGAGTTAAACATTTGATCACCCAAATCTTTTCTAATTATATTTTTTGCTTCAGACAAAGAAAAAGGAGGAAGTTTGTCTTGAAGTGTTTCTAATTGTTTTGACAAATCATCACCAATAATATCAGGGCGAGTAGCTAAAAATTGACCAAGTTTTATAAAAGTTGTTCCCATTGACTGTAATGAATTTGACAATCTTTTTTTTTCTTCAACATTATAATTAATTTGACCTTTTTTTTTGAAAGAAAATGATAAAAAATAGAATAAAATTTTTATAAAAGTGGGTATCTCATGAAATTTTGAAAAAATTTCTAAAATTTCAGATTGTGCTAATTTTCTTCCGATTTTAAATAATATAATTAATCTTGTTATCATTTGATTTTCCAACCAGAGTGTATTGCAACGATACCAGCAGATAAATTTCTATATGTACAATTCTCAAATTTATTTTTTTTCATTAACTCTATTAGCTGATTTTGATTAACAAATTTTTCAATACTTTTTATTAGATATTCATAAGGTTTTGGGTCTCCAACAATTATCTTTCCAATTTCAGGAATAATTTTTGAATAATTTCTGTAAAGAATATTTAAATTTTCGTTATCTATTTTTGAGAATTCAAGACACAAAAAACGACCACCAGGTTTTAGAACCCTATATGCTTCTGATAAAGCTTTATCTAAATTTTTTGCATTACGCAAACCAAAACTTATTGAGTAATAATCAAAAGAATTATTTTTTACTGGTAAATTTTCTGCTGTCCCTATTAACCATTTAATATTTTTATAATTAATTAATTTTTTTTTACCTTTTTTTATCATGCTTTTGTTAGGGTCTACGCAAAAAATTTCTTCATTTTTATTTGTTAAATCTAAATAAAGTTTTCCTATGTCGCCAGTTCCGCATGCCACATCTATCATCTTTTTCCCTCTTGCAGGATTCATAGATAAAATAAAATCTTTTTTCCAAATTCTATGTACTCCAAAGGACATAAAATCATTCATTAAATCATATTTATCAAATACTTTATTGAAGACCTTGTCGACCAATCCTTTTTTATTTTGAAGATATTGTTGCATATAAAATAAATTTTTTATGGTTATCAATATAGTGTGAAATGCCAGAATTAATAGATCAACTTTTTTGTTGTGAGCATCAAAAAATAAGAAATTATTCTATTGACCGTGTTAAATTCTCAGGTTATACCCAGCGCGTATGGCAAACACTAAATCAGCAATCAAAAGAATAAGAAGAATTGCTCGACAAACAGCAGTGAACAAAGTACGTAAAAGCAAATTTAAAAACGCAATAAAAAAAATGAACCTTTTAATTGAATCTAAAAAAAAACAGGAAGCATTAAAATTCTTACCCAAGTTGAATTCAGAACTTATCAAGGTTGCAAAAACTGGAATTATTAAAAAACAAAACGCCTCTAGAAACGTTTCAAGGATCACTAAAAAAATATCATCCTTATAGAGCTATCTACTCTTAGTTGAACAATTTTTAAAATTAATTCAATCAAAGGTAATTATACTAAATGTAAAATTTTTTTTTAATTTTTTACAACATGTAGATGTCAAGTTTTTTTAAATTATTTTAGAAATTTTTTTTTTCACTTTAAAAGTTTATTTTTTTTTTTTTCTTTTTTTTTCTACATCGTTAGGTTGAGACAAGACCGTATGCACTTCTGGAGTTTATTTTATTTTTAAATTTAAAAATATTTTATTGCATAATTTTAGTTTTAGCCTTAACTCAATCCAATCCAGAAAATTTAATGAATAAAAATAATTTATCAAAAAACACTGCAAATATTACACAGTCTAAAATTAATTGGAACGAAGTGCAATTGCGCATGAAAAGTAATTTTGGGAACGATATTTTTGAAAGTTGGTTGCGTAAATTAAATTTTGTTGAAGAGTTTAAAAATTATATTTTATTGTCAGTATCGACAAGGTTTATCAGAGATTGGATTACATCAAGGTATTTAGATGAAATTTTAAAAATCATTAAAGAATTTAATAAGAGCATTGTTAGAATTGAACTAAAAATTCAAGAAACAAGCTATGAAAATGTTGATGTAAGTACTAAATTTATAAATAAAAATGAAAATGTATCTTTTATTAAAGATAGCTTTTTGCAATATAATAGAATCGATCAAAATAAAAGTTTTGACAATTTTATTATTGGACAAAGCAATAAATTAGCATTTGAAGCATCCAAAAAAGTAACAGACAATTTAGCCTATTATAATCCATTATATATTTATGGAGGCGTTGGAATGGGCAAGACACATTTGCTAAATGCAATAGGCATGAGTCTAAAAAGTAATAAAAAAATAATGTTTATTTCTGCAGAAAGATTTATGTATCAGTTTGTAAAATCTATAAAATCAAACGAAATGGTTAAGTTTAAAGATTATTTTAGAAATACCGATGTTCTAATTATTGACGATATACAATTTATGAATGGTAAAGAAGCTATGCAAGAGGAATTTTTTCACACATTTAATGCCTTAGTTGAAAAAGGTTCTCAAGTAATAATTTCTGCAGATAGAGCACCAAATAAATTATCTAGAATTCAGGAGAGAATTAAATCTAGATTCGCTGGAGGATTGGTTATTGATATTCAAAAACCAGATTTTGAATTGAGGTATAAAATTATACAATTAAAAATAGAAGAACTTAATCTTTTGAACACAAGCCAAATTAAATTGTCAGAAGATATTAAGAAATTTATTAGTACTGAAATTAAAACCAATATCAGAGAAATTGTAGGCGCAATTAATAGAGTTGTATCTTTTTCAAGAATTTATAATAAAGAGCCAAACTTATCTGAAATAAAAGTTATATTAAAAGATTTGCTAAACTTGTCAGAAAACAATGTTACAATCGATCAAATACAATCAATTGTGTGCAAATTTTTTAAGATAAGCAAAAATGAGATGTTGTCATCAAGAAGATCCAGATACCTTGTAAGACCTAGACAAACAGCGATTTATCTTACTAAAATTCTTACATCAAAATCATTGCCAGAAATAGGCAGAGAATTTTCAAATAGAGACCACACAACAATAATACATTCAGTTAAAACCATTGAAAAATTAAAAAAAAGTGATTTAGAGCTTAATTCAAATATTGACGCTTTAAAAAATAAAATTTTATACAATAAAAATAATGAAATTTAATGTTAATCAACAAGACTTACAAAAATCTTTAAATTATTGTCAGGGTATAATAGAAAAAAGAAGCACTTTACCAATTTTATCCAACATTTTATTAGAAACGGGAGGATCCAAGCTTACAATTACAGCAACAGATTTAGATTTAATTTTTATACACCAAATTAATAATGTTGAAATTCTTGAAGAGGGAAAAACTACAACTACTTCATCAATTATGTATGATATTGTAAGAAAATTTTCTTCTGGTAAAAAAATCAATTTGTCATTAAGTGGTGAAAATAGGTTGCACGTTGAATCGGAAAAATCTGTTTTTAATCTTAATTGTATAAGTCCTTCCGAATTTCCAATAACTGATGAAAACTTTAATAAGAATGAATTTATAGTTAAGTCAAAACAACTATTAAAATTATTAAATAAATGTAAGTTTTCAGTAACTAATGATGAAACTAGACATTATTTGAGTGGGATTTTTTTACATCAAACACAATCAGAGGATAAAGTTTTTTTGACTGGAGCAGCCACAGACAGTCATAGAATGTCCATATCAAAATTTAGAATTTCTGAAAAGGTTGATTTTGATTCAATTATACTACCTAAAAAAACAATTTTCCAGTTATGTTCTTTATTAGAGGATTATGATGGAGAAGTAAAAATTTCTAATATTAAATCAAAGATTAAGTTTGAATTAAATAATAGTATTTTAATTTCAAAATTAATTGATGGAAAATTTCCTAATTATTCCCAAGTTATACCAAAAAATAATCAAAAAAAACTTGAAGTAGATTTAAAATTATTTCTAGATTCAGTTGATAGAGTTGCTTCTGTTTCTTTGGATAAAAAAGATGGTGTAAAATTTAATTTAACTAAAGATGTATTAAATTTATCAGTTAACAACACTAATAGTGGAGATGGTAAAGAAAGTTTAAATGTTAAATTTGATCATGATTTAAATATAAGTTTTAATTCTAGATATTTAATAGATGTTGCATCACAACTCGAGGGAGAAAAAATAGAAATTTTTTTTAATGATACTGGTTCGCCCGCTTTAATTAAAGACCCATCTGATTTTGATAGCATTTACGTTGTTATGCCAATGAAAGGCTAATTTAAAAGATCTAATTCTGTGTAAATTTCTTTTTGTAGTTTTTCTAAAAATTCTAATTTATTTTTTCCAGGGTCTATTGGTTTTAAAATTGAAATTGTTAATGTTAAATTTGATTTTAAGCTTCCTTTTTTTGGCCAAATATATCCTGAATTAATTGCCACTGGTTGGCATTTAATATTTAATTCATCATATATTCTGCTAGCTCCTTTTTTAAAAGGTGACCTGTCATCTGGAAGCAATCGAGTTCCTTGAGGAAAAATTATTAAAGGTCTTTTTGATTTATTTATCGATTGTGAAATTTTCTCAAAAAAATTAATATTTGTTTTAGTGGTTTTTCCACGATCAATAGAAATTGAACCAATTTTTATTAAATACCAACCAAATATAGGAATCTTTAATAATTCTTTTTTCAGAATAAAAATTGGAGAATTAAAAATTGTTTGTAAAAAAAAAGTTTCAAACATTGATTGGTGGGAAGAAGCAATAAAAAACTTTTCATTATTTATTAAATTTTCTTTGCCTTTGATTACTATTTTAGTAGATAAAAAAATTTTTAAACATATTCCTGTCCAATGCCCCATTAACTTACCTCCTAACAAAACAATCTTTTGTGGTAAAAAAAAAGAAGGTAAAAACACTATAGAAATAAAAATAATTCCTATATAAAAAAAAATTGAAAATAAAAAATTTCTTATCATTTAATCCAAAAACTACATTAAATCTTTAAGCTTTTGTCTTTTTTTAATTAAATTAATTTTAAATCCTTTAATTAAGATTTCTGCAGGTTTTAATCTTACATTATAATTTGAGCTTAAAGACATACCATAAGCACCAACATCAGAAATTATAATTAAATCTTTTTCATTTAACTTTTGAAATTTTTTTGTTGTTAAGAATCTGTCTGTACTTTCACAAATTGGACCAACAAATTCATAAGTTTTTTTTGTTAAAATATTATTTTTACTTTCAGGAATAATAAGATGTTCAGCACCGTATAAAGCTGGCCTCATTAAATCGTTCATTGCCGCATCTAAAATTATAAAATTTTTTTTAGCACTTTCCTTAATATAAAGTACTTTTGAAACAAGTATTCCCGTGTTACCAATTATTGATCTACCAGGTTCAAAAATAATTTTAGCTTTATGTCTTTTTAAAACTTTTTTTATAGCAGCCACATATCTTTTATAGTTTAAATTTTTAACTTTTTTACCATAAGAGATTCCCATACCTCCACCTAAGTCAATAAATTCAAATTTATAATTTGTTTTTTTTATAACTCTATCAACAACTTTCAACATTTTTTCATAGGGCTGGTGATTTAAAATTTGGCTACCAATATGAACGCTTATACATTTAAGTTTAATGAATTTACAATTTTTTACATATTTAACTAATTCTAAAAAAATATTTTCAGTAACACCAAATTTGTCTTGTTTCTTTCCTGTTGATATCTGGCTTAGTGTTTTTGGATCAGTATTTGGATTTAATCTAATTCCAATATTAACTGTTTTCTTTTTTCTTTTTGCAATTTTCTCAATTTCTAAAATTTCGCTTTTTGATTCAACATTAATTAGTAGTATTTTTTTACTAATTGCGAAATTTAACTCTTCTGATGTTTTGCCAACACCAGAGAAAACTATTTTTTTTGATTGAATGCCTGCCTTCAATGCCTTTGTTAATTCTCCTATTGATACTACATCAGCACCTAAATTGAATTTTTTTATTTCTTTTAATAGTTTTAAATTTGCATTTGCTTTGACAGCAAAACATATAATTGGATTTAAACTTTTAAAATTTTTTTTAAAACTTCTTATATTTTCTTTTAATCTTCTGTATGAATAACAATAGATAGGCGTTTGAAATTTTTTTGCTAAATTTTTAACTTTTACACCTTCGATGAAAAAATTTTTACCAATATATTTCATTATATTCTTAATGTAGTGGAATTATTTATTTCTGATTTATATTCAGGGTCACCTTTTTTTCCACAGGAAAATAAACAAAGTAAACATAACAAGGTTAATATAATTTTTTTTCTCATTTTAGTTTTTTTTATATTTAGTTATCATTTTTTTAATATTAGCAAAAGAAGTTCCCCCAAATGATTTTTTTGAATTTACTGAGTATTTTAGGTCAAAAACTTTTAGTACGTCTGATGTAAGCATTGGTTCTATTTTTTTTAACTCATTTAAATCTAATTGATTCAGTTTTTTTTTCTTTTTTTCTGCAAAATTAACTATTGAAGCTGTAACCTGATATGCTCTTCTAAAAGACATATTGTGATTTTTAACGAGATAGTCAGCCAGGTCAGTTGCAGTAATATAACCTTTTTCAGCAAGCTCTAACATTTTTTTTTTATTTGGACTGAAGTTATTTAAAACTTCATTTAGAATAGAAATACAATTGTTTAATGTTTCGTTAGTTTTAAAAACTAATTCTTTATCATCTTGTAGATCTTTAAAATAAGAAAGCGGTAGCCCTTTTAAAATTGTTAACATTGAAAATAAATTTCCAAAAGAATTTCCAGATTTGCCTCTTAAATATTCTAATAAATCAGGATTCTTTTTTTGTGGCATTATTGATGAACCAGTAACAATTTTGTCAGAAAGGTTAATCAAGCCAAAACCTTCAGAATTCCATATTATAAGTTCTTCTGCTATTCTTGAAATATGTAAAGAACATACAGAAGCACTAAACAAAAAATCTAAAACAAAATCTCTATCTGCAACAGTGTCTATTGAATTATTTGTTGGTTTTTTAAACCCTAATTTTTTTGTTGTAAAATTTCTATCTATATTAAATGACGTACCTGTTAATGCCGCAACACCCAAAGGGTTTTCATATAGATTTTCTAGATTATTATTAAATCTAAATTTATCCCTATTAAACATTTCAACATAAGCCATCATGTAATGAGCAAAAGAAACAGCCTGGGCATTTTTTAAATGAGTAAAACCTGGCATAATTGTTTGAACATTTTTTTGTGCAATTTTCAGTATTGTTTTAATAAGGACGTCTAATTTTTTATTAATATCATTAGTTGCAACTCTCATCCAAATTTTAAAATCTGTTATCACCTGATCATTTCTTGATCTTGCTGTGTGAACATATCCAGCATCATCTCCAATAATTTCAAATAATCTTTTTTCAATATTCATATGAATATCTTCATGCTTATAGTTAAAAGTAAATTTTTTCTTCTTAATTTCATTTTTGATTTTATTTAAACCATAAATTATTTTATTTTTAGTTTTAAAAGATATTATTTTTTGTCTAAAAAGCATTTCAGCATGTGCTACTGATCCTACAATGTCTTGTTTGTAGAGATTTTTATCTATTTCTATTGAGCTACCAATTTTTTGAAATAGATTTGAGCCTTTTTTTGGAATTCGAGTTTTCCATATTGTTTGGTTGTTTTTATTTTTTCCCATGATATTTAATTATACTCATTTAGTATGAAATTTTTAGTATTAAAATTTTTTAAAATAAAGAATTGTGTTTATGCAATTTTCTCTTAACACAATCATAATAAAACCTGAAAAAAATCTTCCAATAAATAATACAGTTATTTTGCTTCATGGCTACGGAGGAGATGGAAAAGATATAAGCATGTTGGCTTTAAACTGGAGAAGGTTTTTGCCAAATACAGTTTTTTTGTGCCCGGATGGTCACGAAATATGTTCAATAAATCCTTCTGGATTTCAATGGTTTGATTTAACTAGAGATGACCCAAAACATATATTGCAGGAATCAATTAAAGCAGAAAAAAAATTGATAAAATTTATAGAGGAAGTAAAAAAAAATTTTAATTTAGTATCTTCAAAGATTTGTCTTTCGGGTTTTAGTCAAGGATGTATGCTATCTATAAATTTAGGTTTAACGGGCCAAGAAAATTATGCTTGTATTGTTGGTTTTTCAGGAAAAATAATAGATAAAGAAGATTTATTAAAAAGAAAGAAATCAAATTCAAAATTTCTTTTAATCCATGGTGATCTTGATGCAGTGGTGTCATCAACAAGCTTGTTAGAAGCAAAAGATTTTTTAATTCGTAATAATGTTAGTATACGAACAAGAATGATTAAAGGATGTGGACATCATATTCCAGCTGAAGCTTCTAGTTTAGCATTAAGTTTTATTAAAGAAAATATAACTAATTAATAAAAATTTAGTTCTATTGAAAAATAAAATAAATTAAGTTACTCTTAAATTAAAAATGACTTTTCTTGATCAAAATATTTCATTAGAAAAATGCCCAGCATTAGTTTTAAATGCTGATTACAGGCCTTTAAGTTACTATCCATTGTCTTTATGGAGTTGGCAAGATTCAATTAAATCAGTTTTTCTAGACAGAGTTACTATTGTAAGTAATTATGACCGAGTAATTAGAAGTCCTTCTTTTTACATGAAGTTACCAAGTGTCATTGCATTAAAAAGTTATATAAGGCCATTATCGAATCCAAATTTTACCAGATTTAATGTTTTTTTAAGAGATAAATTTTCATGTCAATATTGTGGTAGTAAAAGTGAATTAACTTTTGACCATTTATTGCCAAGATCAAAAGGAGGAAAAACCAACTGGGATAATGTTGTTACAGCTTGTTCGAGTTGCAATGTAAAAAAGGGAGGACGATTGTTAGTTCATTCGGGTATGAAAATTCATCACAAACCCTTCCAACCTACAACTGAAGATTTACATAAAAATGGAAAAAATTTTCCACCAAATTTTTTACACGAAAGTTGGATGGACTATTTATATTGGGACGTCGAGCTAGAACCTTAATTATATTTTTTCTGAAATACTAATTGCTATTTTTGAGCCAGTTTTAATTGCTTTATCTAAAAAAAAATAAATTCCTTTTTTAGTTGCACCCTCATCGTAAGCTATATTTTTGTGATGCATTTCATCTTCTCTAAATTTTTTAATTTTTTCTTTTAAATCTTTTTCATCTAAATCCAATTGATTTATTTGATTTAAATAGTGTTTATCTATTACTTCTTCTACTGAAGCTGTGCACAACATTGCTGCTTTTTTTCCAAGAATAGCAGATCCAAAGCCAAGGCCTACTCCAATAATATCCCATAAAGGCAATAGTTTTGTAGGTTTGATATTTCTTTTTCTTATTTCATTTTCAAAATATTCACAATGTACTTTTTCGTGACGTTTCATTTCTTCAATAGTTTTTTTTAAATCTTCATCTTTAATTAAAGTATTTAGAGCTAATAATTGACCTTCATATATTTTAATTGCTCCACGTTCTCCCGCGTGGTCAACTCTGATGAATTCTTCAACTTTAATTGGATCTGTTTTTTTCATTTATTAATAATTTAATAGTATATAGACTTATAAGTATTGAAATAAATAAATTTATAGTCGCAAGCGAAAAACCAAATATCTTAAAATTTACCTCTTTGCAGCTAGGCATGTTGCTATTTAAAGATTTTAATATATCAGTTTTATCAATTAGGTTTATATTTAAGTTAGAGCACCCAGAAAATTCATTAAAAATATTATTTTCTATACCAAAGTGATATCCGGATAAAAATAAACTAGAGATAAATGTCAGAGCTAAAAAAAACAACCATTTAATTTTTTTTTGTGAAGTAAATCCTAAGAAACAAACAAAAATAGCAATTACATACGGAATTCTTTGATAAATACAAAGTTTGCAGGGTTTTTCATTTAATACAAATTCAATGTATGTGACACTCAATAAAGAAAATACACTTATAAAAAAAATTAACAAAAAGTATTTTTTTAAACTAAATATTCTACTCATATTTGATTAGTAAATTTTATTAGAAAATTATAAACAAAATATGCAAATATTATTAAAATTATTGAAATAAAAATTGATAATTTAAGTAATTTTTTTTCTATGATTTTTTTCATTGTTGATCCGAAATTTCCTATTAAAAAAGCAATTATGAAAAATCTTAAACCTCTAGTCACAAAAGCGACAATAATAAAATAAAATAAATTGAAGTGAACAAATCCACTTGTTATTGTTAGCAATTTAAAAGGCACAGGGGTAAAGCCAGCAATTGCTAGCAAGGTCATCCATGCGACGGTTCCACCTTCAGAAGATACTTTTTCTTTTAAAAAAGATGTATTGTCTACCCCATAAAGTTCAAATATTTTAATTCCGATTTCATTAAAAAAAACGTAACCTATAAAATAACCCAAACAAGCACCTAACACTGAACAAGAAGTAGCAATTAAAGCAATTTTTAACCATGCTTTACGTTTTGCAATTGTCATAGGAATAATTAAAACGTCAGGTGGAATTGGAAAAACAAAACTTTCAATAAATGAAATAAAACCTAAAAAAAAATTTGAACTCTTGTGTCCTGCTAATTTTAAAGATTTATAGTATAATTCTTTAAACATTTTTTGGTTTTAATACAATTTGAGTTCTTATACTATTTAAATTTATAATAATAACTTATGCAAATTCAGGGCGAATGGCGGAACTGGTAGACGCGCACGACTCAAAATCGTGTTTCGCAAGAAGTGAGAGTTCGATTCTCTCTTCGCCCACCAAATTATGAGATAAAAAATTAAAATACAATGCAAATTAAAAAAATTAACAGTTTAGTAGAATTATTTTTTATTCAATACAAAAATCAAAATAAAAAAAATTTTTTTTTACATTCTTTAAAGGAAAAAAATCAAAAATATACTTGGGAAGATAGTTATTTAAGCATTATTAAACTATCCAAAGAAATTTTAAAATATGTTCAAAAGGGTGATAGGTGTTTGATAATTTCAGAAAATAGACCAGAATGGATGATAACTGATCTGGCAATAATGCTATCATCATGTATTTCCGTTCCAGCATATACAACTTATACCGAAAGAGACTATGAATATATTATAAATGACTGCTCTCCCTCAATAATTTTTGTTTCTGATTCAATTCAATATTCAAAAATAAAAAATATAATACCTAATAAAAATTTTATAAAAAAAGTTATTATTTTTGATAAAATAAATAATTTAGATAATGATCTTAATTTAAATATAAGTGAAATATTTAAAAATAATGAAACAATAGATGATATTGATTTTTTAAAATTAAATATTTCAAGAAAAGATCCAGCTTGTATAATTTATACATCAGGAACCCAAGGTAATCCCAAAGGTGTTATTTTAAGTCATGGGGGTATTTTAAATAATTGTGAAGGATCATGTGAATTATTAAAACCAATAGTTTCTAATAAAGATGCAAGATTTTTAACTTGGCTTCCCCTTTCACATTCTTATGAACACACAGTTCAATTTGTTCAGATAGCAGTTGCAGCAAAAGTTTTTTATGCAGAAAGTATAGAAAAATTGATAAAAAATATGAATGATTGTAGCCCAGAAATCATGACAGCTGTTCCTAGATTTTATCAAAATTTGTATCAAAAAATTAGTTCAAACTTTAGTAAAGTAAAAGGTTTTAAAAAAAAACTTATAGAAAATACAATTACAATAGGAAAAAAAAAATTATTAAAAAATAAACTTTCTTTCTTTGAAAAAATGCTCGATTTTATATGTGAAATTTTAGTTAGAAAAAAAATTAAAAAACAGTTTGGTGGAAAATTAAGAGCTTTTGTATCAGGAGGAGGGGCTCTTGACAAAGAGGTTGGTTTATTTTTAAATTCGATTGGATTGCCCACTTTACAGGGATATGGATTAACCGAAACTTCACCAGTTGTAAGCTGCAATCCAATACATGATATTAGAGTAGAAACAGTAGGGCCACCTTTTAAAGGAAATTTAGTAAAAATCGCAGAAGACGGAGAAATATTAATTAAAGGAGAAAATGTTATGTTGGGTTATTGGAATAATAAAGAGGAAACAAATAAAGTTTTAAAAGATGGTTGGCTTTATACCGGTGACATTGGTGAATTTAATAATAATTATTTGAAAATAACAGATAGAAAAAAAGATATAATTATTACACCTGGTGGAGATAATATTTCACCAGTTAAAATTGAAAATGATCTAATAAAAATTAACTTTATTGAACAAGCTTTAGTTTATGGTGATAATAAACCTTATTTAGTTGCATTAATTGTTTTGGGTGTTGATGTTAATCAAAAAAACTTAACAAATGAAAAAATTTATGAAGAAATTGAAAAAATAAATAAAAATTTGTCCAAAATAGAAAAAATTAAAAAATTTTTCATAATTAATGAGCAATTTACAATTGAAAATGGAATGTTAACACCAACTTTAAAATTAAAAAGATATAAAATAATTAGCAAATATAAAAAAGAATTTGAAAAATTATATTAAAATTTCTTTAATTTAATTGATTATTATCCGCATATAATCTTATTTTTTTAAACTTTTACAAAAAATAACTTTTTACATTTAATTATAAATTTTTTTATAAATTTATTAATTAAATAAATATTTGACATAAGTTGCTAAAAAAAATAAAAATAAGAAATAGCGAATCATTTTGATTCGCAAAACTAAACAGGGAGCTAAAGATGGCTAAAAGAAGAAAAAAAGCTAAGAAAAAAGCTAAGAAAAAAGCAAAAAAAAGAAGAAGAAGAAGATAATAAATTTCTTTTTTAAAAAACGCTTCTCACAAACATAGTTTTGGGAAGCGTTTTTTTTTATTAAGTTGCTTCAGCTGGCTCTTCAGTTTTGGGTTCAATTTTTGGCGCTTGCACTACTTGTTGTGCCTCAAGATTTCTTTTTAACGCTTTATCTAGTTTTTTTTGTGTATCTTCTAAAGATATACCCATTACTATTTGAAATTCCGATAAAATCCTTTCATACGCTTTTTCAAATAGTTGTCTTTCACTATAGGACTGATCAACCATTAAGTCGTCACCTTTGTTGAGATCTCTCACTACTTCAGCAAGTTCATAAATTTTACCTGATGTTATTTTTTGTTCATATTCTTGAGCTCTTCTACTCCACATTGACCTTTTTATTTTTGGTTTACTTTTTAATATTGAAATTGATTTATTTACTTGGTTGATTGTTGAAAGAGGTCTTAAGTTATTCTGTTTATTTATTGGTAGTAAACCAATTGCTTTATCTTTTTCAAATTTTATGTCATAGCACTGAACTTCAATTCCTCCAATTGTTTTGGAGCTTATAGATAATATTTGTCCGACACCATGCTTTGGATAAACAATATAATCTTTAGGTTTGTATTCTTTTTTTGCTGTTTCTTGTTTTTTTATTTTTTTAATCTCAGGTTTAACTTCATTTGTTTTAGATATTCTTAAATTTTCATTTTTACTAGAAATTTTTTTTTTTTTATCTGATAGTTCTTTAATTTTTTTAATTTTTGTATTTTTAACTTTAATAATTTTATTTTTACTTTTTTTTAACTTCTTTACCTTTTTTTTACTTTTTGTTTTTTTAAAGGTTTTCTTTAAAATATTTTTCAAATTTATTTTTTTCATCTTTATATTTTTCGTGATCTTCAGGTGGGTCTTTTCTGGCACTTATGTTTGGCCAAATCTCTGAATACTTTGTATTTAATTTTAACCATTTATCTACGTTACCTTCAGTGTCTGGAACTATTGCATCTATTGGGCACTCAGGTTCACAAACGCCACAATCTATACACTCATCAGGCTTAATTACAAGCATATTTTTTCCTTCATAAAAACAGTCAACCGGACAAACTTCAACACAGTCTGTTAATTTACATTTGATGCATTTGTCATTTACTAAATATGTCATTTTAGGAAGTCTTTTTTTGCTCTTTCTTTTATTTCACCTGCTAATTTATTGTCTAAATATAATAAGCCGCACAACCTTCTCATTAAATTGGATTCATACATATCTACTTTTTTATTTGAGTATATAATTTTCCATAAGGTTTCTATAATTTTAATTTTAAAAGATTCTTTAGTGTTTTTAATTTCTTTTGTAAAGTCAAGTATTTGATTTGAATTTTCTTCTTTATTTTCAGCATCTATAATTAATTTTTCAATACTAGAATTTGTAGCACCTAAATTTAAAAGAGCCTCTTTAATGATTGATTTTTCTATATAAGAGTAATTTTCATCAATTTTTGCTGCATGCACTAATAATGATGCAGTTTTTAATAATAATTCTGAATTTTCATTATTATTACTTTCTTTCTTTTTTTTGAAAAATTTAAGCATTAATTGAAGTTAATATTTTTTAATATTTTAAATGGATTGTCGTTTGACTGATTATTTTTAATAAATTTTTTGGACTTATTTTTATTTGGAGAATATTTAAAATATGTTTCTTTATCCTTTTCGTATATTTTGTAATTCATATTTTGAATAAGTTTTTTAAAATTTTCTTTACTGCATCCGAGCAAGTTTAGCATTTCAGGTATCAATTTAACTTCTTTATTATTATCTTTATGTTCTTTATTGGTGTTGATTATTTGTATAAATAACCTTTCCAATATATCAATTCTAACAAAATATTTATCAAAGTTTTCAAAACCACATAATAGCATAAAGCTTTTATTTTTGGTGTATGTATTTTCTATAAAATTTAAGCCAAACTTTGGTGGGCTTAAGTTAAGATGTTTTTGGTTATAGTTTTTCCAAAGCAAGATTCTTAAAAGAACTGATTCAGGTTTTAGTAATTTAAAAAGAAATACATGATATCTTCCAAATTTTACTCCTAAATTTCTTAAAATTTTTCTTTCTTCCTGCCCTAACTTGTTTAAATAATCTGAGACTTTTTCTCTTTTGATTACTCCATTATTTTCGTACAGTTGATATGCCAATGCTCTAATTGATGAGTTTTTTTCTTTTAGACTTTTAAGATCAATTAAACTTTTTAAAGTAAAATTAATTTTTTCTTTCAACCATTTTTCAAGATGATCTTTAAGTTTTTTTTGTTCATTATTTTCGATGATATCATCCACAATTAAAGAAATTTCTGGTTCTAAATAATCTCTTCCAGCTTGCAATCTTGCTATTGGAAAATTATTCCAATAAATTTTAAAATCATTTTTAATTTCTAATAGTTCAGTTGCAATTATTTTTTTAATTCTTTTATTAAATTCTGGCCCTATACTTTGTCTTGCAGCCTTCTTTAATGATTTTATGTCTGTATCAAGAGTTCCAATTTTTAAATCAAGTTCTAATTTTAAACCTTTTAGTTTCCCAATAAATTGGTTATCAATCATTACTTTTTCGTTATCAATAATTTTTGTATGAAAAGTAACATCTTGCTTTAGTCCTCTTGCTAAAACACTAGCTCTTTTGTCTATAAAACTTTTACTTAATTCTTCATGTAATCGATCCGACAATTTATCTTCTAATAATTTTGTTCTTTCAATCCAGTAATCTTGATTTTCAACCCAATTTTTTTTGTTAGAAACGTATGACCATGTTCTTACGTTAGCAATTCTATTTGATAATGAATCTACGTTTCCTTCTAGTTTGTTCAATGTTGATAATTGTTTTTTCATAAAATTATTGGTTACTTTTTTACTTTGACCATTTAAAAAACTAAAAACTTTACTTACAACTTCTAAATGATTGCCGTAGGTCTTTTTAACGAAATCTGGTATTTGGCAACATTCCCATAACAAACTTAATACATTATTATCATTAGATACATTATATTTAATCGGATCTTTTAAAAAATATTTTAAGACTTTTTCGTCTTCACACTCATTAATTCTTCTTAACCATTCTTTTTTTGGTCTTTGATCTAAGGATTCAATTAAGTTTGATGAATTGTTAAAATCGAGATTAGAATTTCTCCAGAATAAAGTTTTAATTTCTTCAAATTTATGGTTTTCTAAAAGTTCTATTTCTTCAGCATTAATTTCGCTACATTCTCCTGTAATTCCAAAATTTCCATCATTTAAATATCTTCCTGCTCTTCCAGCAATTTGACCTATTTCTGATAAATTTAATCTGCGAAGTTTTTTTCCATCAAATTTTTTTAAATTAGAAAAATAAACATTATCTAAATCCATATTTATACCCATACCAATAGCATCAGTGGCAACTAAAAAATCCACATCTCCTGACTGATATAAATTTACCTGGGCATTTCTTGTTTTTGGACTAAGTGATCCCATAACAATTGCTGCTCCACCTTTTTGTCTTCGAATAAGCTCTGCAATTGCATAAACATCTTCTGCAGAAAAAGCTATAACTACACTTTTTCTATCTATTCGAGAAATTTTTTTGTGTCCTAAATAAGAAAGTTTAGAAAATCTTTCTTTGTTAATAAATTCTGTATCTTCATTTAATTTTAAAATTATATTTTTTATAGTATTTGACCCCATTAACATTGTTAATTTTTCCCCTCTCAGGTTAAGAAGTCTATCTGTAAAAATATGACCTCTTTCATGGTCTGCACACATTTGCACTTCATCAACACCAACAAATTCTAATTTTTTGTCAATAGGCATAGATTCTACCGTGCATAGGTAGTATCTGGCATTTGCAGGAATTATTTTTTCTTCTCCAGTAATTAAAGCAACCTTATTTGGATCAATTTTTTTAATAATTTTATCGTAAACTTCTCTAGCTAGCAGTCTTAGAGGAAACCCTATCATTCCTGACTCAAAAGAAAGCATTGTTTCAATGGCCAGAAAAGTTTTTCCAGTATTTGTAGGCCCAAGTACAGCTGTGATTTTATTTTTTTCCATTTCTATCTTTAGTATGCTAAATTATTTTCCTACCATATATTGTTGGTCTTAAAGAACAAAAATAGTCTAAAACATGACCGAATCGTAAGGGAAAAAGTTCTCATTTTAAAGTTTTTATTAAGATGTAACAGTAACATAAATGAAATTAATACTACAATATTTATTTATAAAAAAATATGAATAAAAAGCTTTGGGAAGCAAAGACGAAAATTAAACTAAACTCTCATCTTTACAATTTTGAGAAATATATATCTAAAAAATTTAAACAAAGTTTCGATAAAAAATATAATAAAATCTTAAATTGGAGCATTAGCAATCCAGGCGAGTTTTGGTCAAGCGTATGGGATTTTTGTAAAGTTAAAGGCGTAAAAGGAAGAAATAGAATAAAAAAATCTAAGATTTTTTATAAAAATATCTTTATGCCAAATTCAAAATTAAATTTTGCAGAAAATTTACTTTCTAAAAAAAACAATAGTAAAGCAATTACTTTTATCAGTGAAAATGGATTTAGAGAGGAAAGAAATTGGAAAAATTTAAATAATAATGTCGGAAAATTACAGTATTTTTTTAAAAAAATTGGACTAGTTAAAAGAGATAGAGTTGCAGCTTATATGGTAAATTCAATTGAAACAGTGGAGGCTTTTATAGCAACATCTTCAATTGGTGCGATATGGTCTTCTTGTTCACCAGATTTTGGAGCAAACGGAGTAATAGAACGTTTTGCTCAAATTAAACCAAAAATTTTATTTGTTACTGAAAAATACTATTATAATGGTAAAGAAATTAATATAGCAGAAAGAATACCTAAAATATTAAAAAAAATAAATTCAATAAAGTATTTAGTTATAGTTAGTTATCCTGGAAAAAATTTTTCAAAAAAAAATTATAATTTTAAAAAAACAAAAATTTTTTATTGGAATAATATTAAAAAGAATTATTCAAAAGATATATTCTTTAAACAATTTAGTTTTGAACATGAATTAGCAATTTTATATTCTAGTGGAACAACAGGAAAACCTAAATGTATATGTCATCGAAATGGAGGTGTTTTGTTACAACATCTAAAAGAACATCAATTACACTGTGATATTAAAGAGGGTGACAATGTCTTTTATTTTACAACATGTGGTTGGATGATGTGGAATTGGCTTATCAGTTCACTGGCATCAAAAGCTTCCATTGTTTTGTTTGATGGATTTCCAATGTTTAAAAAAGAAGATTTGTTATTAGAAATTGCATATAAAGAAAATATTACATTAATGGGCGTAAGTGCAAAGTTTATAGATGCATTAAATAAAGCTAAAATTAAAAATAAATATAAATTAAAAAAACTAAGAACTATTTGTTCAACTGGTTCACCATTATCTAAAGAGTCTTTTGAATATATTTATAAAAATATTAAAAAAGATCTTCATTTGTCTTCAATATCTGGAGGAACAGATATTGTTTCATGTTTTGTATTAGGAAATTTATATGAGCCTGTAATTTCTGGAGAAATCCAAAATAAAGGACTTGGCATGGATGTAAAAATTTTTGATGAAAATGGAAATTTTGTAAAAAACAAAAAAGGCGAATTAGTTTGTGTTAATCCTTTTCCATCTATGCCTTTAAAATTTTGGAATGATAAAAAAGATGAAAAATTTCAAAAAACTTACTTCGAGAAATATAAAAACATTTGGCACCATGGAGATTATGCCGAAGTTAAGAGTAATGGGGGATTTATAATTTATGGAAGGTCGGATGCAACTTTAAACCCCGGAGGTGTTAGATTAGGAACATCAGAAATTTATTCAGTAGTTGAAAATTTTAAAGAAATTAAAGAGTCCATTGTAGTTGGTCAAAAATGGGATAATGATGTTAGGATTGTATTATTTGTAGTGCTTAATAAAAATTTTGAACTTAACGAAGAATTAAAAGTTAGTATAAAGAAAAAAATAAGAACCGAAGCATCACCACGACATGTTCCAAGTAAAATTTTAAAGATTAGTGATATACCCAGAACTAAAAATGGAAAAATAGTAGAATTGGCTGTTAAAAATATAATAGATGGTAATGAAATTAAAAATAGAGAAGCTCTGGCAAACCCTGAGGTTTTAGAACAATATAAAAATATAAAAGAATTAAATGTTTAAAAATATAGTAAAAAATTTAGAACCATCATCTACGTTAAAAATAAATGAAATTTCTAAAGAGCTAGAAAGAAGTGGAAAAAAAATATATAAATTTGGTTTTGGACAATCACCCTTTGCTATACCGTCAAACGTTGTTGAAGCATTAAAAAAAAATGCTAGTCATAATATGTATTTACCGATGCAAGGTCTATGTGAATTAAGAGAAGCTATTGCAAAATTTGTTTCAGCTAAAAAAAATTATGAATATAAAAGTGAAAATGTGATTATTGGACCGGGAACAAAAGAATTAATGTTTTTACTACAAATTCTTTTTGATGGTGATGTTTTATTGCCAGCTCCTAGTTGGGTCTCTTATTATCCTCAGGCAATTTTAAGTAGAAACCAAACTCATTGGGTACAGACTGAAAGTGAAAATAATTGGTTCCCTTCAGCTCAAGAAATTGAAAAAATAATATTAAAAAATAAAGATAAGAATTATCTTCTATTTTTGAACTCTCCAAATAATCCATCTGGTCAAGTTTGTGATAACTTAGAAGAAATAAGTTTAGTTGTTAAAAAATATAATCTTTTAGTTTTATCTGACGAAATATATTCAGAATTAAGTTTTGAAGATAATTTTAAATCAATTTCAAATTTTTGCCCAGAAAAAACAATCATAAGTGATGGCCTGAGTAAATGGTGTGCAGCAGGAGGTTGGAGATTGGGGCATTTTATAATTCCAAATAATCTTAATCATTTGAGAGATAAACTTAAGGTTCTTGCAAGTGAAACTTTTTCTTCAGTAAGTGCACCAATTCAATATGCTGCAATTACAGCATATAATTCTGATCAAAGCGAATATTTAAAAAAAGCTAAAAATATTCTTAAAGCTGTAGGTGAGTACGTTTATGAAAATCTGAAATCTAACAATGTAATTATTAATAAACCTAAAGGTGGATTTTATCTCATGCCAGAATTTCTGAACAAAAAATTTTCTAATTCAAGTGAGATGTGTGACGATATTTTAAAAAGCACAGGTGTTGCTTTATTGCCAGGATCTGATTTTGGATTTTTGCCCCATAAAATGATAGCAAGATTAAGTTTTACAGATTTTGATGGAACTAAATTTATGAATAATTTAGAGAAAGACACAAAAATAGATTTTAAATTAATATCAAATTTTGCTCCAAAAATAGTTGAGGGAACTAAAAAGCTTAAAGATTGGTCGGAATCCATATAAATTTATACTTAAATTACTAAATTAGTTGCTAGACTCCTTTGTCAATATCTTGTTAAAATCTATTATTAATAAATACATTATGGAGGATTAACTAATGAAAAAAATAATATCATTACTATCCAGTGCTGTATTGATGACTGTTGCATCTTTTTCGATAACAACGGTATCTAAATCAGCAGAGTTTTTTACGATAGGAACAGGGGGACCAACAGGAGTTTACTTCCAGACTGGAAATGCAATTTGTAAAATGATGCATAAATTTGCAATAAGTGCTGAACATGGAAGAAAAAAAGGTACAGCTAAAGCTTATAGATGTACTGCACCATCAACTGGGGGATCGAACTACAATATTGGTCAAATCAAAGAGGGTGAGTTTCAATTTGGCGTAGCCCAATCTGATTGGCAGTTTCATGCATACAATGGTTCAAGCAAATGGGAAGGAAAACAGTTTAGTAATTTAAGAGCTGTTTTTTCAGTTCACAATGAACCTTTCCAAATTTGGGCTAGAAAAAAAGCAAGAGTAAAAGACTTTAAAGGTCTTAAAGGTAAAACTGTTAACATAGGTAACCCAGGTTCAGGTCAAAGAGGAACTATGGAAGTTCTTATGCAAGCAATGGGAGTAGACAATAGCTACTTTAAAGGAGTTACAGAGTTAACTTCTTCTGAACAAGTTAAAGCACTTTGCGATGGTAAAATAGATGCTTATGGATATTCTGTAGGATTTCCAAATGGTGCTATGGAGCAAGCAGCAACTTGTGCAGCTAAAGCATTGCCAATCAATCTTACTGGCGGACCTGTTCAAGGTTTAATAGATGGTGCACCTTATTATGCAGCAGCTACAATACCCGCAGGAACTTACACAGGACAAAAAAAAGATGTAACTACTTTTGGTGTAAAAGCTACCGTTGTAACTAGCGCTGATGTTTCTGAAGAACTAGTATATTTAGTAACAAAAGCTGTATTTGAAAATTTTGATGATTTTAGAAAACAACATCCGGCTTTTGGACCTTTGGAAAAGAAAAATATGATAGCTGATGGTTTATCGGCTCCATTACATCCGGGTGCTATTAAATACTACAAAGAAGCTGGGTTAATGTAATTAAGATATAATTAATTAAATTAAAAAGGCCCAATATATTTATTGGGCCTTTTTTTTATAGTAAGATATCTTTCACAAATGAATCGTCAAAATACTTCAAAAGTAGAAAATAAAATTAGTGAAGATTTATCACCAACTAAAAAACTTACCGGAATACATTTAAAAATTGTTTTAACTATAGCTATTATTTGGTCTTTATTTCAACTTTGGTATGCATCTCCATTTCCGTTTTGGTTTAATATTGGAATGTTTAAGGGTTTGCCAGCAAGAGCCATTCATTTAGGTTTTGCTTTATTGTTGGCATTTTTAATATTTCCTATTTCTAGATCAAAAAAAATTTCAATTTTTGATATTTTTATAAGTTTGGTTGCAGCTTTTTGCTGTCTTTATATCTATTTTTTTTATGATCAACTTGTAGACAGAGGTGGAGTTCTTCTAAATATATCTCTAGGAGAAAATATTAATATACCTATAGAATTAATCATTGGTATTTGTGGTATTTTAATTCTTCTTGAGGCGACCAGAAGAGTTATTGGAATACCTTTAGTTATTATTGCAGTTTGTTTTTTACTCTTTTCCTATTTTGGCAAATATGCTCCAGAGATTATTTCTCATGGTGGACTTTCGTTAAAAAGACTTGTTGGATTTCAGTGGTTTGATCAAGAAGCAATATTTGGTATTCCAATAGGTGTTTCTGTAGATTTTATTTTTTTATTTGTTTTATTTGGAGCACTATTAGAAACAGCTGGTGGTGGCCAATATTTTTTGGATTTAGCTTTTGCAATGGTTGGAAAAATGAGAGGAGGGCCTGCTAAAGCTGCTATTTTAGGATCAGGAATGACTGGTTTGATATCAGGCTCATCAGTAGCAAACACTGTCACTACAGGAACTTTTACAATTCCAATTATGAAAAAAACTGGATTTTCAAAAGAAAAAGCTGGAGCAATAGAAGTTTCTTCATCGGTTAATGGTCAAATTATGCCACCAGTAATGGGAGCAGCAGCGTTTGTTATGGCGAGCTTTATAGGAGTTACATATTTTGAAGTTGTTAAACATGCATTTTTACCTGCTATTATATCTTACATAGCTTTATTTTATATTTCGCATCTTGAAGCTTTAAAACTAAATTTAAAAGGCATGGATGAAAAAGACGTACCGATTCTTAAAAAAACATTTTTAAGTGGTTTGCATTTTTTAATACCAATTTTTGTTTTAATTTATTTATTAGTTTATTTAAGGTTAACAGCTTCATATTCTATATTTTATGCGACGCTTGCGTTAATTTTTGTAAATTTAATAAATAAAATAATTAAATCTTCTAAAAATGGTAATTACAAAGAAGCTTTAAAAATATGGTTTAATCAAACTATTATAGGCTTTCAAAAGGGAGCAATTAATATGGTTGCTGTTGGTATAGCAATAGCAACTGCGGGTGTAATAGTTGGAGCTGTTGGATCTACAGGATTAAGTACAAATTTAATAATTGTAATTGAATCGGTTGCCAAAGATAATGTAATTATTTTAATATTATTGACTATAATTCTGTGTTTACTACTTGGAATGGGTCTTCCAACCACTGCTAATTATGTTGTTGTTGCATCTCTAATGTCAATGGTTTTAATAGACGTTGGTAATGCATCTGGATTTATATTCCCCCTTATAGCTGTACACTTATTTGTGTTTTATTTTGGTTTAATGGCAGATGTTACACCTCCGGTAGGCTTAGCATCTTATGCCGCTGCCGGCATTTCAGGTGGAGACCCGCTTAAAACTGGAGTCCAGGCATTTTGGTACAGTTTAAGAACAGGTATTTTGCCGATTGTTTTTTTATTTAATCATGAATTATTATTAATCGGGATTGAAAATATTTGGCATGCTTTGTTAGTGATTTCAACATCATTGCTTGGAATTTTAGTATTTACTGCAGCTACTCAAAGATGGATGTTTAATAAATTAAAGTGGTTTGAAATTATAATATTTTTAATAATTTCAATATCACTTTTGTCACCAGAGTTTGTTTTAAATAAATTTTATCCAAAATATAATCATAAAGATTTAACAAAAATTCACACATTAAAATTTGATCCAAAAAAAGAAGTTCATATTAAAGTTACTAGATTGAGCGAATATGGAGAAAGATATAAATTATTTGTGATTAAAAAGAATAGTTTTAAAAAAAAATTTGATTTAAAAGAATATGGAGTTAATTTAACAATCCAAGATAATAAAATATTCGTAGACACATTAAAATGGAATGGAAAAGCCAAAAAGGCTGGCTTGGAAACCGGTGATTATATAACTGAGTTTAAAATTGAAAATTTAGATAGACCAACAAAAGCAATAGTTTATCCTGCAGCTATTTTATTGTTAATTATTTTTGGATATTTTAATTATAGAAGAAAAGATTAAATTAACCTCCAGGACCTAAGTCAGAAGGTTTAACATTTAAAATTTTCCATACTCCCGAAGCAGAAGCAATGATTTTATCTTTGCATTGAAGATGACATATTAAAAAAACAAGAGTTTTTGTTTTTTTTTGAATTTTGGTAAAACCAATTATTTCATCTCCAGTTCTAGTTGCGCTAATAAATTTTATATCTAACGATATTGTTACGCATGGAGAATTACCCGACGCTTTATGAGCAGCAGTTCCAGCGCCAGCATCTATGAGGGCAGCTATGTATCCTCCATGTGTTATCTCGGCTGCATTTAGATGATTTTTAGTAATAGAAGATTTAAATTCATATTCAGTATCAGAAATTTTTCTAAACAAAACACCACCATTGTGTTTCATAAAACCCGGTTTTATACTTATTTGTTCAAATTCTTTGGTCATAATTTTTTATAATATAAAGGCTAAAATTAACAAAATTATAAAAACAATTATAAAAAAATATATAACCGATTTTTGTAACGATGATTTTAAAAACCAATTTAACATTTTACTTACCTTTTTTGGCGCGCCTGCTAGGAGTCGAACCCAGAACCTCCTGGTCCGTAGCCAAGCGCTCTATCCAATTGAGCTACAGGCGCAATTATTAATTATTATTTATATATATAATTTTTAATGAAATTTTACTATTTAAGAATTATTGTATTTATATGCCAAAAAATTTAAAAGACGTAGTAATTGTATCTGCTGTAAGAACACCCATAGGCAAGCTCAAAGGCATATGGGCAAAACACCAAGCTCATGAATTAGGTGCAAAAGTAATTTTAAATATTTTAGAAAAAACTAAAATTTTGCCCACTGATATTGATGAGGCAATAATAGGTCAAGTTTTGACTGGAGGCACAGGACAAAATCCCGCAAGACAAGCTGCAATCAAAGCAGGCTTGCCAGTAGATAAGACTGCATACATTATTAATCAAGTTTGTGGATCTGGTTTAAGAGCGGTTGTTGCTGGCTACCAATCAATTTTAACTAACGACTCAAATATAGTTATAGCTGGAGGACAAGAAAGCATGACAAATTCTAAAGAAGAAATGATGCTCAAAGATGGTTTGGTGGATGCATATAATAATTATCATATGGGAATTACAGCTGAAAATGTTGCAGAGAAATTTGACATTTCAAGAAAAGACCAAGATAATTTTGCTTTCTCTTCACAATTAAAAGCTCAAGAAGCTATTAAAAAAGAAAAATTTAAAGAAGAAATAATAGAAGGAGATGTGATGCTTGATGAACATCCTCGTTCTAATATTACTGAAGAAAGTTTATCTAAACTAAGGACTGTTTTTAAAGAAAACGGAACTGTAACAGCTGGTAATTCATCTGGAGTGAATGATGGATCGGCAGCAATGCTTTTAATGAAAAGAGAGCAGGCAGAAAAAAGAAATTTAAAACCTTTAGCTAAAATTGTATCTTGGGCTAGTTGCGGTGTAGAACCAGCTCTTATGGGAACCGGACCAATCCCAGCGACAAAAAAAGCGTTAAAAAAAGCAGGCTGGTCTATAAATGATTTAGATCTAGTAGAGTCCAATGAAGCATTTGCAGCGCAAAGCATAGCTGTAATAAAAGAACTAAAAATTCCAAAGGAAAAAGTTAATGTTAATGGGGGAGCTATAGCCTTAGGACATCCTATTGGTGCATCGGGCGCAAGAATATTAGTTACATTAATTCACGAAATGACAAGAAGCAATTTAAAAAAAGGATTAGCCACTTTATGTATTGGTGGTGGTATGGGAATATCGATGTGTATCGAAAGAGATTAATATTTTAAAGAATTTAAACTTTTTTTTAATAGTATTTTTTGAATCCAAAATTTAGCGTCAAGATCTTGGTTGTATTGATCTTTAATAATTTTTTTAAGTAAATTTATTAACATTATCTCAATATGACACTAAAGCTTGTCCAAAAATGGCTTCAAATGTGTTAAAATTATATCTATTAAAATGAATAAAAAGCTGCTCGTTCCAGATATTGGAGACTTTGAAAGCGTAGAGGTTATTGAAATATTAGTAAAAAAAGGTGACAAAATTTCTCGAAACGATCCAGTTATTACAATTGAAAGTGACAAATCAAGTGTTGAAGTTCCATCAATATTAAATGGAACTGTAGATTCTATAAATGTTAAAATTGGAGACAAAGTTTCACAAGGCGATTTAATTTTATCGGTTAATGTTGAAGGAAAAAACGATTCTGAAAAAACCATATCTCAAAAAGAACAAAAGGTACCTACTAATACAGAAAATTTAATAAAAGAAGCTGAAAAAACATTAAGCAAAAAGGAACAAAAAAAAGAAACAGTTGCACCAATAAAAATTGCTAATGAAAAAAATAATTTTTTAAAAAGTGATGATGATATTGATCCAATTGAAACCAAAGAATGGACTGATTCACTTTCATCGGTATTAGAAACAGATGGAAGCAGAAGAGCACAGTTTTTAATAAAGCAGCTAATAGAACATTCTTACAAACAAGGATCAGATTTAGTTTTATCGAGCAATACACCTTACATAAATACAATACCACCAGATAAAGAAGTCAAATCACCTGGTGATCAAAATATTGAGAGAAAAATTAGATCTTTAATTAGATGGAATGCTGCCGCAATGGTCGTTAGAGCAAATAAAAAATTTCCTGAACTTGGAGGTCATATTGGAACATTTGCATCAGCAGCAACACTTTATGATGTTGGAATGAACCATTTTTGGAGAGCAAAAAATAATAAATTTGGTGGGGACTTAATTTATTTTCAGGGCCATAGCGCACCAGGAATGTATGCGCGAGCTTTCTTAGAGGGAAGATTAAATGAGAAGCAACTTGATAGTTTTAGACAAGAAGTGAAAAAAGGAGGTTTGTCTTCATATCCTCATCCTTGGTTGATGCCGAACTTTTGGCAGTTTCCCACTGTATCAATGGGTTTAGGACCCATGCTAGCAATATACCAAGCAAGATTTATGAAGTATTTAATCAATCGTGGTTTGATTAAAGATCAAAATAGAAAAGTTTGGGCCTTCCTTGGAGATGGCGAAATGGATGAACCAGAGTCTTTAGGCGCCATTGGTTTGGCAGCAAGAGAAAAACTCGACAATTTAATTTTTGTTGTTAATTGTAATTTACAAAGATTAGATGGACCCGTTAGAGGAAATGGAAAAATTATTCAAGAGCTAGAAGGAATTTTTAGAGGAGCTGGCTGGAATGTTATAAAAGTTATTTGGGGCTCGTACTGGGATCCATTGTTAGCAAAAGATAAAACTGGTCATTTAGTTAAAATTATGAGTGAAACAGTTGATGGGGAATATCAAGCTTATAAAGCGAGAAATGGTTTGTACGTTAGGGAAAATTTTTTTGGTAAATATCCTGAAACTAAGAAATTAGTTTCATCTTTATCAGACAAGGATATTTGGAAACTTAATAGAGGTGGTCATGACCCTCATAAAGTGTATTCGGCATATCACGAAGCATCCAAAAACATTGGAAGTCCAACAGTTATTATAGCTAAAACAATAAAAGGTTATGGCATGGGAAAAACTGGAGAAAGTGTAAACACCACTCACCAACAAAAAAAAATGGGGATTGATGATTTAATGTATTATAGAGATAGATTTGATGTCCCTTTAACGAACAAACAAGTTGAAGAAGTTCAATATTTTAAACCAGATGAAAATTCCGCCGAAATTAAATATTTGAAAGAGAAAAGAATTAAATTGGGAGGATTTATTCCCGAAAGAACAAGTTATGCTAAACCAATTAAAACTCCTCCAAAAGATATTTTTGATTTTTTAAAAGAATCTACAGGAAAAAAGGAAATGTCCACAACCATGGCCTTGGTCAGACTGCTAACAAATCTATTAAGAGACAAAAATGTTTCTCCTAGACTTGTTCCAATTATTCCTGACGAGGCAAGAACCTTTGGAATGGAAGGTTTTTTTCAAAAGATTGGAATTTATGCTCACGAAGGGCAAAAATATGAACCCGAGGATTCTGAACAGTTATCTTCTTATAGAGAAGATAAAAAAGGACAAGTTTTAGAGGAAGGTATTAACGAAGCAGGTTCAATGTCTTCCTGGATTGCTGCTGGAACATCTTATTCTAATCATGACATTGAAATGATACCAATTTATCTTTTTTATTCGATGTTTGGATTTCAAAGAACTGGTGATTTCAATTGGGCTGCTGGAGATAGTCAAACAAGAGGTTTTTTAATAGGTGCAACTTCTGGCAAAACAACCCTTGCAGGCGAAGGATTACAACATCAAGACGGGCATAGTCACATGTTATCATCTACAATACCAAATTGTATATCTTACGATCCAACTTTTGCATATGAATTGGCAGTAATTTTTAGAGAAGGATTAAAAAGGATGCATGAAAAAAAAGAAAATGTTTTTTATTATATAACAACAATGAATGAAAATTATTCTCATCCTGCCATGCCAAAAGATAAAAATTGTGAAGAAGGAATTTTAAAAGGTATGTATAAAATAAAAGAATTTGATAATTATAAAAAAACAAAGATTCAATTAATTGGTTCTGGAGCAATTCTTAGAGAAATTATGGCAGGTGCTGAAATATTGCAAAAAGAGTATCAAATTGATAGCGAAATATGGAGCATAACAAGTTTTAACGAGCTAGGAAGAGATGGAATGGAAACGGAAAGATACAATCTTTTAAATCCAGATAAACCACAAAAAATTTCATATGTTGAACAGTGTTTGGGGAAAAAAGAAGGTCCCATTTTAGCTGCATCGGACTATATGAGAAGTCATTCAGATCAAATTAGACCATATATTAAAAAAAGTTTTTATTCTTTAGGCACGGATGGCTTTGGTAGAAGCGATACAAGAAAAAATTTAAGAAAATTTTTTGAAGTGGACAAAGAACATATTGTTACTTATGCCCTTAGTGTGCTTTCAAAAGAGCAATTAATAGCATCAAAATATGCTAAAGAAGCAATCAAGAAGTATAAAATTGAACCTGAAAAACCTTTCCCAACTAAACTATAAAATGTCAGAAAAAAAAAACAGAGTTCCAGCAAGCCCAAAAGTAAGAAAATTTGCAAGAGAATTAGGACTAGATATAAATTTAGTTTCAGGAAGCGAAAGAGAAGGTAGAGTTATAGAAACCGATATTAAAAAACATGTTAAAGAAAAACTTTCCCAAAAAATAATTTCTCAAAAGAGTAATTTTAAAAATGAATTTACACATTCTGATTTTGGAAAAATAGAAATAAAAGATATTCCAAGAATAAAACAAATTGCCACAAAGCATCTTGTAAATTCATGGACAACAATACCTCATGTTACAAATCATGACGAAGCTGATGTAACTGAAATGGAAAATTTTAGATCTTCTCTAAAGGATATCTACACAGGTGAAAGGAAAAAAATTACCCCACTAGCATTTATAACAAAAGCATTAGTCGCCACACTTAAAAAATTTCCATTATTTAACTCATCAATTGACGATATAGATCAGGGAAAGATGACGCTAAAAAAATATTATCATATTGGTATAGCTGTAGACACGGAGCATGGTTTAATGGTGCCTAAAATAAGAGATGTAAATAAAAAAAATATAAATCAATTAAGCGAAGAGTTGAAAATTATAAGTGACAAATGCAGGAAGTTAAAAATTGATAAAAAAGAATTTTTTGGAGGATCAATGACTATAACAAGTCTGGGCAGCATAGGAGGTTCTTATTTTACTCCAATAATAAATTACCCTGAGGTAGCAATATTAGGCATTGGAAGATTAAGAAAAAAACAAGTTTTTATAGATGGAGAGTTTCGAGCTAGAAAAATGTTACCACTATCGTTATCTTATGATCATAGAATTATCGATGGTGCTGAAGCTGCCAGGTTTAACAATGAGCTTAAAGAAAATCTTGGTAAAAATTTTGCTTATAGGTTAGCTATATAAGATAAATGTCTAAATCCGCTTCAATTGCCAGTGCTCTACTCTGTACATTAATATGGGGCACTACTTTTATAGCCCAAGACACAGGAATGGAATTTATTGGTCCATATGTATTTAATGCAGTGAGATTTTTTGTTGGTTTTCTCGCTTTAATTCCTTTTTATTTAATTATAGAAAAAAAAAATACCGCAGCAATCATTTCAAAAAACAGATCTAAATTTATTTATCTTGCAATTTTAATAGGTATATTTTTGTTTTTAGCGTCTGCTTTACAGCAAGTGGCACTTTTATATACTGATGTTGCTAACGCAGCTTTTTTTACGATATTTTATGTTCCCATGGTGCCAATAATAGTTTTTTTTTTATTTAAAAAAAAAATACATTGGAGTGTATGGCCTGCAGTTATTTTGTGTGTAATTGGTGGTTATTTTTTAACAAATTTTCAGAATGCCACAGTAAGACTTGGCGATTCTTTGGTATTGATTGGAGCTTTGTTTTGGAGCTTACATATAATTTTTGTTGGAATAATAGTTGAAAAGTTTAATGCTCCAATTTTAATTGGTTTGGTTCAAACATTGGTAGTTTCAATATGCTCACTTATTTTAGCATTATTTTATGAGGAATTTATTCTTGTGAATATTTTAAATCAAAAAATACAAATTCTTTATGCTGGTGTTTTATCGGGAGGTATTGCTTTTGTTCTTCAAATCTATGCTCAAAAAAATATTAAACCAGCACCTTCGGCAATAATTTTTTCACTTGAAGGAGTGTTTGCAACAGTAGCAGCATGGATAATTTTAAGTCAAGTTTTGAACTTAAATAATATTTTAGGTTGTTGTTTTATTTTAATTGGTGTCCTAATTTCTCAAATTATTCCTGAGATAAAAAAAACTTAGAAATAAAGTATATAAAATAGTATTAACGATAAAAATATCCTGTAAAAAATAAATAGATTCATGGTAAATTTTTTTACAAAAATTAAAAAATATTTAATTGTTAAAAGTGAAAATATAAAAGAGAGTATTATAGAAATTACAATTCCAATATTAAAGTCTATGTTTTCATTTGTAACATCTTTTAAACCTAAAAAACTTGCTCCAGCTATAGCAGGTATTGATAAATAAAAAGATATTTTAGTTGAGTCATATCTATCAAAATTTAGAAGTCTTCCAGCAGTAATTACAATTCCTGATCTACTTACCCCAGGTACCAGTGCGAGTATTTGAAAAATTCCAATTATTAAAATCGATTTGATGTTTAAATCAGCTTCGAATTTTTTTTTAACTTCAAATTTATCTGCGAAGTATAAAAATAAAGCAAAAACCAAAGTTGTCCAGGATATAACTTGAACATTTCTGAAATAGTTTATTAATCCAGTTTTATAAACTATGAGTCCAAAAATTATTAAAGGTATTGAACCTAGAATTATTAAAAAAAGCAAACTTTTATTATTTAAAATATCCAAAAGATCATTTCGAAAATAAAATATTATTGCTAACAAGGAGCCTAGATGAAGACCTATATCTATTAATAAAGCTTGAGATTTAAATTCATAAATTTCAGAAATTAAAAATAGATGAGCAGAAGAACTAATTGGTAAGAATTCTGAGATTCCTTGAACAATGGATAAAATTACTATTTCAAAGAAGTTTACAAACATAATTTACTTGGTAACTTAAATATCGATCAAATAAAACAATTCCGTGGCGGAATATGAGGTATGTGAAATTAGAAAAAGCTAAATAATTAGCCATTTTTCGATAAATAAACGTCATATTTACTGACCTTGTTTTCCTTTTTATTAGTAAAATCAATGATATATCATGATTTTTTTAAGGGTTAATAATGTCAGATAAAATGCTAAAATTTGTTAAAATTAATCAACAAAGTCCTCCAAAAAGAGATGTTGATCGTCGAAAAGAAGACTTTAATGAAATTTATAAAGATTTTATTAACGAAAAAGCAAAAGAACAATCCAGCAGATGCTCACAATGCGGTGTTCCTTTTTGTCAAGTTCATTGTCCTTTGAGCAACAACATTCCTGATTGGTTAAAACTGACCGCAGAAGGAAGGTTAAAAGAAGCATATGAATTATCCCAAAGCACAAACAATATGCCAGAAGTTTGTGGAAGAATTTGTCCACAAGATCGTTTGTGTGAAGGAAATTGTGTTATTGAACAATCCGGACATGGAACAGTAACCATAGGTTCTGTTGAAAAATATATTACAGAAAATGCATGGAACAACGGATGGATTACTTCGATCAAAGTAAAAAAAGAAAAAAATTTTAGTGTCGGTATTATTGGCGCGGGACCCGCTGGTTTAGCTGCTGCTGAACAACTAAGAAATTTTGGATATCAAATTTCAGTTTATGATAGATACGATAGAGCTGGTGGTTTATTAATTTATGGTATCCCCAATTTTAAATTAGAAAAGTTCGTTGTAGAAAGAAGAATAAATCTACTTAAAGAAGGTGGAATTAAATTTTTTCATAATTTTGAAGTAGGAAAAAATACATCGCTTGAAAAATTACGAGATCAACATGATGCAATTTTAATTGCTACTGGCGTTTATAAAGCAAGAGAAATTAAATTACCGGGTAATGATTTAGAAAATATATTTCCAGCTATGGAATTCCTAACCGCATCAAATAAAAAAGGTTTGGGTGATAAAGTTGAGCTTTTTGACAATGGTACATTGAACGCTGAAGGAAAAGATGTTGTTGTGATAGGTGGTGGAGATACAGCAATGGATTGTGTCAGAACATCTATTAGACAGAATGCCAAATCAGTAAAATGTATTTATAGAAGAGACAAAGAAAACATGCCGGGTTCCACAAGAGAAGTCTTCAATGCCGAAGAGGAAGGAGTAGAATTTGTGTGGCTATCTAACCCCAAAGAGTTTTTAGGTAAAAATAAAGTTGAAAGTTTAGTTGTAAATAAAATTAAATTAGGTCAACCAGACGAAAGTGGGAGAAGAAAACCAGAAATTCAAAAAGACTCTCAGTTTTCAATTAAAACAAATATGATTATTAAAGCTTTAGGATTTGATCCAGAAGATCTTCCAAATCTATTTGGTGCTGAAGATTTAAAAGTTACTAAGTGGGGAACTTTAAAAACAAATTTTGATACTATGGAAACAAATCTAAGTGGAGTTTTTGCAGCAGGAGATATTATTAGGGGGGCTTCATTGGTTGTTTGGGCAATCAAAGATGGAAGAGATGCGGCTATTTCAATTAGAAAATATTTAGAAAAAAAAGAAAACGAAAGTAAAAAAGTTGCTTAATGAAAAAATATAAAGAAAATCTTAAAATGCTTGAAAAAGGATATGTTTATTCAAAGCAAATGGAACACGACGCATGCGGGGTGGGACTAGTTGCTTCAACTGAAGGTAAAAAATCAAGAAAAATTGTTGAATATGGAATCCAAGCTTTGAAATCAGTATGGCATAGAGGAGCCGTTGATGCCGATGGTAAAACAGGAGATGGAGCCGGAATACATGTTGAAATTCCCTATGACTTTTTCGTGGAAAAGATAGAAACTAAAGGACATAAGCATGATAACTCCGAAATATGCGTAGGCATGATTTTTTTGCCAAGAGATAATTTTAATGTCCAAGAAGGGTGTAAGACTATAGTTGAAAAAGAACTGACTCAATCAAACTTTAAAATTTATGGGTGGAGGCAAGTTCCAATAAATACAAAAGTTTTAGGTGAAAAAGCAAAAAGTAATAGACCTGAAATTACTCAAATATTATTTAAACATAATAACAAAAATCTGATTGATAAAAAATTGGAAAGAAATCTTTATGAAATTAGAAGAAGAATAGAAAAAAAAGTTATAAAACAAAATTTTGATGGTTTCTATATCTGTTCCTTAAGTTCAAAGTCGATAATTTATAAAGGAATGTTTTTAGCAGAAACTTTATCTGATTTTTATCCAGATTTAGATGATGAAAGATTTGTATCAAGGTTTGCAATTTTTCATCAAAGATTTTCTACAAATACATTTCCAAGTTGGGATTTGGCACAGCCTTTTAGAGCCATTGCTCACAATGGAGAAATAAATACTTTTAGAGGAAACTGTAATTGGATGCAAGTTCATGAAGATGAAATGAAAAGTCCATTGTTTGAAAACATAGAAAATTTAAAACCAGTAATACAACCAGGAGCCTCAGATTCTGCTGCTTTAGATAATGTTTTTGAATTATTAAATATTTCAGGACAATCTGCACCTCTAGCAAAATTAATGTTAATTCCAGATGCATGGTCTAAAAAAAGTAAAGTTTTACCAAAAGATCACCAAAGGTTATTTAATTTTTTAAATAGCACAATGGAACCATGGGATGGTCCCGCAGCAATTGCAGCAACTGATAATGAATGGGCAATAGTTGCCAATGATAGAAATGGGCTACGTCCTTTAAGATATACCATAACGAAAGATAAATTGCTTTTTGCAGGTTCTGAAACAGGGATGATTCAATTAGATCAAAAGAGAATCATCTCCAAAGGAAGATTGGGTCCAGGAGAAATTATTGGAATAAGAATAAACAAAGGAAAAATTTTTAATAATAATGAAATTAAAAATTACTTAGCAAAAGAATTTAAGCATTTTAATAATCAAATTGTTGATCTCGATAAAAAAATAACAATTGATAAGGAAAAATTTATTTTTACTGGATCTGAATTAAGAAAAAGACAACATGCTTTTGGAATGAGTATTGAAGACCTTGAGATTGTTCTTCATCCAATGATAGAAGATGCTAAGGAGGCGGTGGGATCAATGGGAGATGATACCCCTCTTGCTGTTTTGTCTGACCATTATAGACCTTTGTCTCATTTTTTTAGGCAAAACTTTAGCCAAGTTACCAATCCACCTATTGATTCACTTAGAGAAAATAAAGTTATGAGTTTAAAGACAAGATTTGGAAATTTAGGAAATATTTTAGATTTTGACAAATTAACAAAAGACAATATTTATGTTTTGGAAAGTCCTATATTGTCAAATTCACAATTTGAAAAATTTATAAAGTTTTTTGGTAACAGCTCGAAAATTATTGATTGTACTTTTGCACATGATCAAATTCTTGAAGAATCTTTGCAAAATATTCTACAAGAATCAGAAATTGCTGTGAGGCAAGGAGCAACACAATTGATACTTACAGATCAAAAAGTATCTGAAGAAAAAATAGCAATTCCAATGCTTTTATGTGTCGGAGCAGTTAATAAACATTTAATAAAAAATAAATTAAGAGGTTATGTTTCTATAAATGCTCAGACTGGAGAAGCTCTAGATACACATTCATTTGCAACACTTTTAGGAGTTGGGGCTACTACTGTTAATCCATATTTAGCACTAGACAGTTTATATCAAAGGTTTGAAAAAAAACTTTTTGGAAAATTTAGACATGAAGAGTGTATTGCAAGATACATTAAGTCAGTAAATTCTGGACTTTTAAAAATAATGTCTAAAATGGGAATTTCTGTTTTAAGTTCTTATAGAGGTGGATGTAATTTTGAAGCAGTTGGATTAAGCAGAACAATTGTTTCTGAATATTTTCAAGGAGTAACTTCAAAAATTTCCGGTATTGGTTTAACTGGTATAGAAAAAAAGGTAAAGCATATTCATAAACAAGCTTTCCAGAACAATGACAGCATATTACCTATTGGTGGAATTTATAAATATAGAAAAAATGGCGAAACACATCAATATCAAGGCAAACTAATTCATTTACTTCAAAGTGCTGTTACAAAAAATTCATTTGATGTTTATAAAAAATATGCAAAAGGAATTTATGATCTTCCGCCTATAAACATAAGAGATTTGATTGATTTTAGAAAAAGATATTTAAAATCTTCAATAAGTGTTTCAGAGGTTGAGCCAGCATCAGAAATTTTAAAAAGATTTGGAAGTGGTAGCATGTCTCATGGTGCTTTATCAAAAGAAGCTCATGAAACTTTAGCTATAGCAATGAATAGAATTAAAGGAGCATCATGTAGCGGTGAAGGAGGAGAAGATGAAAAAAGATTTATTTTAATGAAAAATAAAGACAATGCAAACTCAAGAGTAAAACAAATTGCTTCAGCTAGATTCGGTGTAACAATTAATTATTTAAATAATTGTAATGAAATAGAAATTAAAATTGCTCAAGGAGCTAAGCCTGGAGAGGGAGGACAACTACCGGGTTTTAAGGTAACTAGTGAAATTGCTAAATTGAGACATTCAACTCCTGGAGTTACATTAATATCTCCTCCACCACACCATGATATTTATTCTATAGAAGATTTAGCTCAATTGATTTACGATTTAAAACAAGTTAATCCAAAAGCCAGAGTAGGCGTAAAGTTAGTTGCATCATCAGGAATAGGAACAATCGCTGCAGGCGTCGCTAAAGCTAAGGCTGATATAATATTAATATCTGGGCATAACGGTGGAACAGGAGCAACTCCACAAACTAGTGTTAAGTATGTCGGAATTCCATGGGAGATGGGATTAACAGAAGCAAATCAGGTATTAACTTTAAATAATTTAAGAGATAGTGTTACTTTAAAAACTGATGGTGGAATAAAAACAGGAAGAGACGTTGTTATTGCGGCAATGATGGGAGCAGAAGAATATGGAATAGCAACAACAGCACTTGTTGCAATGGGATGCATTATGGTTAGACAGTGTCATTCAAACACATGCCCAGTTGGTATTTGCACTCAAGATAAAAATTTAAGAGAAAAATTTAGCGGAACACCCGAAAAGGTTGTAAATTTATTTACATTTATTGCTGAAGAAGTAAGAGAAATATTGGCTGAACTAGGTTTTAAAACATTAAAAGAGATTATTGGAAGAACAGATTTATTAAAACAGGTTAGTACTGGATCCTCAAATTTAGATGACCTAGACCTACATCCACTTTTTATTTTACCTGATCCTGGTGATCACAAAAGATATTGCGAGATAAGAAATATTAATAAAGTTCCAGATACTTTAGACCAAGAAATATTTCCTGAAATTGAAGATAAAATTGGAAAAATAAATTTAATTGAAAAAGAATTTAATATTAAAAATACTCATAGAGCAGTTGGAACAAGAATATCTCACTATTTACTAAAAAAATATGGTTTCAATAAATTAGATGAAAATTTTTTAACTTTAAAGTTTAGGGGTTCAGCAGGACAATCATTTGGTGCTTTTGGAATAAAAGGTTTAAAACTTTTACTTGAAGGTGATGCAAATGATTACGTCGCCAAGGGTTTATCAGGAGCTTCAATTTCAGTTAAGTTACCAAAAGATAGTAATTTAGTTTCTTATGAAAATACAATTATTGGAAATACAGTATTGTATGGTGCTACAGGAGGAAAATTATTTGCCGCAGGACAAGCCGGAGAAAGATTTGCTGTAAGAAATTCAGGGGCAATTTCAGTTATAGAAGGATGTGATTCTAATGGTTGCGAATATATGACGGGAGGGACTGTGATCATTCTTGGAGAAGTAGGTGATAACTTTGCAGCAGGAATGACAGGTGGCATGGCATTTGTATATGATCCTAAAAATCAATTTGAAAAAAGAGTAAATTCCGAAACTGTTATTTGGCAATCTGTAGAGACAAAGTATTGGGTAAACTATTTAAAAAAATTAGTAGAAGAACATTTGTATGAAACTAATTCATTAATAGCAAAAAAAATATTTGCAAATTTTAATGTAGAAATGTTAAATTTTTTACAAATTTGTCCAAAAGAAATGATTAATAAGTTAGAAAATCCAATAAGTTTAAAATCAACTATTAAAGAAGTAATTTAAAATGAAAAATATAAATCTTTTTTGTTTTGGGTTTGGTCAAGTTGCAGAGAGTTTTGTTAACAAACTTTCTTTAGAAAATATTAAACTAAAACTATCCATTACAAGTAGAGAAAAAACATCTCAAAAAAAAATAAATCAAATCTCATATAATAACTTTAATTTAGAAGACGATCGTTTTGATGCTAAATTAATTGATGAGCTAAAAAAATCTGATCATATTTTGATATCAATTCCACCAGTAAATGGAACTGATATTGTGATAAAAAATTTTTCTAAAATCATAAAAAAATGCAATCCAAAATGGATAACTTATTTATCCGCCACAAGCGTTTATGGTGATCATGATGGAGAGTGGGTAAATGAAAAAAGTAAAACTCAACCAACATCAAAGAATGGTAAAGAAAGATTAATTGCAGAAAAAAATTGGATTTCTTTATTTGATGAAGAAAAAATACCAATTCAAATATTTAGACTTTCAGGTATTTATTCTAATAAAAACAATCCTTTAACAAGATTAAAATCTGGTAATGCAAATATAATCAAAAAAGTAAATCATTTTTTTTCAAGAATACATGTGGAGGATATTGCAAATGTTTTATTTAAATCAATATACAATTTTAAACCAAATGAAATTTATAATATTTCTGATGATAAGCCAGCTTCATCAGAAGAAGTTATGCTTTACGCAGTTAAGGTTTTAAATATTAAAGAACCAAAAAGAATTAATGTAAAAGATATCCAAAGTGAAATGTTAAAGAATTTTTATAAAGATTCCAAAAAAGTAAGTAATAAAAAAATGAAAAATTTTTTTAATTATAATTTAAAATTCCCAACATATGTTGAAGGTTTAAATAATATTAGAAACAATTTTACTTAATTCACTATTTATCTTTTTCAAATTTTTGTTACTAGATAAGCTGTGATCTCCATTTTTTATTACAATCATTTTTTTTTTGGCATTTTTAAATAGTTTAAGAACTTTTTTAGAAAAAATTACTGGAACCGCCTCATCTTTGCTTCCATGCAACATGGTCAAATAAATTTTAGATTTAATTTTTTTTGTTAAAAACTTTGTTTTTTCTTCCATCTTTTATTAATTGATATGTTATTGGATATTCATAGTTTCCATGTTTAAGATTGTATATTCCTTTTTTTTTTGTTTCATTTTTCATTTTTTTTGTAAATTTTTTCCACATTAATCTTTCTAAAAATTCTGGCGCAGATCCAATTCCTAAAAAACCCATGATCTGATTTTTAAAGAACTTAAATTGATTAATTGACAGCCAAGCACCCATACTTGATCCTACTAAAATAAAGTTATTTTTTTTGATAATTTTTTTTATTATAAATTTAACTTCACTTGTCCATTGGCTAATATTTCCTTTAGTAAATTTTCCTGAAGATTTTCCATGACCAGAATATTCAATTCCTAGAAATCCTAATCTTTTTTTTTTACAAAATTTTTGAAAATTTAAAGGTTTTTTGCCATCCAAGTCTGACATAAAACCGTGGAGAAACACTATATAGAGATTTTTCTTATAATAATTAGATAAATATCTAATTTTTTTATTTTTTGATATTTTTATGTATTTAAACCTTCTCATAAAAGTTTATTAGAATAATTTCTTAATATATAATTCTATCAATGTCTTTAAAATTAAAAGTTTTACAAGTAATTCCTAAATTGGGCTATGGAGGTGCTGAAACGGGGTGTTATGATTTGGCTCATTATTTGTATGAACAAAACTGCTCTTCTTATATTGTAACAAGCGGAGGAGAACTGCTTAAATATGTTGATAAAAAAAAAGTTAAAGTCATAAGACTTCCAGTACACAGCAAAAATCCAATCTTAATATTTATTAATGCTTTGATCTTAACTTTTATAATTTTATTTTTAAATATTTCAATTGTTCATGCGAGAAGTAGAGCCCCAGCATGGTCA
>CACFBW010000004.1 GCA_902564565.1 uncultured Pelagibacteraceae bacterium | reverse complement strand
TCCTCTGTATGATGCTAAGTCTATCAACCTTTTAATATTTAAAGAATATTCTCTTCTCAAATCACCTTCGACTTTATAGTTTTTGTCTATATATTCTCTTATTTTTAATATTTGATCATCTGTCAGTTCATTGACTCTTTTTGATTTTGGAATTTCTAAATCGATACATATTTGCTTAGAAAATTTATCTCCTATCCCGTATATATAAGTAAGTCCAATTTGAACAAGTTTGTTTTGTGGTATATTTACACCTGCTATACGAGCCATATTTTCTGAGAATAAATTTAGCCTTTTATATAAGAAGTTGTTTTAAAGTCAATGTCTTAAACATTAAGAATAACCCCTATTTTACTTGAAATTTCATCGATTTCATGACTTCCATCAATCTCATGAAAACCCTTATGGGAAGAATAAAAATCTAATATAGGTTTGGTTTCTCTCATGTAAATATCATATCTTTTCAAAATTATGCTAGCGTCATCATCTGATCTTTTTTCTAAAATTTTTCTTTTTTCAATTCTCTTTATTATTGAATCTTTATCTACATTAAGAAAAAAGATATAATTTATTTTTTTATTAGATTTATTCAATAAACTTTCTAGATTTTTAGCTTGATTTACAGTTCTTGGATAACCATCAAAAATTAGTTTATTTTTTTTTGGGTCAAATATTATTTTTTCAAGAAGTTTATTTACTATTTCATCATCAACAAATTTCCCATCATCCATATTATTTAATATTTTTTTACCAATTTCTGTGTCTTTTTTAATTTCATCTCTGAGCATATCTCCAGTTGATACTTGAAAACTATTTAATTTTTCTACTAAGATTTTAGCTTGCGTTCCTTTGCCAGCGCCAGGAGGACCAAAGATAATTATATTCACTTCTTATTTACCAAACTTTGTTTTCTTAATTAATTGTTCGTATTGTGAGCTCATTAATCGAGTTTGAATCTGAGTTACTGTGTCTATAGCTACTACTACAACAATAAGAATTGAGGTTCCGCCTAGGTAAAAAGGTATTGGGTAATTAGCTATTAAAAATTCTGGCATTAAACATACTAAAGTTAAATATAATGCGCCGATAGTTGTTAATTTAGTTAAAATATTATCTATATATAATGCTGTGCTTTCACCTGGTCTTATACCTGGTACAAAACCTCCATATTTTCTTAAATTTTCAGCTGTTTCATTCGGATTAAAAGTTATAGATGTGTAAAAGAATGTAAAAAAAATTATCCCTGTAGCATATAAAAGCATATAAAGAGGCTGACCTTGTGAAAAAAAAGATGATATGTTAAGAAAAGTTTCATTTTCACTTAAATTAAAATTGGAAAATGTTACAGGCAACAATAGTAATGCAGAAGCAAAAATTGCAGGTATTACTCCAGCTTGGTTAATTTTTAATGGAAGGTGCGAAGATTCACCGCCATACATTTTGTTTCCCATCTGTCTCTTAGGGTAATTTATTAAAATTTTTCTAAGCGCTCGCTCCATAAAAACTATAAACATAATTGTTCCTACTAATAATAAAAATATCAAAATTATCATTAGTGTGGAAATTGCACCAGTTCTACCCAATTCAAATGTTGTAACAAGGGCTCTAGGTATTTCTGCCACTATGCCAGAAAATATAATTAAAGAAATACCATTTCCTATACCTCTTTGTGTAATCTGTTCGCCAAGCCACATTAAAAAAATAGTTCCTGCAACAATAGTTGTAACAGTAGAAGTTTTAAAAAATATACCTGGATTTATAACTAGATTTGCTGATGACTCCAATCCTACTGACAAACCATAACCTTGAATTAAAGCAAGAAATACTGTGCCGTATCTAGTAATTTGAGTTATTTTTTTTCTACCAATTTCACCCTGGCTCTTTAAATTTTTAAAGTAATCAGAAACACCTGTCAACAATTGAACTATGATTGATGATGAAATATATGGCATAATTCCAAGAGCAAAAATAGCCATACGACTTATAGCTCCACCAGCAAAAACATTAAACATTCCTAATAAACCTTTCTGGTTGCCTTCCATTAATATTTGTAGCTGGTCTGGATTTATTCCTGGTAAAGGAACAAATGTTCCAAATCTATAAACAGATAAAATAAAAATTGTAAATATTATTCTATTTTTAAGATCATTTGATTGAGGATTAGTGCTCATAAATGTTTAAAGCTATTTTTTAATAATTTGTAATGAACCACCAATTTTTTTAAGCTTGTCAATTGCTGATTTTGTTATCAAGTCAGCATGAATGTTAACTTTGCTTTTAATTTCACCATTTCCTAATATTTTTAACTTTTTAGAATTTTTATTAATTATTTTTAATTTTTTTAAAGTTTCTAAATTTATTATTTCATTTTCTTTTATAGTTTTTTTTTCTATAAACATTTGAATTTTATCCAAATTTATTTTTGCAATTTTTAAATCTTTTAATGGATTAAATCCTCTTTTAGGCAATCTTCTATAAAGTGGCATTTGACCACCTTCGAAACTTTTTATTGCAACACCAGATCTTGATTTTTGTCCTTTTACACCTCTTCCAGATGTTTTACCTTTTCCAGAACCAATACCTCTTCCTACTCTTAATTTTTTTGTTATTACTTTTCCTGTTGTGTTTAAAAATGTCATTATCCTCTTTTTTCTATGATTTCTGATATTCTTTTATTACGAATAGTGGATATTTGTTTTGGAGAATTTTGCTTTGATAAAGCCTTCATTGTTGCTCGTATTACGTTATGAGGGTTTGCTGTACCCATAGATTTAGCAACAATATCTCTAATACCCAATACTTCACATACAGCTCTTACTGGGCCACCGGCAATAATACCTGTTCCTTTAGGTGCAGCTCTTAATTTTATTTTACCAGCACCATCTTTTCCGTAAATATCATGATGTATAGTTCTTCCTTCTCTTAAAGGAATTTGCACAAATTTTCTTCTTGCCATTTCATTTGCTTTTTTAATCGCATCAGGTACTTGTTTAGCTTTTGCATGAGCAATACCAATTTTACCATTTTGATTACCAACGACTACCAATGCTGAAAAACCAAATCTTCGTCCACCTTTAACAACCTTAGTAATTCTATTTATATGAACTAATTTTTCTAATATATCATCTTTTCTTTTTTCCATAAATTATAAATCCATTCCATTTTTTCTTAGAGTTTCAGCAAAGACCTTAACTCTTCCATGATATTTAAAAATACCCCTATCAAAATAAACTTTAGTAATTTTTTTTTCTTGTGCCTTTTTTGCAAGTCTTTCAGCTACTACTTTTGATAATTCTGTTTTATTTTTCATTTTTAGGCTTCTAATTTCTTTTTCTACAGATGACGCTGAAAATAAAGTTTTATTATTCTTGTCATCTATTACTTGAGCTGAGATGTTCTTGGTAGATCTAGTAACACAAAGTCTAAAACGATCTACAGATGCAACTTTTTTAAGCTTATTTTTGATTCTAAATTTTTTTCTAAGTATTGAGTTAATTTTCATTATTTCTTTTTTCCTTCTTTTCTAAGTATATATTGGCCTCTCTCTTTAATGCCTTTTCCTTTGTATGGCTCCGGTGGCTTAATAGATTTAATTTTAGAAACTATCATACCAACTTGTTGTTTGTCATGACCGGTAATTTTTACTATTGTTTGTTTTTCAATATCTACTTTTATACCTTCTGGAATATCAAAATTAATATCATGACTAAATCCTAATTGCATATTTAATTTTTTTCCTTTTAAACTTGCTCTGAAGCCAACACCAGAAAGTTCTAATATTTTTTCATATCCTTTACTTATTCCAATAATCGCATTATTAACTAAACTTCTATTCATCCCCCATAATCTTTTTGTATTTTGATCAATTTTCTTTGGTTTTATTGATATATCTTTTCCTTCATTTATTTTTAAATCGAAGATATTTAAATCTATATTAAGTGCTTTTTTGCCTAGTGGTCCATCTACATTTAAAACAGACCCATTTAAAGCTACATTTACTTTTTCTGGTATTGATATATTTATTTTTCCAATTTTAGACATTTTAAAAAACCTTACAAATTATTTCTCCACCAACTTTTTGTTTTCTTGCATCTAGATCTGTCATTACTCCTTTTGGTGTTGATATTATAGCTATACCTAATCCATTATTTATTTTTGGAAGACTTTCGGCGCTAGAAAAAATTCTTCTTCCGGGTTTTGAAATTCTTTCAATTGTACTAATTACTGGGTTTCCTGAGTGATATTTCAAATTTATAGATAAATTTGATTTTTTATCATTATCGATAATTTTATAATCTATTATATACCCTTCGCTTTTTAAAATTTCAGATATTCTAATTTTAAATTTTGATGAAGGTAATTCAACAATTTTGTGGTTGCGAATTTGTGCATTTTTTATTCTTGCTATCATATCACCTATTGGGTCACTTAAACTCATAATTTCCTTTCTACCAGCTGGATTTAACCAAACCTGGAATCTTTCCTTGTAATCCTAATTGCCTCAAAGCAATTCTTGATATTTTTAATTTTCGATACACCCCATGTGGTCTACCTGTTATCTGACATCTATTCATAACTCTAATCTTTGCAGAGTTTCTAGGTAATTTTGAAAGTTTCTGTTGTGCTTTAAACCTTTCTTCTAAAGAAAGTTTTTTGTTCATAATAATTTTTTTTAGTTCTTTTCTTTTTTTTAAAAATTTATTTGACAATTTTATTCTTCTATTATTTTTATTTATTGCGCTTAACTTTGCCATATTTAGTTATCTCCTTTGGTTTTGAATGGAAAATTCAATTTTTTTAGCAATTCAAAACTATGTTCTTTTGATTTTGAATTAATTACTATAGTAATGTCCAATCCTCTAATTTTTTCCACTTTATCAAAGTTCACTTCTGGAAAAATTATATGTTCTTTTATGCCAAATGTATAATTTCCAAAATTATCAAATCCATCAGAAGACAACCCTCTGAAATCTTTAATTCTTGGCAAAGCTATATTTACAAGTCTATCGATAAATTCATACATTCTATTTTTTCTTAATGTGGTTTTTAATCCTGCGTTGGTACCTTTTCTTGTTTTAAAGTTAGATATAGATTTTTTAAACTTTGTAATAATTGGCTTTTGACCAGTTATGTTTGCCATATCTTGTTCGCATGATTTTATTATTTTTGAATCGTTTCCGTCAACGCCAAGACCCATATTTATAACTACTTTTTCTAAAGAAGGAGCCATATATAAATTCTTAAAACCAAATTTTTCCTTTAAAGCTGGTTGTATTTCTTTAACAAAAAGTTCTTTTAATCGTGGGATCATTTTTATTTTTTAACCTCTTTTTTTTTATTTTTTGTTGTATCCATAAGTATTGATAGGTTCGAAATATCAAGAAAATTTTCTTTAGAAATAATGTCTCCTTTTTTTTCTTTTGTAGTTTTTACATGTTTTTTTACTAAATTAATTCCTTTAACTTTTGCTCTGAAGTTTGCTCTATCAATTTCAATTACTTCACCCTCTTTTTTTTTATCTTTACCTGTCAAAATTTTAACTTTACTACCTTTTTTAATCATTTTTATAATACCTCTGGTGCAAGAGAAATAATTTTCATTTGTCCTCTATTTCTCAATTCTCTTGTAACTGGTCCAAAAATTCTAGTTCCAACAGGTTCCCCTTTGTCATCAACTAATACCGCTGCATTGTTATCAAACTTAACTTTAGAACCATCATTTCTGTGAATTCCTTTTTTCACTCTAACAACAACAGCTTTATGAACTGATCCTTTTTTAACTTTTCCTTTAGGTATAGCTTCTTTTACTGCAATTACTATAGTATCACCAATAGAAGCATATCTTCTTTTTGAACCTCCTAGAACTTTAATACATTCTATTCTTTTTGCACCAGTATTGTCAGCAACTAATAATTCTGTTTGCACTTGAATCATTTATTTACCTCCAAAACTTCAAACTTCTTATTTTTTGAGAATGGTTTGCTTTCAATTATGGAAACTTTATCTCCATTTTTAAACTTATTATTTTCATCATGAGCATTATATTTTTTTTTAACTTTTATGATTTTTTTTAATACTGGGTGTTGATATTTTCTTTCTACAAGAACGGTAATAGTTTTATTTGGTTTATCGCTTACAACTATTCCTGACAATATTTTTTTAGGCATTTAATTTACCTTTCAGAAGTGTTTTTAATCTAGCAATCGTTTTTTTTGTTTCATTAATTTTAGCAGTATTAGCAATTTGCGAATTTACTTTTTGAAATCTTAAATTAAATAAATCTTTTTTCATTTTATCAATATTTTTGATTGCTTGTGTTTTTGTTAATTTATTTAATTCTTTCTTTTTCATTATGATATTCTTTTAATAAACTTTGTTTTAATTGGTAGTTTTGCAGAAGCTTTGTAAAGTGCCTCTTTTGCGATTTGCTCTGAAACGCCATCTACTTCGAATAATATTCTTCCTGGCTTTACTCTACATGCCCAAAATTCTGGTGATCCTTTTCCTTTTCCCATTCTAACTTCAACTGGTTTTTTTGAAACTGGTATGTTCGGAAATATTCTTGTCCATACTCTGCCCTGTCGTTTCATATGTCTTGTAAGAGCAACTCTAGCTGCTTCTATTTGCTTTCCAATGACTCTCTCGGGTGACATTGCTTTTAAGGCATATGCTCCATAGTTGATTAAATTAGCTCTAGAGGCAAATCCATGTATTCTTCCTTTGTGAGCTTTTCTAAACTTTGATCTAGTTGGTTGTAACATAATTATTTTTTATTAGTCTCTTGACTAAACTCCTTTGTAAAAATTTCACCTTTATAAATCCATACTTTTATTCCTATAATTCCATATGTTGTTAATGCCTCAGATTCTGCATAGTCTATGTCTGCTCTTAATGTGTGAGATGGTATACTTCCATCTCTTAGCCATTCAGTTCTTGCAATTTCATTGCCACCTAGTCTTCCACTTATAGAAACTTTGATACCTTTGGCGCCTAAACGTAATGCTGATTGCATAGCTCTTTTCATTGCTCTTCTGTATGAAATTCGTTTAACTAATTGTTGTGCAATGTTTTCGGCTACTAAAAAACTATTTGTTTCAGGTTTTTTTACTTCTTTAATATTTAAATTTACTTCGTTTGAAGTTAAATTAGAAAGCTTTCCTTTAATTTTTTCTATATCACTACCTTTTTTACCTATTACAAAACCAGGTCTTGAAGTATAGATAGTTACAAAACATTTTTTCGCGGTTCTTTCAATCATGACTTTTGAGACACCGGAATTAATAACGTTTTTTTTTATATATTCTCTAATTTTATAATCTTCAATTAAATAGTTACCAAAATCTTTTTTCTTTGCATACCAAACAGAATCCCAACCTCTGTTTATTCCCAATCTTAAACCTACAGGATTAACTTTTTGTCCCATGACTCTCCATTTTTTTTGATTCTGATAAAATTATTGTTACATTTGAATAAGGTTTTAAAATTGGCGCAGCTCTACCTTTGGCTCTAGCTCTAAATCTTTTCATTACTATCTGTTTTCCACAATAAGCTTCCTTTACAATCAGTTTGTCAATATCATATTGAAAGTTATTTTCTGCATTTGCTACTGCAGATGAAATAGTTTTCTTAATGTCTTTTGAAATTCTCTTTTCTGAAAATGTTAAATCTCTCATTGCAATATCAACTTTTTTTCCAACTATGCCTCTTAGAATAGGATTTAATTTTCTTACACTGGATCTAACATTTTTATTAACAGTTTTAACTGTTTTTTCTTTAACATCTTTGTTTTTCTTTTTTTTACCCATTATTTTTTACTTTCTGTATTTGTTGGAGCTGCCTCTTCTTTAGCTGCTTTTTTATCAGCAGGAGTATGGCCGACAAAGGTTCTTGTAGGAGCAAATTCACCTAATTTGTGACCTACCATATCTTCTGAAATCGTAAGAGGTATAAATTTTTTTCCGTTGTAAATTAAAAAGCTACATCCAACAAAATCTGGAATTATAGTTGATTTTCTAGACCAAGTTTTAATCGGCTTTTTTCCTGTTTCCTTTTTTTGAGCATCAACTTTTTTAATCAAGCTTTCTTCAACAAATGGTCCTTTCCAAACTGATCTTGCCATAAATTTTACCTTAATCCTTTTTCTTCTTCCTTCTTCTAATAATATATTTATCTGTTCTCTTGTTATCTCTTGTTTTTAAACCTTTTGCGGATTGTCCACTTCTTGATACAGGGTGTCTTCCACCAGCACTTTTACCTTCACCGCCTCCATGTGGGTGGTCAACTGGATTCATAACTACTCCTCTTGTGTGTGGTCTTCTTCCAAGCCATCTTGATCGTCCAGCTTTTCCAATTTTAATATTTTTTTGATCTGGATTGGATAACACTCCTATCGTTGCTAATGACCTTGAGTCTATTTTTCTAACTTCGCCCGATGTCATTTTAATTAAGGAATAATTTCCATCAACTCCTGAGATGGTTACAGATGTACCAGCAGATCTAGCAATTTTACCTCCCGACCCAGGTTGCAATTCCACGTTATGAATATCAATTCCAACTGGTATATCTTGTAATGGCATACAATTTCCTACTTTAATTTCTTTTTTATTACCATTTACAATTTTATCTCCCGCTTTAACTTTTTGTGGAGCTAAGTAATATTTATATTCGCCATCATCGAATTTAACCAACATTATGTAACATGATCTATTTGGGTCATATTCTATTCTTTCAATTGTTGCTTCGACATCAAATTTTTTTCTATAAAAATCAATTTCTCTATACATTTTTTTATGACCACCAGCTCTATTTCTTGAGGTAATACGTCCATAATTATTTCTACCTTTTCTAGAATTTTTTTGCGAAACAAGAGATTTGAAAGGTTTTCCTTTCCATAAGCCAACTCTGTTAATTAAAATTGTTCCTCTTGTTGATTTTGTATAAGGTTTAAATGTTTTTAGGGCCATTTTTAAATACCTGCTGTTAGGTCAATACTTTGACCTTTTTTTAAAGTTATAATAGCCTTCTTATAACCTTGGATTTTTACTTTTCTTCCTCTTGCAATTTTTTTCCTACTTTGTTTATTTACTATATTAACTTTAACAACATTTACTTTAAAAATTTTCTCTATATTTTTTTTCAAATTTTTTTTATTTGCTTTATTTGGAACTTTGAAAATTATTTTATTATGTTCGGATAAAGCTGTAGATTTTTCTGTAATTATTGGTGAAAAAATCTTATCGTATAAATGAATTTTGCTCATAGGTTTTATGAATACCTCTTTTCAAGCTCTTTAACAGAGCTTGCTGTAAATACAATTTTTTTAAATTTTACTATATCAAAAGCACTAAAATGGTTAACATCGGTAATTTTTATATTTGGTATATTTCGAATTGATTTAAAAATCTTATCTTTTGATTTTTTATCCAAAACAATTAATGAATTTGTAATTTGAAATTTATGAATAATTTTATTCATTTCCTTAGTTTTTTTAATTTCGTTAGTAAAGTCACTAAATATCAATAGTTTATTTAAATTTTTCTTTTCTGTTATTAATGAAGCTATGCTTAATCTTTTTTCACTTTTATTTAATTTTCTTTTTTTATAGGCAAGTTGACCTTTTGGGCCATGAGCAACACCACCACCAACAAATATCGGTGCTTTTCTACTAGCATGTCTTGCATTACCTGTACCTTTTTGTGCATAAATTTTTGATGTTGAGCCTTTTATTTCATTTTGTTGCTTTGTTTTACCATGCCTACCTTTATAGTTAGCGTTAGTTTTATATAAAACTTTATCAACCAATGTTTTATTTATTTTTCCCGAAAAAATTTGATCTAAAACTTCAATTGTGTCTTTTTTTCCATTCAAATTTAATTTTTCTATTTTCATATTATTTTTTCTTTTTATCTGGTGTTTTTTTTGCTTTTTCAGCAACTTCTATTTTTTCTAAAATTGTGAGCTTTTTAATATTTTTAATAGCTTTTTTTACTAAAACTTCTGTATTTTTTGAACCTGGTATTGAACCTTTCAAGTATAATAAATTATTTTCAAGATCAGATTTTACTATTTCTATATTTTGTATTGTTCTAAGCTTATTACCCATGTGACCAGCCATTTTTTTTCCTTTAAAAACTTTACCAGGGTCTTGCCTTTGACCAGTTGATCCATGTGATCTGTGTGAAACCGATACTCCATGAGTTGCTCTAAGTCCGCTGAAATTGTGTCTTTTCATTGCACCTGCAAAACCTTTACCAATAGTTTTTGATTTTATATCAACAAATTTAACTTCTTTAAAAATTTCCAAACCAAACTCATTTCCCTCTTTATAATTATCAATATTTTTTACCTTAAATTCTTTTAATGTTTTTTTGGCTTCGGTGTTTCTTTTTGCATAAAAACCCTTCATCGATTTTGTTAATTTTGAGTTTTTAATCTTTCCATATCCTAATTGAATTGCGTCATAACCTCTTTTATCCTTTTGAATCACCTGTATAATTCTGGCTTTTTCCATTTTCACTACTGTTACAGGAACTGACTGACCAGACTTATAAAATTCACGAGTCATTCCAATTTTTTTTCCAATTAAAGCTATGTCAATCATAATTATATCTTTATTTCAACATCTACCCCTGATGCTAAATCCAATTTCATTAAAGCCTCTACTGTTTGTGGTGTTGGTTCAATTATATCAATTAATCTTTTATGTGTTCTTGTTTCGAACTGTTCTCTACTTTTTTTATCTATGTGAGGAGATCTTAATACCGTGTATTTTTCAATTCTTGTGGGAAGTGGTATCGGTCCTTTTATATTAGCACCAGTTCTTTTAACAGTATTAACTATTTCTTCTGTTGACTTATCTAAAATTTTGTTATCGTAAGCTCTTAATTTAATTCTAATATTTTGTTTTTCCATAATTAACCTGTTTTCTTTGTTACTTCATCTTGAACATTTTGTGGTACTTTAGAATAATGATCAAAAAACATTGAATATTGAGCTCTTCCTTGAGACATTGATCTTAAATTGTTAATATATCCAAACATGTTAGCTAATGGCACCATTGCGGTAATTACTGTTGCATTTCCTCTCTGTTCTTGAGTATTTATTTGACCTCTTCTACTATTCAAATCTCCTATAACATCACCCATATAATCTTCAGGTGTAACAACTTCAACTCTCATTACTGGTTCTAAAAGTTTTAGAGTGCCTCTTGTGCATGCTTCTTTAAAACATTGCCTTGATGCAAGTTCAAAAGCTAAAACACTAGAGTCAACATCATGGTGTAAACCATCAAGAATTACAACTTTGTAATCTATTATTGGAAAACCAGCCAATATTCCTGTATCAGAAACAGTTTCAATTCCTTTTTCCACGCCAGGTATAAATTCTTTAGGTATTGAACCACCTTTAATTTTACTTTCCACCTGTCTACCTGCACCTGGCTCCAATGGTTCAACAGATAACTTAACTCTAGCAAATTGACCAGCACCACCACTTTGTTTTTTATGAGTGTAATCAAATTCAGCTGGACTTTGTATAGTTTCTCTATATGCAACTTGGGGCGCACCAACATTTGCTTCGACTTTAAATTCTCTTTTCATCCGATCAACTATGATATCCAAATGCAGTTCACCCATACCTTTAATGATAGTTTGTCCCGATTCTTCATCGGTAGTAACTCTAAAAGAAGGGTCCTCCTTTGCTAATCTACCCAAAGCCTCTCCCATTTTTTCTTGGTCAGCTTTTGTTTTTGGTTCAACAGCTATTTCTATAACAGGATCTGGAAATTCCATTGGTTCTAACAAAACAGGTGTTTCTTCATCAGACAAAGTATGTCCAGTTATAGTATGTTTTAATCCAGCTAAAGCAACAATATCTCCTGTATTAGCTTCTTTTATATCTTCTCTAGAATTCGCATGCATTAAAAGCATTCTACCAACTCTTTCTTCTTTATCCTTAGAAGTGTTATAAATTCCTGTACCAGTTTTTATTGTTCCTGAATAAACTCTAATAAAGGTTAATGATCCTACAAATGGGTCGTTTGCAACTTTAAATGCTAAAGCCGAAAAAGGTGCATTATCTTCAAATTTCATTTCTAACTCTTCATCAGAACCGAGCTTTGTTCCTTTTATTGAACCAATATCCACAGGGCTTGGAAGATAATTAACTACTGCATCTAATAATGGTTGAACACCTTTATTTTTGAATGCTGAACCAGTTAACACTGGTACAAAATCAAAATTTAAACATCCTTTTCTAATGCATTTAATTAAATCTTCTTCTTTAATTTGGTCTCCATTAAGATAACTTTCCATTAGTTTTTCATCTTGCTCTACAGCGGTCTCAACTAATTCTTGTCTATACTTATTTGCGCTCTCTTTTAAATCTTCAGGAATATCTTTTGTTTCAAATTCAGCTCCCAATGATTCATCCTTCCAGATAATTGCCTTCATTTTAACTAAATCAACAATTCCTTGTAATGATGATTCAATTCCTACAGGGATTTGCATTACTAAAGGTTTAGCTCCCAATCTATCCCTAATCATGTCTACACATCTAAAAAAATCAGCCCCTGTTCTATCAAGTTTGTTAACAAAACAAATTCTAGGGACTTTATATTTGTCTGCTTGCCTCCAAACTGTTTCTGATTGAGGTTCTACGCCGGCAACTCCATCAAATACTGCTACAGCTCCATCAAGAACCTTTAATGATCTTTCTACTTCAATTGTAAAATCTACATGACCAGGAGTGTCTATAATATTAATTCTATGTTCTCTCCAAAAGCAAGTTGTTGCTGCAGATGTGATTGTAATACCTCTTTCTTGCTCTTGTTCCATCCAATCCATTGTTGCGGCCCCATCATGAACTTCACCTATTTTATGACTCTTTCCAGTGTAATATAAAACTCTTTCAGTTGTTGTAGTTTTGCCTGCATCTATATGAGCCATGATACCAATATTTCTATATTTATCTAATGTATGAGTTCTAGGCATAATTTATTACCATCTAAAATGAGCAAAAGCTTTGTTTGACTCAGCCATTTTGTGAGTATCTTCTTTTTTTTTTATCGCTGATCCTTTATTTTGATATGCGTCATAAATTTCATTAAATATTTTATCAGACATTTTTTTATCTTTTCTTTTTCTGGAAGCATCAATTAACCATCTTAAAGCAAGAGCTTGTGATCTTTTTGATTTAACTTCGACAGGAACTTGGTAAGTTGCACCACCAACTCTACGTGATCGAACCTCTACAGTTGGCTTAATATTGTTGATAGCTTCATTAAAAACATTGATGGGTTCATCTTTTGATTTAGATTTTATTTTATCAATGGCATCATAAACAATTTTCTCAGCTATTGTTTTTTTACCATCATACATTAATGAATTTACTAGTTTAGGAATTATTAATGATTTATATTTAGAGTCAATTTGTTGAATTTTTTTTGGAGCTTTCTTTTTTCTAGACATTTTTATTTACCTTTTTTTGCGCCATATTTTGAACGTTGCTGTTTTCTTGCAGTTACTCCTTGAGTATCTAAGTTGCCTCTTAAAATATGATACCTGACGCCAGGTAAATCTTTAACTCTTCCTCCTCTAATCAAAACTACAGAGTGCTCTTGTAAATTGTGTCCTTCGCCAGGAATATAAGAAGTAACTTCATGCCCGTTTGACAATCTAACTCTAGCAACTTTTCTCAAAGCCGAATTGGGTTTTTTTGGTGTCGTTGTATACACCTTAACACAAACACCTCTTTTTTGAGGTGATTTTTCTAGAGCTGGAACTTTGTCTCTAGATTTAACTTTAATTCTTTTTTTTCTTAACAATTGGTTTATTGTTGGCATATATTTTTTGCTTACTATTTTTATTTTTGATGAAATAACTGACAGGTTATTTATGGCAGCGTTTAGTACGCTAGTACTACATTCCAACCAAAAACATCGCCAAAATACTATAGAATTCTACTTTGTCAATTTAAAAGGTTGTATTTAAAGGTATTTTTTTATTGATTTACTTGGGTTTCTGAAGATTCAATTTTTTCCTGATCAGCTAAAAATTTATTATCATCTTCAACGGCTTTTTTATTCCATTCGTTCTTAATTGATCCAGTACCCGCTGGTACAAGTCGTCCAACAATTACATTCTCTTTTAAGCCTTGTAATTTATCAATTTTACCTCTTATAGCAGCATCAGTTAAAACTCTAGTAGTTTCCTGAAAAGATGCTGCAGATATAAATGACTCGGTTTGTAGTGATGCTTTTGTAATACCCATCAATACTCTTTCACCTATGGCAATTTTTTTATTTTCTGTTTTCAATTTTTCATTCATTGTATCAAATTTATTTCTGTCAATTATTTCACCAGGTAATAAGCTTGAATCTCCTGACTCTTTGACTTCAATTTTTTTAAGCATTTGTCTCAGAATAGTTTCGATGTGTTTATCATTGATAACAACACCTTGTAATCTATAAACTTCTTGAACTTGATTCACAAAATACTCGGTTAACTCTTCTATGCCCAGTATTCTTAAAATATCATGCGGTAATGGCTGTCCGTCCAATAGATACTCACCTTTTTTAATTTTTTCACCTTGATTAAAATTAATATGTTTTCCTTTTGGTATTAAATAATTTGAGGTAACTCCATTTTCTGACTCGATTGAAACTCTTTGTTTGCCTCTAACTTCTTTTCCAAATAAAACTTTTCCATCATTTTCTGCAATAATTGCACTATCTTTGGCTTTTCTTGCTTCAAACAATTCTGCCACTCTAGGAAGTCCTCCAGTTATATCTTTAGTTTTCGAAGTTTCTTTGGGAAGTCTAGCGATCACATCACCCGCAAATATTTTTTGTCCATCTTTAACAGATAAAATTGAATCAGGAACTAAATAGTATCTAGCTTCATTGTCATCAGCTTTTTTTATGACGTTTCCTTTTTCATCTCTTAAAGTTACTCTTGGTTTTAAATCAGTATTTTTAGATTGTGACCTCCAATCAATTACAGATTTAGACGAAATTCCGGTTGCGTCATCAGTTATTTCTTGTAGCGATACACCATCAATTAAATCAACATAACCAGCTATACCACTTTTCTCAGCAATTACAGGTGTTGTATACGGATCCCATTCACAGATTTTAACATTTTTTTTAATTTTATCACCATTTTGAAAAAATAATTTTGAACCATAAGGGACTTTATAAACAGCAACTTGTATTCCCTTGTCATCTTCAATAGATAACTGAGTGTTTCTACCCATTACAATTAAATTCTTTTTTGAATCCTCAATAAGGTTTGTGTTTATTATTTTTAATATTCCTTCTGACTTACTAATTATCTGTGAATCTTGTTTTATCGAAGCGGTACCTCCGACGTGAAATGTTCTCATTGTAAGCTGTGTTCCCGGCTCACCAATTGACTGTGCTGAAATCATTCCAATTGCTTCACCTACATGTACAATTTTACCACGTGATAAATCTCTGCCGTAACATGTTGAACATACACCTTCTTTTAAACTACAAGTCATTACTGAATATACGTTTATTTGCTTAATGCCTGATGCATCTATTTTTTCGCATGCAAATTCATCAATCATTTCATTTTTATTTAATATAATTTCTCCGGTAATTGGATTTTTAACATCTTTTGCTGTTACTCTTCCAAGCGCTCTTTCAGAAAGAGTTACTATTACATTACCTCCCTCAATAATTTCAGATAATTTTATATTTCCTGGTTTTTCACATTTCTCTCTCGTGATTGTTAAGTCTTGAGCTACATCACATAATCTTCTAGTTAAATAACCAGAGTTTGCAGTTTTTAAAGCAGTATCAGCTAAACCTTTTCTTGCTCCGTGAGTTGAATTAAAATATTCTAAAGCTGTTAAGCCTTCTTTAAAATTAGAAGTGATAGGGGTTTCAATAATTTCACCTGATGGTTTTGCAATCAATCCTCTCATTCCAGCTAATTGTTTCATTTGAGCCGCTGACCCTCTTGCGCCACTATCTGCCATCATAAAAACTGAATTAATTTTTAACCCTTCATCAGTAGTTTCCGTTGCAGAAATACCTTTCATCATCTCACCAGCAACTTTATCTGTACATTTGGACCAAGCATCAACTACTTTATTATATTTTTCTCCTCTGGTTATGAGCCCTTCTGAATATTGGTTTTCATAATCGGCAATGAGTTTTTTGGTCTCATTGATTAATTGACTTTTATTTAATGGTATAACTAAATCGTCTTTTCCGAATGATATGCCTGCTCTAAATGCATGTTTAAAACCTAAATCTTTTAATTTATCACAAAAAATAACTGTTCTTTTTTGTCCACAAAATCTAAAAACTATATCTATTACTTCTGAAACAACTTTTTTTGGGAGCAGTCTATCAATCAAAGAAAACTTAATATTATTATTTTTTGGTAATAAATTTGCTAATAAAAATCTGCCTGCTGTACTTTTGTATTTTTCAATTTTTTTATTACCTTTATCATCTAAAGTTTCAAACCTAGAAATTATAGATGAATGTACTTTTATTTGCCCAGACTCCAAAGCATGTTCAATTTCATGATTGTTAACAAAATACCCTTCAACTTTACCTTCTTTATGGGCTGATTGTGACAGGTAGTAAATTCCTAAAATCATATCCTGGCTTGGAACAATAATAGGTTTTCCATTAGATGGGCTTAGAATGTTATTTGTTGACATCATTAGCACTCTTGCTTCCAATTGAGCTTCTAAACTTAAGGGAATATGTACTGCCATTTGATCCCCGTCAAAATCAGCATTGAAAGCGGCACAAGTTAATGGATGTAGTTCAATTGCATTTCCTTCTATTAACTTAGGTTCAAATGCTTGAACACCCAGCCTATGAAGAGTAGGAGCTCTGTTTAAAAGTATTGGATGCTCTCTAACAATTAATTCTAAAGCATCCCATACTGCATTGGTTTCTTTTTCAACTAATTTTTTTGCTTGCTTGATTGTTGATGCTAATCCAAGTTTATTTAATCTTGCATACAAAAAAGGTTTAAATAGTTCCAATGCCATTTTTTTAGGCAGTCCACATTCATGCAACTTAAGATCAGGACCAACCACAATTACGGATCTACCAGAATAATCAACTCTTTTACCCAATAAATTTTGTCTAAATCTTCCTTGTTTTCCTTTCAACATTTCCGCTAAAGATTTAAGTGGTCTTTTTCCTGTTCCGGTAATTACCCTGCCTCTTCTTCCATTATCAAACAAAGCATCAACGGATTCTTGGAGCATTCTTTTTTCATTTCTTATTATTATATCTGGGGCTTTTAAATCAATTAATCTTTTTAAACGATTATTTCTATTAATAACTCTTCTATATAGATCGTTTAAATCAGATGTTGCAAATCTACCTCCATCAAGAGGAACTAAAGGTCTTAATTCAGGAGGAATCACTGGAATAACAGTTAATATCATCCATTCAGGTTTTTGACCTGTTTCCATAAATGATTCAATTAATTTTAATCTTTTAATAGATCTTTCTTCTGAAACTTTGGACTTAGTTTCATTGATCATTTTAATTAATGTCTCTTTTTCCGATTGAAGATCTAATGATTTCAAAATTTCAAGTATAGCTTCAGCTCCGATTCCAGCGGTAAAAGATTCTTCTCCGAATTCATCTTGATATTTAGCTAGCTCTTCTTCATTTAGTAGTTGGTTTTTTTTTAGTCCTGTTAATCCTGGCTCTATTACAATAAAATTTTCAAAATATAAGACTCTTTCTACTTCTTTTAGTTTCATGTCTATTGCTAATGAAATTCTACTTGGCAAAGATTTTAAAAACCATATATGCGCAACAGGTGTTGCTAAATTAATATGGCCCATTCTTTCTCTTCTTACATTAGACTTTGTAATTTCTACTCCACATTTTTCACAAATTATGCCTCTGAATTTCATTCTTTTATATTTACCACACAAACACTCATAATCTTTTATTGGTCCAAAAATCCTGGCACAAAAAAGTCCATCTTTTTCTGGTCTGAATGTTCTGTAGTTTATTGTTTCTGGTTTTTTTATTTCTCCATATGTCCAAGATTTAATTTTTTCTGGACTTGCTAAAGTTATCTTTATGCTATTAAAATTTTGAGCTTCTGATATTTCGCTATTTTTAAATAAATCTGTTAATTCTTTTTTCATAATTAATTTAGTTCAACATTTAATGCTAATGATTTTATTTCCTTTACTAAAACGTTAAAGGATTCTGGTATACCCGATTCAAAATTCTCTTCACCCTTAACTATAGTTTCATAAACTTTAACTCTTCCAGCAACATCGTCAGATTTAACGGTTAAAATTTCTTGAAGAGTATAAGAAGCTCCGTATGCTTCAAGAGCCCACACTTCCATCTCACCAAATCTTTGTCCGCCTAGTTGTGCTTTGCCACCTAAAGGTTGTTGAGTCACCAAGCTATATGGGCCTGTCGATCTAGCATGAATTTTATCTTCAACAAGGTGATGCAATTTTAGCATATAAATAATTCCAACAGTAACGGGTCTATCAAATCTTTCACCAGTTCTTCCATCCCATAAAAATGTTTGCCCAGATCCTGGTAATTTAGCAAGTTTAAGCATATCAGTAACGTCTTTCTCTTTTGCTCCATCGAATACAGGTGTTGCGATTGGGATACCGCTTTGAAGATTTTCACATAAATCTTTAAATTCAGTTTTATTTAAATTATCAATACTTTGATCAAAAACTTCTTTTCCATATACTTGTTTAAGAAAATTTGTAATTTTTTCATTTTTTTCTATTATTTTTTGATTTTCATCTATTATTTTTTTTATACTTTGACCAAATTCTTTGCAAGCCCATCCAAGGTGAGTTTCTAATATTTGGCCCACATTCATACGACTTGGGACACCTAAAGGATTTAAAACTATATCTACAGGCTGGCCATTTTCAAGATAAGGCATGTCTTCTACTGGGACGATTTTACTTACAACACCTTTATTTCCATGTCTACCAGACATTTTATCTCCAGGTCTTAATCTTCTTTTTATGGCTACAAAAACTTTAACCATTTTCATTACACTTGGGAGCAAATCATCACCTTGTCTAATTTTTAAAACTTTATCCTCAAATCTTTCTTGAATATCTTGTTTGGCTTTATTAAATTGTTCTTTTAATTGTGAAAGAGCTTCAACCTTTTTGTTATCACCTACAGATATTTTAAATATTTCATTAACATTTAAATCTTCAATCTTTTCAGTGTTTATTTTTTCGCCAGAGTCTAAATTTTTAACTTTCTTATTAGAGGTTGCGCCTAACAAAATTTGACTAGCTCTTTGCTTAATGCTTCTCTCTAAAATTTCCTCTTCTACAATTTTATCTTGTTGCACAGAGTCAATTTCTGCTCTTTCAATTGTAATAGATCTTTCATCTTTTTCTATACCGTGTCTATTAAATACCCTAACATCAACAACAACACCACTGCTTCCACTTGGCATTTTTAAAGATGTGTCAGTTACATCTATAGCTTTTTCGCCAAAAATAGATCTAAGTAATTTTTCTTCTGGACCAGATGCGGAATCCCCTTTTGGTGTAACCTTTCCTACAAGAATATCTCCTGCTTTAACTTCTGCTCCAATATAAACAACTCCAGACTCATCTAAATTTTTTAAAGATTCTTCATTAACATTTGGTATATCTCTTGTGATATCTTCTTCTCCTAGTTTTGTATCTCTTGCCATAACCTCGTACTCTTCAATATGAATAGAAGTGAATACGTCATCTGTGACACATCTTTCAGAAATTAAAATGGAATCTTCAAAATTATAACCTTGCCATGGCATAAACGCTACAGTAACATTTTTTCCAAGTCCTAATTCACCTAATTTGGTTGAAGGACCATCAGCAATAATATCGCCAGTTTTCACATTATCGCCAACTCTAACTAATGGCTTTTGATTTATACATGTGTTTTGATTTGATCTTTTAAATTTTTGTAAATTATATATATCAACTCCTGATTTTGTAAAATCAGTTTCTCCAGTCGCTTTTATTACAATTCTCTTACCATCAATTTTATCAACTATTCCATCTCTTTTAGCTACTATAGTAACTCCAGAATCTAGCGCTACGTCGCTCTCTATTCCGGTACCAACAAGTGGAGACTCTGGTTTTAAAAGTGGAACAGCTTGTCTCATCATGTTTGATCCCATTAAAGCTCTATTAGCATCGTCATTTTCAAGAAAAGGAATTAATGAAGCGGCAACAGAAACAAGTTGTTTTGGTGAAACGTCTATATAGTCAATATTTTCCGGTTTTGATAAAACAAAATTTAAATTTTCACGACAAGAAACCAGGTCTTCTGTTATTTTGCCATTTTTATCAACTTTAGAATTTGCTTGAGCAATTGTATATTTGGTTTCTTCCATTGCAGAAAGATATTCTATTTTATCTTCAACAACTCCACCTTTTACTTTTTTGTAAGGACTTTCGATAAAACCGTATTTATTAATTTTTGCATATGTTGATAAACTATTAATTAATCCAATATTTGGACCTTCTGGTGTTTCAATTGGACAAATTCTTCCATAATGAGTTGGATGAACGTCACGAACTTCAAACCCCGCTCTTTCTCTTGTAAGGCCGCCCGGTCCTAGGGCAGAGACTCTTCTTTTGTGTGTAATTTCTGATAAGGGATTAGTCTGATCCATAAACTGAGAAAGCTGTGAAGTTGCAAAAAAATCTTTTAAAGAAACTGTTAGAGGTTTTGCGTTTATTAGATCCTGAGGCATAGATGACTCGACATCTAGTGTAGTCATTTTTTCTTTTATCGCTCTTTCCATACGATAAACACCAATTCGAGCTTGGTTTTCTACCAATTCACCAACTGACCTAACTCGTCTATTCCCCAGATGATCTATGTCATCAACTTCGTCTTTACCATCTCTTAAATCTAACATTTTTTTTATAATTGAAATTATGTCATCATTTCTTAAAATAGTAATTTTATCCGAACATTGTAAATTGAGTCTAGAATTCATTTTAACTCTTCCTACATCTGATAGATCATATCTATCTGAACTAAAAAAAAGGTTGTTGAAAATTTGTGTTGCTATTTCAATTGTAGGAGGTTCTCCTGGTCTTAAAACTTTATAGATTTCGTTGATAGATTCATTTTTTGTTTCATTTTTATCGTTAATAATAGTTTGTAATAAATAAGGACCCTTGTTAATAGAATTTGTAATAGATACATCTATTGTTGAAACTTTTGCATCAATAATTTTTTTAAGAATCGATTCATCGATTTCAGTTCCAATTTTTATAACTTCGTCATCAATTTTAATATCTTTGTGTAGAAATTTTCCATAAAGTGATAAATTTGATACATATATTTCTTTTAAACCGTCGCTAGCAAGTTTTTTTGCATTCAAAAAATTAACTTTATCTCCAAGTTTTATTACAACTTTGCTTGTTTTAGCATCCACAACTTCTTCAGAAAAATTTTTAGCTTTATAGTTTTCAGGATTAAATTTAGTTTTCCATTTATTTAATTTTTCATCAAATAAAAAAGTTTCTTTTTCATAAAATTCATTGACAATATCATTTTTAGAATACCCAAGTGCCATAAGCAAAGTTGATGCTAAAATTTTTTTCTTTCTATCAATTCTAAAATACAAAAAATCTTTTACATCATATTCAAAATCTAACCATGAACCACGATTTGGTATAACTCTACAATTAAAAAGCAATTTACCACTAGCATGAGATTTGCCTCTATCATGATCAAAAAATACTCCGGGGCTTCTGTGCATTTGGTTTACAACAACTCTTTGAACTCCATTTGTTATAAAGGTTCCACTATTTGTCATCATTGGCACTTCACCCATATAAACTTCTTGCTCCTTGGCAGATAAAATGTCTTTTGTGTTATTTTCTTGATCTATGTCATAGACAACTAGTCTGAGCGTACATTTTAATGCAGATGAGTATGTTAAACCTCTCTGAATACATTCTTCGGTATCAAATTTAGGCTTTTCAAGTCTGTAAGAAATATATTCTAAGGTAGCTTTATCATTCAAGTCTTCTATAGGAAAAATACTTTTAAAAACTCTATCAAAACCTTTTGTTAATTGTCCAGCTACATCTGGATCATAAAATGTGAGCTGTTTATAGGAATTTTTTTGAACTTCAATTAAATTTGGTATTGATAACCCTTCTTTGAGTTTACCAAAATTTTTTCTTATATTTTTCTTCTCAGTAAAAGATAATTGCATCTTTAGTACATTACCAATTAATAAAAACTGGCAAATAATTCTTTCTTTAATATTTACTTAAGTTCTACTTTTGCGCCTGCTGCTTCTAATTTAGCTTTTATTTCATCAGCTTCTTTTTTATTAACACCAGACTTAACTTCTTTAGGAGCTCCTTCAACTAAATCTTTTGCTTCTTTTAATCCTAAAGCAGTTACTGCTCTAATTTCTTTTATTACATTAATTTTTTTTTCTCCTGCTGCAGATAACACTATTGTAAATTCACTTTTCTCCTCTGCTGGAGCTGCTCCACCTCCTGCTGCTGGTGCTGCCGCTACAGCCGCAGCTGCAGTAACGCCCCATTTTTCTTCTAACTGTTTTGAAAGTTCAGCTGCCTCGACAACAGTCAAACTTGATAAATCTTCTATAATTTTATTTAGATCTGCCATAACATTTTGTATTTTTTGTAAGGTTTATTTTTTACTTTTTTCGAGCGCTAAAATAGCGATTTTTGAAGCTGGTGCAAGTAAAATACTTGCAATTTTTTGAGCTGGAGAACGTAAAATTCCTATAATTTTAGCTCTAGCTTCATCTAATGTAGGTAAAGTAGCTACATTTGCAACTCCAGCGACATCTAATACCTCTTCGCCCATAATACCACCCAAAATTTTTAGATTTTTATTTTCTTTTGAAAATTTAGTTAAAATTTTTGCAGAAGTTATTGCATCTTTTGATAAAGCAACAGCCGTTGGGCCAGTAAATAAATTAGTTAAATTTTTACATTTAGAATCTTTTAGTGCGAGTTTTGTTATTCTATTTTTTGTAATTTGAAATTTTATACCATGCTCTCTCATTTGTTTTCTTAAATCGTCTAATTGTTTTACAGTTAAACCTTGATAATGTGTTACTAGCACAGCTTCACTATTTTCAAATTGAGCAGTCATTTCTTTTATATAGTTTTGTTTTTGTTCTTTATTCATCATAACTAAATATTTTTTGGTAATTTAATTTTGTAGGAAACTCCCATTGATGATGTAATAAAAATATTTTTAATTAAATCACCTTTAACTGTATTATTTGATTTTTCTTTTTCAAAAGCATCAAGAATTGCATTATAATTTTTAATAAGTTTATCGTCTGCAAATGATTTTTTTCCTATACTTAGTCCTATATTTCCATCTTTATCATTTTTAATTTCTGCTTGGCCTGTTTTAGCCTCGATTATAGCTTTTTTGATATTATCTGTAACTGAACCAAGTTTTGGATTGGGCATTAATCCTTTTGGTCCTAAAATTTTTCCGAGTTTTGCTAATTTTACCATCATCGAAGGTGTGCAAATTAACTTTTCAAAATTTAAATCTCCTCCTTTTATTCTTTCTATAAAATCGTCAGAGCCAACTATATCGGCTCCTGCTTCCTTGGCATCTTTAGATTTTTCATCTTCACAAACAACTGCAATTTTAATCTTTTTTCCATTTCCTGAAGGTAAATTAACTACAGTTCTTAAATTAATTTCATTCTTTTTTTGTTTATGATTTATCTGCAAACTTAAATCAATTGACTCATCAAACTTTGTTGTGCAATTTTTTTTTACTTCAGGTAAAATCTTTTCCAATAAACTTGGTTCCACTTTAGCAATATTTTTAGAAAGTTTTTTAAATCTTTTTGATGACATTATTCTTTTACCTCTATACCCATAGATCTAGCAGATCCTGCAATAATTTTAACAGCTTCATCTAAGTCATGAGCGTTTAAATCAGCCATTTTCTTTTTTGCTATTTCTTCAGCTTGTTTCTTTGTTATTGAAGCAACTATTTGTCTTCCGGGTTCTTGCGATCCACCTTTTAATTTAGCTGCTTCCTTTATAAAATGGGAAGCTGGTGGTGATTTTATAATAAAATCAAATTTTTTATCTTTATAAACTGTAATAATTACAGGAACTGGCTTCCCCATAAAATTTTTAGTTTTTTCATTAAACGCTTTACAAAATTCCATAATATTTATTCCTCTTTGTCCAAGAGCTGGACCAACAGGCGGTGCTGGGTTAGCTTGACCACCCTTTATTTGTAATTTTACGTAACCTGTAATCTCTTTTTTTGCCATTAACTTGTTTTCTCCACTTGGTTATATTCTAAATCAACTGGTGTAGGTCTTCCAAATATAGAAACAGAAACTTTAAGTCTAGATTTTTCTTCATCCACACTCTCAACCATTCCATTAAAAGATGCAAATGGTCCGTCTATAACCTGTACTTTTTCACCTACGTTATATTCTATACCAGATTTTGGCTGAGCAACACCATCTTTAATTTGTCCTAAAATTTTTTCAATCTCCTTATCAGATACAGGAGCTGGTATTCCTTTTGATCCTAAAAAACCACTTACTCTTTTAATGTTTTTGATCATATGATAAATAGCATTATCCATCTCACTTTTAATCAAAACATACCCGGGAAAATATTTTTTTTTTCTTTGTACTCTCTTGCCTCTTTTAACCTCTGTTACATCGTGTGTTGGAACAATGATTTCCTCAATTTTTTCTGAAATTTTTGCTTTTTCGGCTTCTTCTTTAATAAGCCCTGCTACTTTATTTTCAAAACTTGAGTGTGATTGTACTATGTACCAATTTTTCATTAAAAACTAACCTTTAGTAGTAATTCTAGTAAAAATTTTAACACTTGGTCTAAAAGCAAGAAAAATAACGAAGCTATAATTGCCATTGCAACAACCATCAATGTACCTTGCATTGTTTCTTTTCCTGTAGGCCAAGTAACTTTAAAAGCTTCTTGTTTTACTTCTTGTATGAATTTAAATGGATTTTTCATAATATCTTTCATATATTGGCAGGAGCGGAGGGACTCGAACCCTCAGCCTCCGGTTTTGGAGACCGGCGCTCTACCAATTGAGCTACACTCCTATAGAAGTTTACTCTATAATCTTAGTTACTACGCCAGCTCCAACTGTTCTACCACCTTCACGAATTGCAAAGTTTAATTTTTCACTCATCGCAATTGGTGTGATTAATTTCACAGTAAATTTAGCATCATCACCTGGCATTACCATTTCAGTGCCAGCTGGCAACTCAACTTCTCCTGTAACATCAGTTGTTCTAAAATAAAACTGCGGTCTATATTTAGTAAAGAATGGAGTATGTCTTCCACCTTCTTCTTTTTTTAAAACATATGCTTGAGCTTCAAATTTAGTATGGGGTGTTACTGATCCAGGTTTACATAAAACTTGGCCTCTTTCTACATCTGTTCTCTCAACACCTCTTAACAATGCACCAATATTGTCTCCGGCTTCTCCACTATCTAAAAGTTTTCTGAACATTTCTACACCAGTACAAACTGATTTTTTTGTATCTCTAATACCAACTATTTCAATTTCTTCGCCAGTTTTAATAACACCAGCCTCTACTCTTCCAGTTACAACGGTACCTCTTCCAGAAATAGAAAATACATCTTCAACAGGCATTAAGAATGGTTTATCTTTTGGTCTGTCTGGTTGTGGAATATGTTCATCAACCGCTTTCATTAATTCCATAATTGCATTTTTTCCAATAGCTTCATCTTTACCTTCCACCGCAGCTAAAGCTGAACCTTTAACTATTGGAGTTTTGTCACCAGGAAATTTATAAGAGTTTAAAAGTTCTCTTATTTCTTCTTCGACTAAATCTATTAGCTCTTTGTCTTTTACTTGATCAACTTTATTTAAAAAAACAACAATTGCAGGAACACCAACTTGTCTAGCTAAAAGGATATGCTCTCTTGTTTGTGGCATCGGGCCGTCAGCTGCATTAACAACAAGAATTGCACCATCCATTTGTGCTGCTCCTGTAATCATGTTTTTAACATAGTCAGCATGACCTGGGCAATCTACGTGCGCGTAGTGTCTTTTTTCTGTTTCGTATTCAACGTGAGCAGTTGAAATTGTAATTCCTCTTTCTTTTTCTTCTGGCGCTTTATCGATTTGATCGTAAGCAACAAACTTTGCTCCACCAGCTTCAGCTAAAACTTTTGTAATAGCTGCTGTTAAAGTTGTTTTACCATGATCCACGTGTCCGATTGTACCTATGTTACAATGCGGTTTATTTCTTACAAATTTTTCTTTCGACATTACTTTTTAACCTCAATTATATTTATCATTTATTTAACTTCTTTGGAGCGGGTAAAGGGAATCGAACCCTTACATCCAGCTTGGAAGGCTAGCGTTCTACCATTGAACTACACCCGCAACACCCAAGAGTTTCACTCCATTGTTATTAAAAAATCTACTGAATGGTGGAGGGGGAAAGATTCGAACTTTCGAAGACCGAAGTCAACGGGTTTACAGCCCGCCCCATTTGACCGCTCTGGAACCCCTCCTCATTTGTGGGGAAGTGTCCCCTAGTTCAATAAAGCTTCAAACAACAAGCGTTTTATATATTTTTATTATGCAATTGCAATATGAGATTTACTGGGAAAACATGAGAAAAAACGTATAAAACCCATATTAACTATGAATAAAACGACATTTTACATTGTTGGACAGCATGCTGTGATGGAAGCTCTTAAAAATCCTGAAAGAAAGGTTTTAAGAGTATTTTTAACAGAAGAAAGCAAAAAAAATATCCACAGAAAAAATCAAAAAAAAAATATCCTACAAGGTGTAAAAATTTATTTTAAAACGAAAAAAGAACTAGATAAATATACAACCAAAGATCAAATATCACATCAAGGTTATGTTGCTGAGATAGAAGAATTAAATCACTTACAATTGAAGAATTTTGTGAAAAATAAAAACAATCTTACATTGGCTTGTCTTGATGAAGTTACAGACCCTAGAAATATTGGTTCAATCATTAGAAGTGCAGCTTCGTTTAAAATTGACGGCTTAATTGTTAAAGACAGACATTTTCCAAGCAAAAGTAAACTTATGTATAAATCTGCAAGCGGATGCATGGAACACATCAATATATTCCAAGTATCAAATATAAATTCGACTTTAAAAAATTTGAAAGATAGAAATTTTTGGGTTTATGGCTTTGATTCAAATGCTAAAAAAAAATTTACAGATATCAAATGGGAAGGAAACAATGTCCTTCTATTCGGTTCTGAGGGTTTTGGCATGAGACAACATACTGCTAAATACGCAGATTTTTTTGTAAGAATAAATATGAACAAAAATATTGAAAGTTTAAATATATCTAATAGTGCATCTATAGTATTTCATTACTTAAGTAATTTAAAAAAAAATCTTGATTAGTACAAAAAAAATTAATAAAACAATTAAATGCCCTTGTAGCTCAGTTGGTAGAGCAATTGATTTGTAATCAATAGGTCCGCGGTTCGAATCCGTGCGGGGGCACCATTAAGAAGTTTCTCTTCTTATCTGTTCTATCTTAATTTTTTTTTGAAGACTTCTATTTGAATCATAAAGTAAATTGAATTTTATTTTTTTATTTGTTTTGATTGTAACGTTTTTTGCATTTCTAAATTCTAAATTATCAGCGACAGCGCTGATTGGTCTTTTTTTTGGATTTAAGTTATGTATTCTTACGATTGATTTATCATTTATAATTTTACCTTTCCATCTTCTTGGTCTAAATGCGCTTATTGGTGAAATAGAAAGTTTTTTTGAATTTAAACTTAAAATAGGGCCGTGAACTGATAAGTTGTAAGCGGTACTACCTGCAGGAGTTGAGACTAAAACCCCATCTGAAATTAATTCTTTTATAATTATTTTTGTTCCACTCTTAATTGATAAAGATGCGGCTTGTCTACTTTGTCTTAAAATTGAAACTTCATTAATTGCGATTGATTTCTTTTTTAAACCTTGATTATTTTTAACAATTAATTCTAAAGGATAAATAGTAATCATTTTAGCTTTTGAAAAATTTTTAATAGTATATTTTGGAGAAAATTTATTCATCAAAAAACCATAATTACCTGAGTTTATTCCATAGAAAGATTTTAATGAATTTTTATTTTTTTTTAGTATTTTAAGCATAAAACCATCACCACCGATCACAATTACTACTTGTGATTTTGATAATAAATTTTTCAAATTTTTTACAAGAAAAGATTTTATCTTTAATGATTTTTTATTTGAATCAGAAATAATTACTGGTTTATACATATTCGTGGTGCCCTCGGCCAGACTCGAACTGGCACTCCCAAAAGGGCAAGGATTTTAAGTCCTTTGTGTCTACCAATTTCACCACGAGGGCATTTGTCAATTTCATAAGTATTTATGCTAACATTTATAATTGAACAAGTTTAATAAGTAAAATTTTTTTAAACGCTCAGATTCCTACAATAAATCTTCATTTTTTTTTAATTACAGCAATCTCATTAAAATTTCCTTTTTTAATTTCTATTGTTGAATAATTTTCTAAAAAATATTTTTTCTCATCATTGTTAATGTAAACTGAATTAAAATCCTTACCTGTAATAACATTCTCTAAAATTTGTTTTAAATTAGGCTTGCTTTGATTAATATTCATGTCCTCTCTTATTTCAGGAAAATCTAATTCTTCAATAACAAAATAGCCCCCAGAATTAACCAATGGAAACAACATAAACAGTGATATAATTTGACTTTTAAGTGCGTGGCTTGCGTCTTCTATAATAATATCAAAATTAATTTTTTTATCAATAACGTTATCTATTAAGGATCTTCTTGAAGATGAATCTATATAAAAGTTATTAATCCTATCAGATTTGTATTTAAACATATCAGGGTTTATATCAGCACTAAAAATAGTTGCTTGTTTAAAGTAAAAATATAATGCTGCGGCTGCATTTCCATAAAAAGACCCAAGCTCTAATATATTAAAATTTTTATCTTTAAAATCTGAAAATATTATTTCGTAAGTTTTTGTATAACCGTGGGCTTTTATTTTATTTTTATTTATTTTTGACGGTTGTAAATATTGATCAACAAAATATTCACCTTTATCAGTGTTAAAATGTTCAAATAAAGTATTTAAATCTTTGTCAAACAATTCACTAAAATTATTTTTATAAACTTCAAGATTAATTTTTTTTTCCAAATAAAATATATTAATTAAATATTTTATTGGTAATAATAGAATGATATACAATTTTAAAATGATTGAAGCCTTTTTAATTCTATGTCTGTAAAAAAGTCTATAAAAAGTTCTTAAATTCATAATTATCTAGCCTGTTATAATCAAACATAATATATTGATTTAAACATTAAATGAATCTAACTATTTTAATCATATCCTACAAGTCTATTCATAAACTTGAAAAATGTCTTTCAACTATAGGCAGCGAAAGAGAAATCATTATTTTAGAAAATTCAAATAATGCCTTAATAAAAGAGGTAATAGAAAAAAAATATAAAAATTGTAAAATAATACTTAATAATAAAAATCTAGGATATGGTGCAGCTGCTAATATTGGTTTTAGAAACATTAGATCACAATATGCAATCTTATTAAATACAGATATCGTAATTAATGAAAATCAGCTATCAAATATAGAAAAAGAAATTTCTAGCTGTAAAGATGATTTCGCTTTAGCTTCACCTATATATGATGACTTAATTGATTTTAACAAAAATAAGGATTTTGACAAAAATTTAAATACTTCTGAACTAAATATTAATTCAAATGAAAGTATAACTAAAGTTGACTTAATCAAAGGGTGCGCTCTCGTGGTTAATTTAAAAAAATTTGAAAATAAAAATGTTTTCGATAATAAATTCTTTTTCTTTTTTGAAGAAATAGATTTATGCAAAAGAATGAAGATGATGAAAGAAAATATATTTGTTTTTAATAAAATCAAAATCATTCATGAAGCTGGTGGCTCAGTAGATAACGAAAGCAATTTTAACTATAGTGATTTCAGACACTGGAATTACTATTGGTCTAGATTCTACTATCATAAAAAACACTATGGTTATTTATTTTCTTTTATTGTTCATTTTTCAAAACTTATTCGTTTCTTTCTAAGCACTATTTTTTTATTTCCTTTTTCAAAAAGTAAATTTAAAAAAAATAAATCAAGGTTAACTGGATTATTTTCATCAATGATAGGAATAAAGTCTTCTATTAGTGATAAAATAATAAATAAATTGGATTAAAGCAACTACCAATAAATTTCATAATTAATTTTATAACTGGAAATTATTCTCTTTAACTTTTTAATATCCAAAATGCAATCTTTGTATCCATCAATAATAGTATGCAAATAAGTAGAATTTGGTTTTTGAATATAATATTTTTTTTGAATATAGACCAATACCTTTTTGTTATTTAAATTAAAATATTCCTTGTGATAATAATTATAATCAACTCCTTCATAACCATCTAACTCATTCTCATCATCTTTTGTAATATTCCAAAGTGCACCTTGAACTTCAGATTTTTTGTTTTTAATTATATTTGCATGACCATAAACTGAGCGATTTGTTTTGTGGCTAAAACACAGTTTGTAACCTTTTAAAATATATTTTTTAATAAACTTAGCGCCGCTACATCTATTTTTCATCTGAGAATGATTTAAATTACTACCGTAAGCAAAATACAACATTAATCTCTTTCAACAATTTCAATATTTTTCTTTTTTATAAAACTTAAAATCTCTGAATTGCATTTATCAATTTTGTTTTGTTTGGAACTTCTAAGCACTATTGCTACACCTAGCTTGCCTGCTCTAAAAAAAGGATAACTACCAATATCTACATCTTTATTATTTTTTTGAACGTCAGTTAAAGATTTTGCTATTTCACTTTCAACTGTTCTTAAATTTATTGTATGACTTAAAATTGGATCGCCACCTATTAATTTATGAGTAATTCCCCCAAGCATAGATTTTAAAATAGATGGAACTCCTGGCAAACAAAAAACATTTTCAACATTAAATCCAGGAGCCCCACTTGTTGGATTAAGTATTAAATTTGCTTCTGTTGGCATGCATGCCATTTTCTGCCTACCTTCATTAAATTCTCCTGGCTTATAATATTTCTCTAGAATAATCATTGCTTCCTTATGAGGTCCATAAGTTAAATTGAAAGCCTTTGAAATTGAAGATGCAGTTATGTCATCATGAGTTGGTCCTATTCCTCCTGTGGTAAAAATGTAATTATATTTTTTTCTTAATTCATTTACAGTTTCAATAATTGTTTCCTCTATATCAGGAATAACTCTTACTTCTTGGACTTTTATTCCTAAAGAATTCAACCAAATTGAAAGAGTGCTCGTATTTGTATCTTGAGTTCTGCCTGATAATATTTCATTACCTATTATAATTATTCCAGCAAATATTTCTTTTTTATTTGTCATTTACAAATATAAATAAATTATAATGAAATTTACCAGTACTTTAATTAAAGGCAAATTAATCAAACGATATAAAAGGTTTTTTGTTGATATAAAAGTAAATAATTCAATCCTAACAGCCCACTGCCCTAATACAGGTTCTATGATGGGTTTGTTAAATCAAGGAAATGATGTTTTGGTGACAAAAAACAATAATCCAAATCGTAAATTAAAATTCACTTTAGAAATGATTAAGGTAAATAAAAAACTTGTTGGTATTAACACTCATAGGGCTAACAGAATTGTTGAACATGGTTTAAAAAACAAACTAATTAAAGAATTTAAGTTCATAAAAAAAATTACTCCTGAGTTTAAATATTCTAATGACACAAGATTTGATTTTTTATGTGATCAAAATATAATTGAAGTCAAAAATGTTACATTGATTAGAAATGAAAATTTAGCCGAATTTCCTGATGCTGTTACAACAAGAGGTTCAAAACACTTGATAAACCTTATAGATTCTATTAAAAAAAATTACAAACCTTACGTCTTATTTTTAACTCAAATACAGGGTATAAATAATTTTAGAATAGCAAAAGATATTGATAATAATTATTATCAAAATTATAAGATAGCAAAAAAAGCAGGTGTTAAATTCCTAGCTTATAGATGCGTGTTAAGTTCTAAAGAAATTAAAATTGAAAAAAAAATAAATATAGTTGATGAATAATTATAAAGAAAAATTTGAAAAAATGAGAACTGCTGGAGATCTTGCTGCAAGAACTCTTGATATGATAACTGAAAATATTAAACCAGGAATTTCAACTGATGAAATTGATAAACTTGGATATGAATTTATAAGAGACAATGGTGGATTTTCAGCTCCATTATTTTACCGGGGTTACAAAAAATCTTTATGTACATCTTTAAATCATGTTGTTTGCCATGGAATTCCATCAGATAGAATTTTAAATGAGGGAGATATAATCAACATAGACGTAACAGCCATAGTTAACGAACATCATGGAGACACAAGTAGAATGTTTTGCATTGGAAAAAGCCCAATTAAAGCAAACAATTTAATAAATGCAACATATGAAGCAATGATGAAAGCTATTAAGATTTTAAAACCAAATGTGAAGACTGGCGATATAGGATATGAAATTCAATCTCATGTTGAAGAAAAAGGTTTTTCAGTAGTAAGAGATTTCTGTGGTCACGGAGTTAGCACCAAATTTCATGAACCACCCAATATTCTTCATTATGGAAAAAAAAACACTGGTATCGAATTATCACCCGGCATGACTTTTACAATTGAACCAATGATCAACAGTGGAAAATATGAAGTAAAAGTTCTTGCTGATGGTTGGACAGCTGTTACAAAAGATAAATCTTTATCAGCACAATTTGAACATACAATAGGAATTACTGAAAATGGATATGAAATCTTTACAGAATCTGTTAAAGGTTATCATAAGCCTCCTTACTTATAATTAATGATTGAAAGATACTCTAGAAAAGAACTTGCTGATATATGGTCTGAAGAAAACAAATATAAAATTTGGCTTGATGTAGAAATAGCTGCCGCACAAGCTATGGAAAAACTAGGGCAAATACCAAAAGGAGTTGCGTCTGTTGTTAAAAAAAAAGCTAGAATTAATGTAAAGAGAATTCATCAAATAGAATCTAAAGTTAAACACGATGTTATAGCTTTTTTAACTTCTATTGCTGAAAAAACGGGAATAAAAGCTAGATATCTTCACCAAGGAATGACTTCTTCTGATGTTTTGGATACAAGTCTAAACATCCAATTGGTTCAATCAGGAAGAATATTAATAAAAGATATTGATCAAATTTTAAAAGTTTTAAAAAAACAGGCAAAAAAATATAAATACACACCTTGTATAGGGAGAAGTCACGGTATTCACGCTGAACCTATAACATTTGGACTAAAATTAGCTTCCTTTTATGAAGAATTTAAAAGAAATAAAAAAAGGCTCTTGAATGCAATTGATGAAGTATCAACATGTGCCATTTCTGGTGCTGTTGGAACTTTTGCTAATGTAAATCCAAAAGTGGAAAAACATGTTGCAAAAAAACTTGGTTTAAAAATTGAGCCCATTTCAACTCAAATAATACCACGTGATAGACATGCGTTTTATTTTTCTATTTTAGGAATTATTGCTGGTTCAATTGAAAGAGTTGCTATTGAAATTAGACACTTGCAGAGAACAGAAGTTTATGAAATGCAAGAATTCTTCTCAAAAAATCAAAAAGGTTCTTCAGCAATGCCTCACAAAAAAAATCCTATATTAAGTGAAAATTTAACTGGTCTTTCAAGAATTGTGAGAAGTGCAGTTGTTCCGGCGTTAGAAAACATTGCACTTTGGCATGAAAGAGATATTTCACACTCAAGCGTTGAAAGAAATATAGGTCCCGATGCAAATATTACTTTAGATTTTGCTCTAGTGCGTCTAAAAAATATACTTGATAAAATGATTGTTTATCCAAAAAGAATGGTTGAAAATTTAAATCTTACTAAGGGAGTAATTTTTTCACAGGAGGTGATGCTTGAGCTCACAAAGTCGGGATTAAGCAGAGAGAAATCATATATAATTGTTCAAAAACATGCAAAAAAATGTTTTGATAAAAACTTAAATTTACTTAACATTCTTTCAAAAGATAAGTTTATAATATCAAAAATTCCTCCAAAAAAATTAAAATCTATTTTTAATTATTCTTCTCATTATAAAAATATAAACTTGATATTTAGAAGAGTGTTTAATTAATGAAAAAAGGTAAAAAACTTTACGAAGGTAAAGCAAAAATTATCTATTCTACAAATAACAAAAGTTTGGCTATACAGTACTTTAAAGATGATGCAACAGCATTTAACAATCAAAAAAAATCTAAAATTGATGGTAAAGGTATCTTAAATAACAGAATATCAGAACACATTCTGGAAAATTTAAACCAAATAGGAATTAAAACTCACTTAGTTAAAAGGCTTAATATGAGAGAACAAGTAGTTAAGCTTGCTGAAATCATTCCTATTGAATTTATCGTAAGAAATATAGCTTCAGGTTCTATTACAAAAAGACTTGGCATTGAAGATGGCACTGTATTGAAGAATCCTTTAATAGAATACTGTCTAAAGAACGACAAACTAGGTGATCCATTAATCGCTGAAGAACATATCCTAACATTTGGCTGGGCAACCAAGAAGGAAATTGAAAAAATCAAAAAAATCATTTTAAGAATTAACGATTTTATGATTGGAATGTTTAGAGGTGTTGGAATTAAACTTATAGATTTTAAGTTAGAATTTGGTCGTATTAAATCAAGTAATAAAAAAGATATCATCCTAGCTGACGAAATAAGTCCTGACACATGTAGATTGTGGGATGCCTTAACTGAAAAAAAATTAGATAAAGACAGGTTTAGAAAAAGTCTTGGAGGATTAATACCCGCTTATACAGAGGTTGCAAAAAGATTAGGTATTTTACATGAACAGTCAAATGTAGATTCATCTAATGTTACTAATTTGAACACATTTAAAAAAAAAAATAAAAAATGAAAATTTCCGCAATAGTTACACTGAAAAAGGATGTTTTGGACCCACAAGGAAAAGTTGTTCATCAAGCTTTAAATGGAATGGGTTTCAACAACGTTAAAGAAGTTAGACAGGGAAAATATTTTGAAATTGATATTGATGAAAAAGACAAAAAAAAAGCTGAAGAAAAAGCTGAAGATATGTGTAAAAAACTTTTAGCTAACCTAGTAATTGAAGATTATAAAATTATTGAATCACAATAATAAATAATGAATTCATCAATAATTATTTTTCCAGGTTCAAATTGTGACAGGGATATGGACGTAGCTCTTAAAAAGTTTGGTTTTAAAAATAAAATGATTTGGCACAACGATACAGAGTTACCGAAAAGTGATTTGGTAGTTTTGCCTGGGGGTTTTTCTTATGGTGATTATTTAAGATGTGGAAGCATGGCATCTAAATCAAAAATTATTGAATCTATAATTAAATTTGCAAAGTCTGGAGGTTTATTAATGGGTGTTTGTAATGGTTTTCAAATTTTAACTGAAACTGAATTACTACCAGGCGCTCTTCTACCAAACAAATATTCAAAGTTTATATGCAAAAATGTATTTGTTAAAATAAATAATACTGAGAATAATTATTTTAAAAATATTAAAAAAAATATTTTAGAATTACATATTGCACATAACGAAGGTAATTTTTTTTGTTCTTCGGATCAAATGAAAAACATTAATGACAATAATCAAATTGCTCTAACCTATTGTAATAAAGATGGAGAAACTGATGACAATTCAAATCCAAATGGTGCTATTAATAATATTGCTGGATTATTCAACAAACAAAAAAATATTCTTGGTATGATGCCTCATCCCGAAAGAATGATAGATACTTATTTATCAGGTGATGATGGCTCTATATTTTTCCAAAACTTAATAACTAATTTAAAATAATGGAAGTAAACGAGTCATTAGCTTTAGAGCACGGATTAAAAAAAAACGAATATAAAAAAATTTGTGATTTGTTAAATAGAACACCAAATATTACTGAACTTGGAATTTTTTCTGCAATGTGGAATGAACACTGTTCTTATAAATCATCAAGATTACACTTAAAAAATTTACCTACAAAAGGAAAAAAAGTTATACAGGGTCCTGGTGAAAATGCAGGTGTAGTCGATATAGGAGATAATGATGCAATTGTCTTCAAAATAGAAAGTCATAATCACCCTTCATTTATAGAACCTTATCAAGGTGCAGCAACAGGTGTTGGGGGTATAATGAGAGACGTTTTTACAATGGGTGCTAGACCAATTGCAAACTTAAACTCTATACATTTTGGTTCCACTCAACACAAAAAAACTAAAAGTTTGCTAAGAGGAGTTGTTCGCGGAATTGGCGGATATGGTAACTGTATAGGCGTACCAACTATAGGAGGACAAACTAGTTTTGATGAGTCATACAACGGTAATATCCTTGTTAATGCTATGACTTTAGGTTTAGTAAAAAAAAATAAAATATTTTATTCGAAAGCTGCAGGAGTAAACAAGCCAGTAATTTATGTAGGATCAAAAACTGGAAGGGATGGAATTCACGGTGCTAGCATGGCATCAGCTATTTTTGATGAAAAAATTGAAGAAAAAAAACCAACAGTTCAGGTTGGTGACCCTTTTACAGAAAAACTTTTACTTGAAGCTTGTTTAGAATTAATGGCTGGAGACTCAATAATAGCAATTCAAGATATGGGGGCCGCTGGTTTAACTTCATCAAGTATTGAAATGGCATCAAAAGGCAAATTAGGAATAGAACTTAATTTAAATAAAGTTCCTTGTAGAGAATTGAACATGACACCATACGAAATTATGTTATCTGAGAGCCAAGAAAGAATGCTCATAGTTTTAGAAAATGGTAAAGAAATTGAAGCTAAAAAAATATTTGATAAATGGAATTTAGATTTTTCAATAATTGGAAAAACAACAAATAGTAAAAAAATTGAACTTTTTTACGACGAAAAAAAAGTTGCTGATATACCAGTCCATACTTTAGTGGAAAATTCACCTATGTATGACAGAAAATGGAAAAAAACCAAATTACCAAAAAAAAATAAAATTAACAAAGATAGTTTTAAAAATTTAAAAATTTTAAATGTGTTAAATAAATTATTATCAAATCCAAATATTTGTAGCAAAGAATGGATTTGGCAACAATATGATCACACGGTAATGGGAGATACAATTCAAAAGCCTGGGAGTGATTCCGGTATTGTTAGGGTTCATGGAACTAATAAAGCCATAGCAGCAACAGTTGATTCTTCAGCTGTATATTGTTATGCACACCCATTGACTGGAGGCAAACAAGCAGTTTGTGAAAGTTGGAGAAATTTAATTTCTGTTGGAGCTGAGCCTATTGCAATAACAAATTGTTTAAATTTTGGAAACCCTGAAAAAGAAGAAAATATGGGTGAATTTGTTGAATGTGTTCAGGGACTTGGGGAAGCAAGTAAATATTTAAATTTCCCTGTGGTTTCTGGAAATGTATCTTTCTATAATCAAACAAAGGATAAAGGTATTAAACCAACTCCTTCAATTGGAGGTATTGGTTTAATTAAAAATTATAAAGATATGGTAACAATGGGTTTTAAAAAAATTGATAATGTTGTGTTGGTTATTGGTAAAACCGAAGGACATTTAGATCAAAGTATTTTTTCTAGAGATGTTTTAAATATTAAAAATGGACCTCCTCCTGAAGTCAATCTATTTAATGAAAAAAACAATGGAGAAACACTTTTAAGTTTAATTAAAAAAAAATTTGTTAGATCTGCACACGATGTTTCTTTGGGTGGAATTATTGTTGCTGTTGCAAAAATGTGTATCAAAGGCAAAAAAGGCATTAAAATAAAAAAGCCAAAACAATTAATAAATCAATTTGAGTATATGTACGCAGAAGATCAGGGAAGATATATCGTGGAAATTGAAAAAGAAAATTACAAGCAGGTTAAAGAAATATTAGAAAAAAACTCTGTGCATTATGATGAATTGGGTGTTATTTTAGATAAAGATATTGTTATTGACGATAAAACAAAACTATCAATTGAAGATTTGATTTTATCAAATAATAAGTGGTTAAAAAAATATATGGAAGCATAAAAATGGCAATGGATTTAAAAGAAATTGAAAAATTTATAAAAGAAGCTTTACCCGATGCTTCTGTTGATATTCAAGATTTAGCTGGAGATGGCAATCATTATTCTGCTACTATTGTTTCTTCACAGTTTTCTGGTAAAAGTAAAATTGAGCAACATAAAATGGTTTATTCTTCTCTTAAAGGAAGAATGGGTAATGAACTTCATGCTCTTGCGATTAAAACGAAAGAAAAATAAATGAATGACGAAACTAAAAATTTAATACAAAACACAATAAATGATAATGAAGTTTGTTTATTTATGAAAGGCACGCCGGATGCACCTCAGTGTGGTTTTTCAATGGCTGTATCAAATATATTGAAAATTTTAGAAGTTAATTTTCGTGGAATTAATGTTTTGGAAAGCCAAGAATTAAGAGAAGGGATTAAACAGTTTAGTGATTGGCCTACTATCCCACAACTTTATATTAAAAAAGAATTTGTTGGTGGTTGTGATATCGTAAAAGAAATGTATGAAAATGGTGAGCTTAAAAAGAAACTAGAAGACTCATCAATCACTTTTAAAAAATAATTATTTAATTAACATTCTAATTTTTTTTGAAAAGTATTTTTTAAATAAATTAAAAACTGATATTTTATCAAAATTATTTTTTGTGTTTTTATTAAACGAATAATCAATCTTATTTTCCCACAACAATTCAATAACTAAACTTTTTCTAAAAATTTTATTAAGATTTTTTATAGTTGATACTGTTAAAACAGGTTCAAAATATTGCTTTTTATTTTCTATAAGTAGTTTATTTCCTACATCATCAAAATCCATGTGCCATAAATGATCTTTTTTATTTTCAAAAACTAAATTATCTTCAAGCTTAGTTGGCACTTCTATAAAACCTTTCTTAGAAACTCTTTCTAGTTCAGAAATAAAAAACTCAATATCATGAACATGCTCTAATACATGGCTGGCAATTACAAAATCAAACTCTTTATCTAAAAAAGGTAGTTTTTTTTCTTTAAGTTGAACGAATTTTCTATCCTTATAAAATTCTGACAAATTTTGAATATCACAAATAGTATTTGCATATTTGCTAGCCCCATATCCACAACCTATGTCTAATATTTTCCAGCTAGAATTTGTGGAAAGTATTTTTTCAATATGTTGTTTTGACGTTCTTTTAATCAAACTTTGTTTTATCTTGAATAATATTCAATTACAAGATTAGGTTCCATCACAACTGGATAAGGAACTTCTTCAAATTTTGGTGTTCTTACAAATTTAACTTTTCTATTTTTCTCATCAACCTGGAGATATTCGGGTACGTCTCTTTCTTTATTTGCTAAAGCTATATCTATTAAAGCTAACTGTTTTGATTTGTCTCTTATTTCTACAGTATCTTCTTCTTTTAGTTGACAGCTTCCAATGTTAACTTTTTTCCCATTTACTCTTACGTGGCCATGATTAATTAATTGCCTTGCCCCAAAAATTGTAGTTGAAAATTTTGACCTGTAAATAACAGCATCAAGTCTTCTTTCCAACAAACCAATTAAATTTTCTGCTGTATCACCTTTTTTCATAATTGCTTTTCTATAAGCATTTCTAAATTGTCTCTCATTCATATTTCCATAATAAGATTTTAATTTTTGTTTAGCTTGCAACTGTATTCCATAGTCAGATGGCTTTGAAGATTTAGTTTGTCCATGTTGACCAGGAGGGTATGCACGAGTATTGAAGGGGCTCTTAGGTCTTCCCCATAAGTTCACTTTTAATCTTCTGTCAACTTTGTGTTTAGAATTAAGTCTTTTTGTCATTTAATAAATCGCTTTTATAAACTTACTCATAAATTTGTCAATCAGCCTTTTTTGCAAGATTAGCAAATACACTTGATAATATGCGAGTTTCCTTTTCTGATAACTCCATTTTATAAAAAATACTTCTTAAATTTTCTAACATTATAGGTTTTTTTTCAGATGGTTTAAAAAAATTTTTATTTTCCAACTTCTGGACACATAAATTTACCATTGCCTGTATATCTTTTTTTGATGCTGATTTAACTTTTTTAGATTTTTTATAGTTTGATTTTTTTAATTTAATTAAACTAGAAACAACTTGAGCTACTATAATTACACTATGTGATAAATTAATTGATTTAAAATTTGGGTTAGTAGGTATTTGCATAGTACTATTAGCATATATTATTTCATTGTTTGAAAGTCCCGATGCCTCGGACCCAAAAAGAAAACCAATTTTTTTGTTAAAATCTAATTTAGATAAATCGTTTAAATTTATATGTTTAATATTTTTATTACGAAACCTTGAAGATGTAGCAATAAGATAATCAATATTTTTAGTTGCGGATTCCAAATTATCATAAACTTTACAATTTTTAATTATTTCTTTTGCTCCAACTGAAGTTGCAACAATTTTATCATTAGGAAATGTAGGTTTAGGATTAATTACTACTAATTTGTTAAAACTAAAATTTTTAATAGCTCTAGCACATGCTCCTATATTTTCGGATAACTGGGGTTTATGAAGAATAAAAGAAACTGAAGACATTAATTGCTAGCAGGAGCATTATCTTTAAATAACTTATAATCCAAACTATCTACTAAAGCTTTAAATGAGGCATCAATAATGTTTGTTGAAACTCCTATTGTAAACCAGTTTTTTCCTTTTGAGTCTGTGCTTTCTATAGAAACTCTTGTTATAGCTTCAGTTCCAGTATTTAAAATTCTAACTTTATAGTCTACTAATTTTAAATCTTTTAAATATTTTGAATATTTGGCTAATCTATCAACATTATTTCTTATAGCATTATCCAATGCGTTAACTGGCCCATTGCCCTCGCCTTCACAAATAATTTTTTGACCATCTACCTCTAAGTGTGCTTTTGCAGATGAAATTATATTTCCTGAAGAATTTTTTTTAACTGAAACATCGTACTCTTTAATTAAAATGTATCTAGGTATTTCACTCATAATTCTTCTAGCTAACAATTCAAAAGATGCATCAGCACCATCGTAGCTATAACCTATAAATTCTCTATCTTTTACCTCGTCTAAAAGTTTTTTAACTTTTGGATCATTTTCTTTAATGTCAATTCCAATAGTTTTTAATCTTGATAAAATGTTTGATTTTCCAGCTTGATCAGAAACAACAATATTTCTTACATTGCCAACTTCTTCAGGATTTATATGTTCATAAGTTTTTGGATCTTTCTGCACTGCTGAAACATGGAGTCCACCTTTATGTGAAAAAGCAGCTGCTCCAACATATGGTAAATGTTTATTTGGTTTTCTATTTAATATTTCATCTAAAAGCCTAGAACATTGAGTTAGATTTTTAATATTATTTTTCTTGATACTTATTTCATACTTTTCTGAAAAATCTTTCTTTAAATAAAATGTAGGTATTAAAGACATAAGATTTGCATTCCCACATCTTTCACCTAAACCGTTAATAGTTCCTTGAACTTGTCTAACGCCTGCTAACACAGCAGTCAAAGTATTTGATACTGCATTACCTGTATCATTATGTGCATGAATTCCTAAATTTTTTCCAGGAATTACTTTAATAACTTCGCTAACAATTTTTGATACTTCATGAGGCAATGTTCCGCCATTTGTGTCGCATAAAACTATCCACCTTGCTCCATTATCATAAGCAGCTTTAAGGCAAGATAATGCATATTTAGAATTTGCTTTATAACCGTCAAAAAAATGTTCTGCATCAAACATGAACTCTTTTTTTTCTTTAACGAATAACTTTGTGCTTTCAGTGATATTTTCTAAGTTTTCCTCATTAGAAATGCCTAAAGCAACATCAACATGAAAATCCCATGACTTACCAACAATACATATAGCTTTTGTATTGCTATTTAAAAGTGCTGATAAACCTGGATCGTTATCAGCGCTTCTACCGGTTTTTTTTGTCATACCAAAGGCTGTTAATATTGAGTTTTTGCAATTAATTTTTTTCTGAAAAAATTCTGTATCCATTGGGTTAGCTCCGGGCCAACCACCCTCAACATAATCAACGCCTAGATTATCTAGGGCTTCAGTTATTTTTAATTTATCATCGATAGAAAAATCTACCCCTTGTGTTTGAGCTCCATCTCTCAATGTTGTATCAAATATATATAGTTTTTCTTTGCTCATTTTAATTTCCAAGTCGTTTTACCATCTTTATCTTCTATTAAAACACCTTTGTTTAATAACTCGTCTCTAATTTTATCTGAAAGTTTATAATCTTTATTTTTTCTTGCATTATGCCGTTCTTTAATTTTAGATAATATTTCTTCTTCAGAAATATCTGATTTTTCTTTTTTAAATTTTAGCCACTGGTCTTTTGTATCTGTCAACAAACCAATAAAATTACATGCTGTAGTAAAAAGTTCTTTATCTTCAACGCTTCCATTTTGTGCCTTGTCATATAATTTATGAATATTTGCAATGTAACCAGGTGTGTTTAAATCATCAAAAAGAGGTTCTAGTGAATCTTCTGGAATTAAAACTTTCTTTTTCACTTCAACATAACAATCGTACCACTTGTTTAAAATTTTTTGGCATTCGTTGAGTAGTTTATCATTCCAATCTAAAGGTTGTTTGTAATGAGCGCTTATCAGAGCCAATCTTAAAATTTGTCCGTTAATATTTTTTTTAAAATCATTTATTGTTAAAATGTTTCCTTGTGATTTTGCCATTTTTTCATTTGAAATTGTAATAAATCCATTGTGTACCCAATAATTTGCAAGTGCATCGGAATCATTGGCGCATCTTGATTGAGCAATTTCATTTTCATGATGAGGGAATATTAAATCTCTTCCACCGCCATGAATATCAAATTTTATTCCAAGATATTTTTTTGACATTACAGAGCATTCTAAATGCCATCCTGGTCTTCCTTTACCCCATGGAGAATCCCATGATGGTTCATTTTCTTTCGATGGTTTCCACAAAACAAAATCTTCAGGGTTTTTTTTATTTTCTGATATTTCAACTCTAGAACCAGCAATTAATTCATCTAAATTTTTGTTTGAAAGTTTTCCATAGTCTTTAAATTTTTTAACTTCAAAATAAACGTGATTATTATTAAGGTAAGCAAAGTTTTTTTTTATCAACTCTTCAGTCATTTTAATCATAAGTGAAATATTTTCAGTTGCTTTTGGTTCTTCATTAGGTTTTTCACATTTTAAATAATCACAATCATTATGATAATTTTTTGTTATTTTTTTTGTTAAATCGTTAATGGATATTTTTTTTTCAAGAGATGATTGGATAATTTTATCATCAACATCAGTTATGTTTCTTACATAAGAAACCGATTTGTCTCCATACTTGCATTTTAAAACTTTATACAAAATATCAAAAACCACTAGCGGTCTAGCATTTCCGATATGCGGATCATCATAGACAGTAGGCCCACAAACATACATGCCAACATTGTTTTTGTTTATTGGTACAAATTTTTCTTTTTTGTTTCCAAGACTGTTTGTTAAAAAGATATCTTTATTCATATTTATTTTGGTATTTTGCAAACTGGAATTGATTCCATTTTATGTAAATTTTCTTTTCTTATTTTTAAATATTTTTCTCTATTTATAGAGTTTTGATTCTTCATTGCCTCTTCAAGCTCCTTATAAGACAAACCTAATTGACCTTCATCAGTTCTGCCATCGTCCCATAAACCATCTGTAGGATCGGCATCTATAATTTCTTTTAAAATATTTAGTTCTTTTCCAAGTTCCCAGACTTCAGACTTATTGCAGTCAGCAATAGGAGAAATATCAACGCCACCATCACCATATTTTGTATAAAAACCAACACCAAAATCTTCAATTTTATTACCTGTGCCAACTACAATACCTTTTTTTGCAGATGCAACTTGATATAAAGTCGTCATTCTTAGTCTTGCTCTAGAGTTTGCCATTCCATGATTGTTATCAAAATTTGATAAAGTAGTTTTAAATGAATTAAAGAGTTCATCCAGAGAAACTGTGTAAATTTCAACATTGTTAAAATTTTTTTTTAGCCACTCTTGATGTTTTAGACTTAAGTTATGTTGTGTACTTTTTTGTTTGATTGGCATACTCAAAGCTACAGTTTTTAAACCTGTCATAGCACACAAGGTGCTGGTAACTGAAGAATCTATACCACCAGATACACCTATAACTAAAGATTCTGCTTTTTTAGGCATTGAATTAACATAATTTAAAATCCAATCTTTTATAAATAGAACTTTTTTATTTACTTCCATAAATCAAATATACTTTATAGGATTTCTTTTATAAAGCTTAAGATACAGCTCTAATTCCACTCTTTGCATAAATGGAATTCTTTTTTATTTCATCAGAAATTAAAAATGCAAGCTCTATAGCTTGATTTGCATTTAGTCTTGGATCACAATGAGTGCGATATCTACTAGATAAATCTTTATCAGAAATTTTTTGTGTACCACCAGTGCATTCTGTAACATTCTGTCCTGTCATTTCGATATGCAAGCCACCTGCGTAAGATCCTTCGCTTTGATGTACAGCAAAAACATTTTTTACTTCTTTTAAAACACTATCAAAAGGTCTGGTTTTAAACCCAGTTGTAGATTTAATAGTATTTCCATGCATAGGGTCACATGACCAAATAACATTCAATCCTTCTCTTTTAATAGCTCTAATTAATTTTGGTAAAAATTTTCCAACATTACTATGACCAAATCTCGAAATTAAAGTTATTTTGCCTTTTTCATTAGTCGGATTTAGCACATTACAAATCTTAACAATTTCATCAGGTTTAGACGTTGGGCCACATTTTATTCCTATTGGGTTTTGTATACCTCTACAAAATTCAACATGTCCACCATCTATTTGTCTTGTTCTATCGCCTATCCAAACAAAATGTGCGGACGTATCATGATGCTCTCCAGTTGTTGAGTCAATTCTGGTCATGCTTTCTTCAAAAGGAAGTAAAAGCGCTTCGTGAGAAGTCCAAAAATTTACAGTTTTTAATCTTCTGTTAAAATCTGAATTTATTCCGCACGCATCCATAAATGCTAAAGCATCAGCAATTTTATCTTCCAATTCTTTAAATTTTTTAGCTTGAGGGCTTTTTTTAATATATCCTAAATTCCAAAGATGAACTTTTTTTAAGTCGGCAAAACCACCGTGGCAAAAAGCTCTTAGTAAATTTAAAGTAGAAGCAGCTTGCGAATATGCTTTAAATAATCTTTTTGGATCAGGTGTTCTTGCTTTTTTTGTAAATTCTATACCATTAATATTGTCACCTAAATAACTTGGTAATTCTATATTACCTTGTTTCTCAGTTGGTGCGCTTCTAGGTTTAGAAAATTGTCCTGCAATTCTACCAAGTTTCACAACTGGTAAAGATGCTGAATAAGTCAAAACCAAAGACATTTGTAATATAACTTTAAAATAATCTCTTATGTTATCAGGATTAAATTCAGCAAAGCTTTCCGCACAATCACCTCCTTGTAACAAAAAAGCTCTTCCATCAACAACTTCCGCAAGTTGTTGTTTTAAATGTGTAGTTTCACCAGCAAATACTAGAGGAGGAAAGTTTTTTATTTTATTAAGAACCATGTTTAGTTCTTTTTCATCCTCATAAGTAGGAATGTGTTTTACCGGATAACTCCTCCAACTGTTTATTTTCCATTTCTTCATATTCAACCTAAGAGTGTTTTACCAAAGTTTGGTATTTATTCAACAGTAACTGATTTAGCAAGATTTCGTGGTTTATCTATGTCACAATTCTTCAATAATGCTACATGATATGCCAAAAACTGTAATGGTATTGTTAAAAGAAAAGAGTTTATTGTTGAATTAGTTTTTGGAATTTGAAACTTAAATCTAATATTTTCACTCATTGTTTCAGAAGTGTCATCAGTAATCATTAAAACTTTACCCCCTCTTGCTATAACCTCTTGCATATTGGAAATAGTCTTTTCAAAAAATCTGTCTTTTGGTGCCAAGACCACAACTGGTATTCCATCTTCAATAAGCGCAAGTGGTCCGTGCTTCATTTCTCCTGCTGCGTATCCTTCTGCATGAATATAAGATAGTTCTTTAAGTTTAAGCGCTCCTTCCATAGCAATTGGATAAGAATATCCTCTGCCTAAATACATTGTTCCTTTTGCGTTTATAAAATCTCTAGCTATTACCTGTATGTCTTTTTGTTTGCTTAAGGTTTCTTCAATCAAACTTGGTATTTTTCTTAAATCTAAAACTAATTTTGCATATTCATCTAAGTTTATATCGCCTCTTTCTTTAGAGATTTTTAAAGTTAATAAATATAAAACGATCATTTGCCCAATAAATGCTTTTGTAGAAGCAACACCTATTTCGGGTCCTGCATGAATAGGCAAAACAAAGTCAGATAGTCTTGCTATAGAGCTTTCAACAACGTTTACTATACCGCATGTTTTTATTTTGTTTTCTTTGCATTTTTTCAAAGCAGCATAAGTATCAGCAGTTTCACCTGATTGAGAAACAAAAATATATAGATCGCTTGGATCTAATTTTACTTTTCTGTATCTAAATTCTGATGCTATATCTGATTCAACATCTATGGAAGTAAATTCTTCAATCCAATATTTGGCCATTAGACAAGAATGATATGCCGTCCCACAAGCTATTAAACGTATTTTTTTAATTTTTTTTGGGTTAATTGGCAAATTAAAAATATTTATTTCATTTCTTGATTTATCTAAATATTCGTTAATACATTTTTTTGTTGTAGTTGATTGTTCATTAATTTCTTTTGACATAAAATCTTTATAATCACCTTTGTCAGCAATATTGTCTTCACTGGATAATTCAAAAATTTCTTTATTTATTTTTTTTTTATCAGAATTATAAAATTCAACTTTTTCTTTATAGAGTATGCAAAAATCCCCATCATCAAGATAAGAGATTTTATTTGTCATTGATTTAAGAGCATAAGAATCGGATCCTATAAAATTTTCATCATGTCCAAAACCAACGGCCAAAGGGCTACCTCTTCTTGCTCCAACTACTAAATTGTTAAAATTTTTAAAAATAACTCCTAGAGCAAAACTTCCTTCTAATTTTTCTAATGTTTTGTGAATACAATTTATTAAATCTTCTTTTTTTAAAAAATCTGTTAACATAGCTGTTATTACTTCAGTGTCTGTCTGAGATTTAAACGAATAACCTTTTTGTTCGTACTCTTTTCTTAATTTATCAGAATTTTCTATAATTCCATTGTGAACAACCGAAACCACTTCTGATGAATGAGGATGAGCATTAACTTGATTTGGAATTCCATGCGTTGCCCATCTAACATGACCAATTCCAAGATCACCACTAGAAGGATTTTGAAAAAGAATTTTTTCTAAATTATCTACCCTTCCAGAACATTTTTGTTCATTAATTTCGCCATTCGTTATAGTTGATATGCCTGCAGAGTCGTAACCTCGATACTCAAGTTTTTTTAAAGCACGTATAATGCTTGCTGATACAGATTTATTACTGACTATTCCAACTATACCACACATTATTTATTCCTTTTGTAATTTTTTATTTCAATTTGATCTACTCTAGTTAAAGCTAAAGATTTTTTATTTACATTTTTTGTTATTACTGAGCCTGCTCCAACAACGCTACTTTCTTTAATTGTAACTGGTGCAACTAACGAAGAATTTGAACCAATAAAAACATTATCTTTAATTTTTGTTTTATTTTTTTTCTTACCATCATAATTACAAGTTATAGTTCCTGCTCCAACATTAACTTTTGATCCTATTGATGTGTCTCCAATGTAGGACAAGTGATTAACTTTAGAATATTTTCCAACTGTGCTTTTTTTAACTTCAACAAAATTTCCTATTCTTGAACCAGATTTTAAAACTGTACCAGGCCTTAATCTTGCATAAGGTCCTATGCTTACATTGCTTCCAACCTTTACTTTCTCTAGATGTGAAAAGGAAAAAATTTTTACATTATTTTGAATTTTTACTTTATCTCCAATTACAACATAAGGATCAATTGTTACATTTTTTCCTATTTTAGTATCCTTAGAAAAGAAAACTGTTTCTGGAGCCATCATCCTAACTCCTTTTTTTAAGAATTTTTTCCTTAAATTATCTTGTAAATTTATTTGTTTCATTTATTAAGATTTCTTATAGTTAAGTAATAATGTTCTTTAAGTCACAAATTATTTCTTATTAATACTTTTAAAATGACTCAAAATTTAACAATAGTATTTGATCTTGACGGAACTTTGATAGATACAGCCCCTGATCTTATGAGTGCACATAACCATGTAATGAAAAAATTTGGTTATGAAACCAAATCAACAGATGATATTCGAAAATTAATTGGAAAAGGCGCCAAGTCATTAATAGGTAGGTCCGTATGGGGTCAAGCAAAAAAAGAATTTAGTAAAATTGATGACGATGAAATTAAAGAAGAAATGGTAACTGAATTTATAAATTACTATGGAAAAAATATTGCAAATGAAAGCAAATTGATAAATGGATCTTTGGATTTTTTAAAATGGTGTAATAAAAATAATATCTCAATGGGAATATGCACTAACAAACCAGAAAATCTTGCTGTTGATCTGCTTAAAAAAATTAATGTATATAATTATTTTGAATATGTTGCTGGAAGTAATACATTTGATTATCGAAAACCCGACCCCAGACATCTAACTAATGTTATTGAAATCATGCAAGGTAATTTAAATAAAAGTCTAATGATAGGTGATAGTGAAACAGATTCAACTGCGGCAAAAGCTGCTGATATACCTTTTATATTATTAGAAAATGGTTACACAGAAAAGAAACCAAATGAAATTCCTCATGATCATTTAGTAAAAAATTTTGTTGGTATTGAAAAAATAATATCCAAATATCTTCATGATTGATTTAAATGTTTTAATTGCTTTAATTACTTTTTATTTTGTTATGTATGTAACTCCAGGGCCTAATAATGCTATGGTTCTTGCATCTGGACTTAAATTTGGTTTTATAAAAACCATCCCACATATGTCTGGCATTACAATTGGCCATGTTGCACAATTAATTTTGGTTTGTTTAGGTTTAGGAAAAATTTTTCAGATATATCCTGTGATACAAAGTATTTTAAAAATATTATGTTCTTTGTATCTTTTGTATCTAGGGTACAAAATTATAGGATCTTTTAGTAAAATAAAAGAAAACGACTCTAGACCTTTAAAATTTCATGAAGCTGCACTATTTCAAATAGTCAATCCTAAGGCTTGGAGCATATCTAGTATGGCTGCTTCTGGTTTTTTACCTAAAGATGGAAACTTAATTTTTTCTATTTTTTTTATTGGGGTTGTTGCTTTAATTATTTGCCCATTATCCATATCTCCATGGGCAGCTTTTGGTTCAACAATAAGAAATTTAGTTAATAATAATAAAATAAAAGCATTAATTGAGTATTTTTTAGCAGTTTTGCTTTTGATAACTGCAGTTATTATTGTATTACAGTAATGATATTTTTTAGGAGATAAATTGATAATTCATAAAGTAAAAGTATATCCATCAAAAATACACTTGCCTAAAAAAAAACAATTGGCTTGGAAATTAGCTGAAATAGCAAGTGATCATTCAAAATTAAACAGAAAGTCTGTAGAAATGGTTATCAATAGAATAATTGACAATGCTTCTGTTGCTATTGCATCATTAAATAGAAAAGCTGTTATTTCCTCTAGAGAAATGGCTTTAAAACATCCAAAAAATAATGGTGCAAATTTATTTGGAGTAAACTCAAAACTAAAATTTGATTGTGAATGGGCATCATGGTCAAATGGCACAGCTGTAAGAGAATTAGATTTTCACGATACATTTTTAGCAGCTGATTACAGTCATCCTGGAGATAATATTCCTCCTTTAATTGCAGTCGCTCAACAAAAAAAAATTAGTGGGATTAATTTAATTAAAGGAATTATCACAGCATATGAAGTTCAAGTTAATTTGGTTAAAGGTATTTGTCTTCATAAACATAGGGTTGACCATATTGCTCACCTTGGTCCTAGTGTGGCAGCAGGGCTAGGAACAATGCTTAAACTCAAGACAGAAACTATTTATCAAGCTATTCAACAGGCATTACATACAACAATTTCAACCAGACAATCTAGAAAAGGAGAAATTTCTAGCTGGAAAGCTTTTGCCCCAGCTCATGCGAGTAAATTAGCAATAGAAGCAATAGATAGAGCCATGAGAGGTGAAGGAGCACCAAGCCCTATTTACGAAGGCGAAGATAGCGTGATCGCTAGAATTTTAGATGGTAAAAAAGCAGTATATAAAGTGCAACTCCCAAAAAAAAATGAGGAAAAAAAAGCTATACTGGAAACTTATACAAAAGAATATTCTGCTGAATATCAAGCGCAAGCATTAATAGATATCGCAAAAAAGCTTAATGGGAAAATTAAAAAATTAAATCAAATCAAAAAAATTGATATTTACACAAGTCATCATACACACAATGTAATCGGCACAGGTGCAAATGATCCTCAAAAGATGGATCCTAATGCGAGCAGAGAAACGTTAGATCATTCGATTATGTATATTTTTGCAGTAGCATTAGAAGATGCTGACTGGCATCATATAAAATCTTATACTAAATCAAGAGCAAATAAAAAAAGTACAATTAAAATATGGCGCTCAATAAAAACTCATGAAGATAAAAAGTGGACAAAAAGATATCATGACCCAAATCCTAAGAAAAAATCCTTTGGTGCAAAAGTATTCATTACTCTTAAAAATGGTAAAAAAATAATTGAACAACAATCAGTTGCTGACGCTCATCCTTATGGATCACGTCCATTTAAAAGACAAAATTATATTAAAAAATTTCTAACTTTAACCGAAGGAATTCTTGATAAAAAAGAAAGCAGTAGATTTTTAAAAACAGTTCAAAATCTAAAAAAACTTAAATCAGGACAATTAGGAAGGTTAAATATTGAAACAAAAAGAAGTTATATTAAGAGGAATTTAAAAAAAGGAATTTTTTAATGCATTTTGTAGAGAAAGAACCAAATCAAAAAAGAATAGATCTTGATAAAAAATTAAAGTCTAACAAAATTTTAAGGGTCCCTGGTGCATATAATCCTCTTACAGCAAAATTAATTGAGGAAATTGGTTATGATGCAGTTTATGTTTCTGGTGGTGTAATGGCTAACGATCTTGGCTTTCCTGATATTGGATTAACTACACTGCAAGATGTAAGCACAAGGTCGTACCTTATTTCTAGAGTAACAAACCTACCAACTATTGTTGATATAGATACAGGTTTCAAATCTTGCACTGAAACTATTAAAACTTTTGAAGAATTTGGAGTTTCTGCGGTACATCTTGAAGATCAAATAGAAAGAAAAAGATGTGGTCATCTTGATAATAAAGAATTAATTTCAACTGATGCAATGGTAAAAAAAATAACAGAATGTGTATCAGCAAAAAAAGATAAAAACTTTAAAATCATTGCAAGATCAGATGCAAAAAGTGTTGAAGGAATTGATAAAATGATAGAGAGGTGTAAAGCTTACATTGATGCTGGTGCTGAAATAATTTTTCCTGAAGCTTTACATAATGAAAAAGATTTTGAAAAAGTCAGAAAAGAACTTTCATGTTACTTATTAGCTAACATGACTGAGTTTGGTAAATCTAAATTATTTAATTACAAGGAATTAGAAAATTTCGGTTATAATATAGTAATTTATCCTGTCACCACACAAAGATTAGCTATGAAAAATGTTGAAGATGGATTGAGAGACATTTTTGTAAATGGACACCAAAACAATATTATTGATAAAATGCAGACTAGAAAACGATTATATGAGCTTGTTGATTATGAAAAATATAATAGTTTAGACGAAAAAATTTATAACTTCAGTACTGAGGGACATGAATAATGAGTGATGATATTAAAAAAGGTTTACTTGGAATAGTTGTTGATGAAACTGAGGTTTCAAAAGTAATGCCTGAAATAAACTCTCTTACTTATAGAGGTTATGCAGCACAAGATTTATGTGCAAAATGTAAATTTGAAGAAGTTGCTTATCTTATATTAAATGGTGAGCTCCCTAATAAAAAACAACTAAAAGAATTTGAAAAAAAGGAAAAAAAAGAAAGAAAACTTTCTAAAACTTTGCTTGGAGATATAAAAAAAATTCCAAAAAAGGCTCACCCTATGGATGTTGCAAGAACAGTTGTTAGTATTATGGGTCTAGAGGACAAAGAAACTAAGGATAATTCGCTTAAAGCTAATTTAAGGAAAGCAATGAGAATTTTTTCAAAAACACCCGTTGCATTAGCTGCTTTTTACAGAGCAAGAAAAGGGAAAAAAATAATACCTCCTAAATCAAATCTTTCTTTTTCTGAAAATTTTTTTCACATGTGTTTTGGGAAAGTACCAGATAAGGAAATTGTTAAAGCTTTTGATGTATCGTTAATTTTATACGCTGAACACAGTTTTAATGTTTCAACATTCACAGCAAGAACAATAACTAGTAGTTTATCAGATATTCATGGTGCAATTACAGGTGCAATTGCAAGTTTAAAAGGTCCATTGCATGGTGGTGCCAACGAAGAAGTAATGCATATGATGAACAAAATTAAAAAACCTGAAAATGCACTTAAATGGATTAACAATGCATTAGATAATAAAGATGTAGTAATGGGATTTGGACATAGAGTTTATAAAAGCGGCGATTCAAGAGTCCCTACAATGAGGAAATATTTTGGAAAGGTAGCCAAAATTAAAAAAGATAAAAAATTTGAAAAAATATATGACATTGTTGAAAAAGTAATGATTGAAAGAAAAGATATACATCCAAACGTAGATTATCCAACTGGTCCAACTTATCACTTAATGGGTTTTGACACAGATTTCTTTACACCAATTTTTGTTATTTCAAGGATAACTGGTTGGTCAGCGCATATCATAGAACAGTTCGCAGCTAATAAATTAATAAGGCCTCTCGCTAGCTATAAAGGTAACCAACATCGAAAAGTTATTCAATTAAATCAAAGATAATTTTTAACTAAAAGCTTCTGTCCAATTTCCTTGGGTTGATGCTTTAGAGTATTCTGTTGCACGTCCTTCAAAAAAGTTCATATGTTCAACAGCGTTAAGCATTGTGTCTAACCATGTTAGTGGATTTTTATCAATTTTATAAATAGGATCTAGGCCTAATTGGGCAAGTCTTCTATTTGCAATAAATCTTATATAATCTTTAACCTCTTGCGCAGTAAGTCCTTGCATTGGTCCCATTTCAAAAGCTAAATCTATAAATGCATCTTCATGTTGAATAATTGTTCTGCAAGATTCATAAAGTTCTTTTTTAAGTTTTGGTGTCCAAATTTCTGGGTTTTCATTTATGAATTCTTTAAATAATCTAATCATAGAATTGCAGTGCAAAGTTTCATCTCTAACTGACCAAGTAACTATTTGTCCCATCCCTTTCATTTTATTAAATCTTGGAAAGTTTAATAAAATAGCAAAGCTAGCAAACAACTGAAGGCCTTCTGTGAATGCACTGAAGACAGCAACGGTTTTTGCAATATCTTCTTTTGAATTAACATTGAATCCTTGCATATAATCATACTTGTCTTTCATTTCTTTGTATTTCATAAATGCTGAATATTCTGACTCAGGCATTCCTATCGTATCAAGTAAATGTGAGTAAGCTGCAATATGAACTGTTTCCATTGCTGCAAAAGCAGTCATCATCATTAAGACTTCAGTTGGTTTGAACACTGTTGTGTAATGCCTAAGGTAACAATTGTTAACCTCAACATCAGCTTGAGTAAAAAACCTGAATATCTGTGTTAATAAATTTTTTTCTGATTCAGTTAAATTTTTTTGCCAATCTCTAACATCATCACCAAGAGGAACTTCTTCGGGCAGCCAGTGTATCCTTTGTTGTGTTAACCAAGCGTCATAACACCAAGGATATCTAAAAGGTTTATAAACTGGATTTTCTACTAGCAAACCCATTTTTTTAGTCTTTTCTTCTTGTTTTTCAATTTTTTTGGCTACTGACATGACAAACATTCCTCATATTCTGGTTGATCGTTTTTTTGTTTTTTAGACTTATAAACATTGTCAGTGGTATTTGTTGATTTTGAATCGTTAACATTTTCAGCTCTTTGTATTGATTTCGATCTGCAGTAGTAAAGGCTTTTTAAACCTTTTTTCCAAGCTTGGAAATGTATTTGGTGAAGTTCTTTTTTATGAACGTCCGCAGGTAAAAATATATTAATTGATTGAGCTTGAGAAATATGTGGTGTTCTATCAGCTCCTAGTTCAACTATCCATTTTTGATCTAATTCGAACGCAGTTTTAAATACATCTTTTTCTTCTTTTGATAAAAAATCTAAGTGAGAAACTGATCCTTGATTAGTTGTGATGCTTGACCATATTTCATCATTATCTTTTTTATACTTTTGTAATAATTTTTTTAAATATTTGTTTCTAACGTTAAAAGATCCTGAAAGTGTTTTGTGAGTATAGCTATTAGCTGCTACAGGTTCAACACCAGGTGAGGTCCCGCCACAAATTATTGAAATTGAAGCAGTAGGAGCAATTGCTGTTTTGTTTGAAAATCTTTCATTATAACCATATTCAGCAGCATCTGGACATGCTCCTCTCTCTTCAGCTAAATCTTTAGATGATTGATCAACTTCTTTTTGTATATGTTCAAATATTTTTTTATTCCAGACTTTGCTCATTACAGACTCAAGCGGTATCATTTTTTTCTGAAAAAAAGAATGAAGACCCATTACCCCTAAACCAACACTACGTTCTCTTAACGCAGAATATTTGGCGTCCGCAAACTCTTCGGGTGCTTTTTGAATAAAATCATCCAAAACATTGTCCAAAAATCTCATAACATCTTTTATAAAATTCTTATCGTCTTTCCATTCATCATATTTTTCTACATTTAGTGATGACAAACAACAAACTGCAGTTCTTTCTTTTCCATCTCTATCAATTCCTGTTGGCAAAGTTATTTCACTACAAAGATTAGAAGTTTTCACATTTAGCCCAGCAAGTTTGTGGTGTTGGGGAATTTGTCTATTAACGGTATCAATAAATATAATGTAAGGTTCACCGGTTTCTACTCTAGCTGTTAATAATCTAATCCACAAATTTCTTGCAGAAATAGTAGACTGAACAGAACCATCTTTAGGACTTTTAAGACCCCACTGATCATCCGTTTCAACCGCTCTCATAAATGCATCTGAAACCAAAACACCATGATGTAGGTTTAACGCTTTTCTATTTGGATCTCCTCCAGTTGGCCTTCTCATTTCAATAAATTCTTCTATTTCTGGATGATCAATTGGTAAATAGCATGCGGCAGATCCTCTTCTAAGTGACCCTTGGCTAATTGCCATTGTTAATGAATCCATAACTTTTATGAAAGGAATAATTCCAGATGTTTTGCCTACTCTTCCAATTTTTTCACCTATTGATCTTAAATTTCCCCAATAACTTCCAATTCCTCCACCTCTTGCAGCAAGCCAAACATTTTCGCTCCAAAGATCTAAAATTCCATTCAAACTATCTCCTGCTTCATTTAAAAAGCAAGAAATAGGCAATCCTCTTTTTGTTCCACCATTTGATAAAACTGGAGTAGCAGGCATGAACCATAAATTGCTAATATAAGTATAAATTCTTTGTGCATGCAAATTGTCATCTGCATAATGACTTGCAACACGAGCAAACAAGTCTTGAAAAGATTCATTTTCTCCTAAATATCTGTCGCTTAAAGTTGCTTTGCCAAAATCTGTTAAATTGATATCTTTTTTTCTATCAATTTTAATTGTTATGCCTTTGGCATTTTGGAATAATTCAGTTTGATCATTAAGTGAAAATAAGTCCGGTCTCTTAACTTTGTCTACCTCAGCTGCAATTGGGTTATATTCAGAGACAGCTTTCTTGATAGCTTGAGACAAAAATTTGTTCATTTACTCCCTTAATATATAACGTTTTTTGTAAAACAACTACATGTTGTATGCAGATCTCTTTAATATACTATATCAATTAGAAATCAATAGAACATTTATAGAACATTATAAAAATATATCAATAAAAAAATAAAATAAATGTACATATATCAACATGACAGATCCTATAAAAATTGATCCTCTAGGCTTTAGAGAATATGACGCCAGGTGGCTATATCCTAAAAATATAAATCAAGAGGGAATAAAATTAGTAGGCAAAGGTTTTGGAACTCAAGTAATAAATAAAAAGAAAAACCCAAGAATAACTGTAGGTCACGACTACAGGTCATATAGTGAAGAAGTAAAAAAAAATTTTATAGATGGATTGATTTCAACAGGATGTAATGTGGAAGATTTAGGTTTATGCTTGTCACCAACAGTTTATTTTTCTCAATTTAAATTAAATTCGGATGCAGTAGCTATGATTACAGCAAGTCATAATGAAAATGGTTGGACTGGAATTAAAATGGGTATTGAAAAAGGTTTAACACATTGTAAAGAAGAAATGTCCGAACTTAAAGATATTGTTTTAAATGAAAAATTTGCGGATGGAAATGGCACATATAAAGAAATTAAAGATTTTAATAAAATTTATATAAATGATTTGTCAACTAATAAAATTAAAAAAAAATTAAAAGTAGTTGCTGCCTGTGGAAATGGAACTGCTGGAATTTTTGCTCCAGAAATTTTAAAAAAAATAGGATGTGAGGTTATAGACCTAGATTGTAATTTAGATTTCAATTTTCCAAAATATAACCCTAACCCTGAAGATATGAAAATGCTTCACGAAATTGCTAAATGTGTTAAAAAAAATAATGCAGATGTGGGTTTTGGTTTTGATGGTGATGGAGATCGAGTAGGTGTAATTGATAATAAAGGAAATGAAATTTTTGCTGATAAAATTGGTTTATTAATAGCTAGAAATATTTCTAATCAACATCCAAACTCTAAATTTGTTGTTGATGTTAAATCTACAGGTTTATTTGAAAAAGATGAAATTTTAAAAAAGAATAATTGTAAAACAATTTATTGGAAAACTGGACATTCTTATATCAAAAGAAAAGTCAATGAAGAAAATGCAATAGCCGGATTTGAGAAGAGCGGTCATTTCTTTTTCAATAAACCACTAGGTTATGGTTTTGACGATGGAATTAACTCTGCAATTCAAGTATGTCATCTTTTAAACAACCACAATAAAACTATGAGCGATATAATTGATACCTTACCTAAAACCTTTCAAAGTCCAACAATGGCTCCTTTTTGCAAAGATGACGAAAAATATAATTTAATTAATGAATTAATTTCTAGCATTAAAAAATTGAAAGCTGATAATATTCAAATTGATGGATTACCTATAACTGAAATATTAACAGTTAATGGAATTAGATTTTCTTTAAAAGATGGTTCTTGGGGTTTAATAAGAGCGTCTTCTAATAAACCGTCTTTAGTAGTTGTTACAGAAAGTCCCACATCTGATAAAAGAAAAAAAGAAATTTTTAATTTTATAGACAGCTTATTAAAAAAATCTGGAAAAATTGGTGAGTACGACCAAAAAATTTAATTTAAAGTTAAATACTTAGATATCTGTATAAAAAGATGGTTCCCACTATATATAAAAAAATCCCAAAAAATCTCTGTAATTTTGACTTATCAAGTTTATGAACTGTGTTCGCTCCTATTCTCGCCATAAACATAGTTATTGGTATAAATATTAAAAAAGCAGGAATGTTTATAAATCCCACGCTTAACGGTAAATTAGTTTTTAGAATTGAGCCTGAAATTAAAAAACCTATTGCGCCGAATGAAGAAATTACTGAACCAATAGCAACTGCACTGCCTATCGCTTTATTAATTGGATAACCAAAATATTTTAAGATAGGAACATTCATAATTGCTCCACCTATGCCCATAGTTGATGAAATGAATCCTGAAGCAAAACCAAGTAAAATCCTTGGAATTAGATTAAAATTCACTTTTAACTGATCTGTTTTGTCTTTAATGTTTAATAAGTAAGCTCCACATAAAAAAACGATTATAGTAAAAAACAATAAAAGAGATTGGCTATCCATCATGGCTGCAAAAATAGTTCCTGACAAAACTCCTATTATTACAAAAATTGCATAATTGTTGATCACGCTAAAATCAACTGATCCATGTTTTTTGTGAGTTAGTAAAGAAACTATAGAAGTGGGGACAATTATTGCAAATGAAGTTCCAACCGCTAAATGCATCAAATAACCCTGGTTTATATTAAGACTGTCAAAGATAAAAAATAGAAAGGGAACAGTAATAAGTCCTCCTCCAATACCGAACAATCCAGCAAGAAAACCAACTGGAAAAGCAGTTATGATCATTAATAGTATGAAAAAAAAATAATCGTTTGTAAAAATTGAACTAATCAATTTAACCTGCTGATCGTGCTTGTGGAGCTAATTTAACTTTATCTATAATATGATCAATTTTTTTAACATCAGCATCCCTAACACACATATTTTCACTAAGATACCTTTTCCAAAAACTTGATCCAGTTTGTCCATGAAATAATCCCAAGGTATGTCTCATAATTTGATTTAATCTTATTCCTTTTTTAGTCTCATTTTTTACGTATGGAATCAATTCTTTTATTATTTCTTCTCTAGATAAAATATCATCGTTTTTAAAAATTTCCTTTTCAATGTCTGCCAACATATAAGGTGAATGATAAATAGATCTTCCAATCATAACGCCATCAACTTTATTTAAATGATTTTTAACATCATTGGTAGATGTAATTCCACCATTTATAATTATTTCTAAGTTCTTAAAATCTTCTTTTAATTTGTAAACCATTTCATACTTTAAAGGTGGTATGTTTAAATTTTGTTTAGGAGTAAATTTTCCTAACATTGCTTTTCTAGCATGAATTATAAAAGTTTTAATACCTGTAGATTTTAATAAATTTATAAAATTAAAAAGGCTTTCATAATCATCTACATCATCATATCCAATTCTAGTTTTAACAGTGACTGGTAGATTTGTTTTAGATTGCATTTCATTTAAACAATCTGCAACAAGATTTGGTTCTTTAATTAAACATGCTCCAAATTTATTTCTTTGGACTTTTTTACTTGGACAACCTAAATTTAAATTAATTTCATCATAACCAAACTCTTCACCAATTTTTGTTGCATTTGAAAGTAATTTTGGTGAAGAGCCGCCTAGCTGAAGGGCAACAGGCTTTTCATTTAAATTAAAAGATAATAATTTTTTCTTATCACCTCTATCTATGGCCTCGGATACAATCATCTCTGTGTATAAGAGTACATTTTTACTAATTAGTCTTAAAAAGTACCTTTCATGACGATCCGTGCAATCCATCATAGGAGCAACTGAAACTTTCCTATTCATTATTATATTTTATATTATTTTTTTAAGAATTTGTAGTATCAGTATCTTCGGGGCTTGTTTCTGAGTTTTGCTTTTCTGCATCTGATATTTCATCAAGTGAGATGTCACCTTCTTCTGTTTTTTCTTCTGCTCCTTCAACATTGGATTCGGTTGAACCTTTTAGCTCTTCTATATCTTCTTTAGAAAATTTTATTTTTTCAGGTACTTTTCTTGCTCTTTTTGATGGTAAAATTGGTGTCCCACTTTTCGATATTTCACCTTTGTACAAGTTTTCAAAATCATCTCCTACGTCTTCATCTTCATCTGGGTTTTCATCAATTTGTTCTACATGTTTTCTTAATTTGTAAATGGCACTTTCTGTTAAATCAGAAACTTTAATATTTTTTTCTGCTATCTCCCTTAAGGAAATTACAGTATTTTTATCGTTTTCTTTTTCCACTGTTGGTTCAACACCCGAATTTAGTTGAGTTGCCCTCTCTTTCGCTACTAAAACTAATTCATATGGGCTTTTTACTTTATCGATACAATCTTCAACTGTTACTCTTGCCATGCCTGGTATTTATACCTGGAAAACCTCAAAATCAAGCTATTTCTATTGATAAACAGGTTTTAATTTTTCCTTAATTATAAACAGTAATGTTATTGATAAAAAAATATAAGTTCCAGATATAATAGATATATTTTCGATAGATAAACCTTGGTCAATTAAAATACCAAACAATGCAGTTCCAAATGCAGTTGCAAATACCATTAAAGCTGTAGTTAAAGCTTTGATTGAACCAATATGTTTAACTCCATAAATTTCAGCCCATGTTGAGGAGCCAAGAACGTTAGCTAACCCATTGGAAATACCTATTAAACCCAAAAAGAAAAAAGATGAAACAGGACTTTTAAAATAAAACAACACAGCAGCTGACAAGAAAAGAGGAATATTCATATAAACTAAGAGTTTTCTACTTGTATATTTATCAATTAAGAAACCTGACAAAAATAAAGTTATTACAGAAGCAATTGAATAGACCATAAATGATTGAGCAATTATGTACGGTCCCCATCCTTTTGAGGAAATAATAAAGGACTGATAAACAAATACACCAGTTGCAATCCAAGGCATAGCAAGCATGTTCATGCAAATAATATAAAATCTATAGTCTTTTAAAACTTCAGATCTAGTCCAGTTTTTTATATTTGTTTCATGTCTTTCATTTGCAGACAGCTCTTCTCTAGAATTAAAGTTAAGATTTTTTATTAAGATAAAAGATAAAACTGGTAAGAAAAGTAAAATTAAAATAGATATATAAAACCATATGTCTCGCCAATTAATTATACTTAATAAATAAATCATTAAAACTGGTAAAACAAATTCTGCTGTAGATAAACCAAACCATCCTGTGCTTAAAGCCTTGCCTCTTGATTTTGTAAAATAACGGGAAACAGTTGTTGTTGCTGTATGAGACATCATTCCTTGACCAGAAAATCTCATTAAGAAAATTGCTATAAAAAGAATTATTACAGAAGAAATTTTTGAAAAAAAGAAACAGGAAAAAGATAGAAGCAAAGTAACAAAAAATGCAAATTTAAAAATATTTATATCATCAATTTTTTTACCTACCCAAATAAGTATAAAACTACTTAATAAGGTTGCTGAAGCATAGATTGAGCCAAATTGTCCATGCGTAATGGATAATTCATCTCTTATACTAGTATTAAAGATTCCTAAAAAAAAACTCTGTCCAAAACTAGAAAAAAATGTAAAAATAAATCCAAATATAATTACTTTTAAACTTAATTTATTGAACATTTTTTATGTCTTGTAATGTTGCATTTATTGGTCTTGGTGTCATGGGTTATCCAATGGCTGGATATATATCAAAAGCTGGACACAATGTAACTGTTTATAATCGTACGACAGCAAAAGCAGACAAATGGTTAACAGAATACAAAGGTTCTAAAGAAGAATCCCCTGCTAAAGCGGCAGAAGGAATGGATTTTGTTTTCACATGTGTTGGTAACGACAATGATTTATCTGAAGTAACTATTGGTAAAAATGGAATTTATAACACCATAAAAAAAGGTGCAGTACATATTGATAACACTACGGCATCTGCTGAGATTGCAAGAAAATTATATAAATCATCTAAAGCACATGGTTGGGGTTTTCTTGATGCTCCAGTCTCTGGTGGACAAGCAGGTGCTGAGAATGGTGCTCTAACTGTGATGATAGGTGGTGACAAAGAAGATTATGAAAAAGCTAAGCACGTTATTGATTGTTATAGCAAAAAAATGAAGTTGTTAGGCAAGGCTGGAAATGGTCAACTTGCGAAAATGGTTAATCAAATCTGCATTGGTGGTCTTGTTCAAGCATTGTCGGAAGGTATTAATTTTGGCTTAAAAGCCGGATTAAATATGGAAGATGTTATTGAAGTAATATCTAAAGGAGCTGCTCAATCATGGCAGATGGAAAATAGATATAAAACAATGATAGATGATAAGTTTGAATTTGGTTTTGCAGTTGATTGGATGAGAAAAGATTTAAAAATTGCATTAGATGAATCAAAAAAAAACAACTCTTTACTACCCATAACAGAAATTGTTGACCAATATTATGGAGATGTACAAAAACTTGGTGGCAACAGATGGGATACATCAAGTTTAATTAGAAGATTAAGGAAATAACACTGTATGCAACCAGCATACTACGAAGATTTTAAAGAAATCAAAAAAAAGATTTGGTCAATGTTAGATGACGCTGTAACTAACAGAAATTCTCAATTTAGAATTCCAGTATTTGTTTGTGGGAATCAAAAAGATTTTGATGGAAGAATTGTAGTTCTTAGAAAATCTGATCAATCAAATAATCTTCTTCAATTTCATAGCGATATTAGATCGGATAAAATTGAAAAATTAAAAAATAATAAGAATGCATCTATGCTCTTTTATGATAAGGAAGAAAAAATTCAGATAAGACTAAAAGTTGAATGTGTAGTTAATCACAATAATGAAATAACAAAAGAGTCTTGGTCAAAAACAGGACACATAAGTAGAAAATGTTATTTGGTTGATAATGGACCTGGAACAAAATCATCTACACCAACTTCTGGTTTGAAACCTGAATTAGATAATTTTGAATTTACAATGAAACAAAGTGAAAAAGGTTATAAAAACTTTACTGTAATTCAGTGTAAAATAAAAAGCATTGAATGGCTTTATTTAGCTGCAAATGGCCATCGTAGAGCTAGATTTGAATTAGATAAAAATAAAGAGCAGTGGCTAGTTCCTTAAAAAACTGATTTAGAATATTTTTTCCAGTTATCCTGGTAACGTTTTGTATTTTCTAATATTGATTTTTTTTCATCTTCGGTGATCTCTCTTACTACTTTGCCTGGAGATCCAACTACAAGTGAGTTGTCTGGTATTTCTTTATTTTCAGTAATTAAAGCTTTTGCTCCGATGATACAATTTTTTCCAATTTTTGCCTTATTAAGTATTACTGCACCAATACCAATCAAACTATTGTCCCCTATCGTACATCCGTGAAGCATAACCATATGACCAATGGTTACATTTTTTCCAACTTTTAAAGGACAACCTGGATCAGTATGCAAAACACTACCGTCTTGAACATTCGATCCTTCGCCAATATGAATATTTTCAATATCTCCTCTTAGAGTTGCATTAAACCAAATACTTGTATTTTTTTCTAAAGTTACATCGCCAATTATTGTTGCGTTTGGTGCTACCCAATTTTCGCCTGAATTTTTTGGTTTTTTGTTTTCCAAATCGTAGAACATATCTTATATAATACTTAACATGACGCTTACAAAAACTCCAATATGTGATTTTGGAAAAAAAGCTGAAAATTTCCAATTAAAGTCTACTGAAAATAAAATTATTTCACTTAATGACTTAAAGGGTGAAAATGGAACTTTAATTATGTTTATATGCAATCACTGTCCATATGTTAAAGCGGTAATTAAAGATATTGTTGAAGATTGTAAAAAATTAGAAACAAATGGAATAAAATCTTTAGCGATTTGCTCAAATGACGTAAAAAATTATCCTGAAGACTCGTTTGATAACATGGTTAAATTTTCTAAAAATAATAATTTTAATTTTCCTTATCTTTTTGACGAAACTCAAGAAATTGCAAAAAAATATGATGCTGTATGTACTCCAGATTTTTTTGGTTACAATAAAAATCTAGAATTACAATACAGAGGAAGAATGAGAGAATTAAAAGATTTAAAACCAGTAGTAGATGGTGATAGCGATTTATACAAAGCCATGAAACAAATTGCTGAAACAGGAAATGGACCTAAAGATCAAATTCCAAGCATGGGCTGCAACATAAAGTGGATTAATAATTAATGTATTTAATTGTAACAAGATCATTCCCTCCTGACGCTGGAGGCATGCAAAACTTAATGTGGGGTTTAACAAATTCACTTGCCAAACATCACATGGTAAAAGTATTTGCTGATCAAAGTGAGAGCAAAACTTTAGATGAAAAAGTTTCTTACAGTATAGATAGAATTGGTGGTCCAAAATTAATCAGAAAATATAGAAAAGCTTATTTTGTGAATGATTTTATAAAAAATAACAAAAACATTAAAGGAATAATTGCTGACCACTGGAAAAGTCTAGAATTAATAAAAACAAATAAAAAAAAATACTGTTTAATTCATTCAAAAGAAATTAATCATCACAAAGGAAGTATTTTAAATAGAAGAGTTTTGAATGTTTTAAACAATGTTGATTATGTAGTTTCAAATTCTGAATATACTAAAAATCTTGCAATTAATTGTGGTGTAAAGTCTGATAAAATCATTGTAATCAACCCTGGTGTTGAGCCATTAAAAGAATTAAGTAAAAATATTTTATTTGAAGCTGAAGATTTGCTTCAAAACAAAAGTCCAAGATTAATTACCGTTTCGAGATTAGAAAAAAGAAAAAATCACGAAAAAATAATTATGTCATTAAGAAATTTAAAACAATTGTATCCTAATATTATTTATACTTGTATCGGTCACGGTGAAGAGGAAGAAAATATTAAAAAACTTGTTAAAGAACTAAATATTGAAAATCATGTATTGTTTTTTAAAAATATTTCACAAGAATTAAAAAATGCTTTACTGGCTAAATCTAATCTTTTTGTAATGCCATCAATTATTTATAAAAAATCTGTAGAAGGATTTGGAATAGCTTATATTGAAGCTGCTCAATATGGTGTACCATCAATCGGAGGAAAAGACGGTGGGGCATCAGATGCAATTTTAGATAAAGAAACTGGAATTATTTGTGACGGAAACAATTTGGATGATATCTATTCAAGTATAGATCTAATGTTAAAAAATAACTCGTATAAAAATTTTTCTAAAAAAAATATAGAATTTGCAAAAAAATTCGAGTGGAACAATATTATTAAAAAATATCTAAAAATTTTATAATATTAAATCTTTTCAATAATTCTTTCTAAAACTTTTTCTGGAGTAAGTTTATTTAGATCTTGAACTTGTATAGCTTTAAAATTTTCTCTTTCTATACTTACTTTGTAAGCTGTTGTGTGTGATCCAAATAAAGTTAAACCTTTAACACCCAAGTGCGCCGTCATATGAGCTGGTCCTGTGTCATTTGCAATTACAAAACTGCTGTCTTTAATTAGTTTTGATAGTTGTGAAATGTCTAAAGCTTTATCTCCATTTAATACACAAGTGGCATTTATATTTTTTGCATCAATAATTTCAGAAGGTCCTGGGGCAATTATAATATTATATTCATCATTAAATTTACTTTTTATCAAATTGATTAGTTCATTATAATAAGGCCACTTCTTAGAAGTTAAATGTGGTGAACAAAAAGGAAATAAAAGTATATATTTATTTAAATCATATTTATTTTTAATTTCATTTATATCAGAACAAGACCAATCAAAATTTGGAAGTTTTGTATTTTTTGTAGAAAGACCTGAAGTTTTTAATTGATGGTCAAAACGTTCCAAAACAGATTTTTTATCAAATTCTTCTTTGCTTTCTCCTTTAGGCAAAGTTGTTTCTGAACTTGACCATTTATCTAAATTTGATTTAGGAAATAAAATAGTTTTATATAGTTTTGTCCTAGAGGAATTTTGCAAATCATACACTTTATCTATGTTTAACTTTTTTATCTTCCTCATTAAGGTGAACAAATATATTAAATTGTATCTTGATAATCTTTTGTCCAAAATTACTTCGTGGATAAATGGATTTTTTTTAAATAATTCGAAATATGGTTTAGTGGTTAAAAGGTAAATTTGAGAATTCTTATGATTTTCAAATATGTCTTGAATTGCACCGCATGCTTGCGATATATCTCCCAAAGAACCGTGTTTGATAATTAAAATATTAGACATATTTTTAACAACTTAACATAATATAAAGTTTTATGAATAAAATTCTAGTTGAGATATCAGTTGGAGAACTTTTAGACAAAATATCTATTTTAAAAATCAAAAAAGAAAAAATCAAAGATCCTGAAAAACTTAAATTTATTGATGATGAGTATAAAGTTCTAAAAAACCAATTAGATAACAATATAAACTCAGATAAAAAAATTGATGAACTGTTTGAATCACTTAAGCAAATAAATTCTAAACTTTGGGTTATTGAAGATGAAAAAAGAATGTGTGAAAAAAATTCAGATTTTGGTGAACAGTTCATCAAACTTTCAAGGGATATACATTTCTTAAATGATGATAGAGCTAAAATTAAATTAGAAATCAACACACACACTGGTTCAAGAATAAAAGAAATTAAACAATATACTAATTATTAAACCATTTAATGGCACTTCATTTTAGTAGAGAAGAATTTTCAAATAGAAAAGCAAAAGTTTTAAAAATAATGAAAGAGCAAAATTTAAATGCTTTACTAATTTTTAGACAAGAGTCGATGTATTGGTTAACTGGTTATGATACTTTTGGTTACGTTTTTTTTCAGTGTTTGATTTTAAAAGATAATGGCGAAATTGTTTTGCTTACTCGTGCACCAGATTTAAGACAAGCACAAAATACTTCAAATATTGAAAATATTGAAATTTGGGTTGATAAAGATGGTTCAAACCCAACTGAAGATCTTAAGAAAATATTAGATGAATTAAATCTTAAAGGAAAAAATTTAGGTGTTGAATATGAAGCTTATGGTTTAACAGGAAGAAATACTTTAAAATTAAACAAATCTTTAGACAACTATTGTACAATTCAAGATAAATCAGAATTAATTACAAGACTAAGAGTAGTTAAGTCGCATGAGGAAATTGTTCATGTAAAAAAAGCTGCTGAACTTGCTGATAGAGCTCTTGATGAAGTTTGGAAACATGCAAAAGTTGGAGCAAGTGAATCTAAAATTCTTGCAGAAATGAATAGAGTGATTTTTGAAGGTGGTGGAGATTACCCTGCTAATGAATTTATAATCGGCTCAGGAAAAAATGCCCTCCTATGCAGATATCAAGCCGAGAAGCAAACTTTATTAAACCCAGATCAATTAACTGTAGAATGGGCAGGAACTTATAGACATTATCATTCAGCAATGTTTAGAACAATAGCAATAGGAAAAGCTGATCCAAAACATTTTAATATGCATGAAGCTTGTGTTGAGGCGTTAAAAAATTGTGAAAACAAATTAAAACCAGGAATCAAAATAGGGGAAGTGTTTGATGTTCATGCAAAAACTTTTGATGATTTAGGTTTTAATAAATCAAGAATGAATGCATGTGGATATTCATTAGGCGCAACATTTTCTCCAAATTGGATGGATTGGCCAATGCTTTACACTGGCAATCCGTATGTAATAGAACCAGGTAATGTCTTCTTTATACACATGATACTTATGGATTCAGATAACGAATTAGCCATGAATTTAGGTGAAACTTATCTTGTAACAGAGAATGGTAATGAGAGACTAGGTCGACAGAAATTAGATTTAGTAACTCTTTAGTTAAAACTATATTTTTTTTCTAAGAATTTAATTAGATTATGAATAATAAAAGTCATAAATAAATAAATACCTCCAGCAACAATAAACACTTCAATTGGCTTAAAAGTTGTTGAAATTATATATTTTGCAACACCAGTTAAATCCATTAGTGTTACTGTGCTAGCTAAAGAAGTTCCTTTCATCATTAATATAATTTCATTACCGTATGCTGGAAGAGATTGTCTTATAGCTACAGGTATTTGAATTTTATAAAAAATAATTTTGTTAGATATTCCCAAACTTTTTCCAGCTTCAATAATCCCTGGTTTAATAGTCTGAAAAGCAGATCTTAAAATTTCTGAAGTATATGCACCTGTATTTAAAGCAAAAGCTATAATTGCGCACCAGTAGGGTTCTTTAAAAACGACCCATAAAAAGGTTGATCTAAAGTATTCTATTTGCCCTAAACCAAAATAGATAATAAATATTTGAACAAGTAATGGTGTTCCTCTAAACACATAAGAATATCCATAAGCAAATTTGTTTATGAATATATTTTTATTTAACCTTAGAATTGCAAAAAGCAGACCAATAAATAAGCCAAAAAATAAAGATAAAGATAATAATTTTAATGTTACAACGGTAGCACTTAGCAATTTTGGCAGACTAGTTATCATTAAACTAATATCCATTAAAAGCCCCTACTATATTTAATTTCTAATCTATTAATTAACTTCATGCTTAAAAATGTAAGTAGCAAATATAAAACTGCAGCAAATGAATAAAAGAAAAGTGGATCTCGTGTTGAACCAGCTGCAATATATGATTGTCTCATGATCTCTACTAAACCTGTAACTGATATTAAAGATGTATCTTTTAAAGTTATTTGCCAAACATTACTCAAATTTGGAATCGCTAGTCTTAGCATTTGAGGCATGATCACTCTAAAAAAATAAGCAAATTTTTTAAGTCCTAATACTTGTGAAGCTTCAAATTGTCCTTTGTCTATAGATTGTATAGCTCCTCTAAAAACCTCTGTTGAGTAGGCACCTGATATAATGCCAATAGCAAATGAACCAGTTATAAATGCATTAATTTCAATGTAATCGTTATAACCAAATATGGATGCCACAAACATAACGGCACCGCTTCCTCCAAAAAAAAATAAATAAATTACTAATAACTCTGGGACACCTCTGATTACTGTTGTGTAAGAATTTCCAATAATGTTAAGGAATTTATTTTTTGATAATTTAAGAGGAGTAAATATTAAAGCAAAAAGAAAACCTATTAGCATTGCTGTTATTGAGACAGCAATAGTCATTAGAGTGGCTATAAATAATTCATCACCCCAACCAGTTTTTCCAAATGCTAGAAGTTCCATAAGACTGGCGACTATATATTATAGTCGCCAAATCTAAAATTAATTACATAGAAGCGTCGAAACCAAACCATTTAATAGCAATTCTACTAATGTCTCCATTTTTTCTTGCTTGATTAATGGCTTTGTTGAAAGCATTCAAGAGTTGAGTATCATCTTTTCTAATACCAACACCAACTCCATTACCAAATGCTCCACCTGAAAAAGTTGGTCCAACAAGAACAACTGGTTTTCCAGATTTTTCTGCATAATCGCTAAATGCTACTGCAGCAGCTAATGCGGCATCACATCTTCCTGCAGCTAAATCTAAGTTAACTTCATCTTGAGTTTTGTAAGTTCTTACATTTACTTTTCCTACATCACCAGACTCTAAAAAGTTTTGGTGAATAGTAGCAGTTTGTACACAAACTGTTTTACCAGCTAGTGCTGCTGTTAAAGTTTTAAGATCTTTTTTAACTGCACCTGTCTTTTTACCAAGATTAATTCCTTCTGAAGTTTCCATACCTTCAAGACTTGAACCTTTCATAACTGCTAGTGAAGCAACTTCGTCTGCATAACCTTGAGAAAAATTAATCGCTTTTTGTCTTTCTGCAGTAATCGACATTCCTGCCATTATTGCATCGAACTTTCTCATTATAAGAGCCGGAATCATTCCATCCCAATCTTGTTCTACGATTTCACATTGTGATCCAATGTATCTGCAAAGTGTCCATGCTAATTCAACCTCAAATCCAATAAGTTTGCCTGAGGCATCTTTTGAATTCCAAGGAGGATAAGCACCTTCAGTTCCAATCTTTATTTTACCGGCATAAGCGCTTCCGATTAATAAGAAAGATACGAGAACTGTTAATATTGTTTTTTTAAATATATTCATCATTTCCCTCCGTAAAAAAATAATTATTTCACAATTTTGTTAAATTAAAAAGAAAATTCTAGTGATTTATTGATGAAGAAAAATTCCAAGAACAGTCAAAACTAGGTATATAAACTCTATCTAGGGTAGCATTTCCAAAGTTTTTATTAAAAACTTTTAACCATTTGTCTACTTGTTTAGGTTTTTTATCTTGGCTTCCAACTTGTGCAGTTATAACTCCATTAGGTTTTAAAATTCTAACCAGAGAGTCCATATTCTTTGCTGCTAAATCAATGCAAAATTGATCATCGTTTAAATCTACAAAAATTTTATCATACCTATCATCTTCTACTTTTTTAATACTTTCAAATGCATCTCCCCAAATACATTTGACTGAATTTTTTCTTGTAGATTTATTTCCAATAGAGCCAAGATGTTTCTCACAAACATCAACAACTTCAGGGTCCAATTCAAACCAATCTATATATCCAAAACCTTTCGATATACATTCTCTAGCTACTCCGCCATCTCCACCACCTATGATTGCCGCAGTATCTTTGTCTTTGTTTAATTTTAAACCAGCGTTAACAAATGTACCACTATAAAGATGTTCATCTGTTGTAGCTACTTGGATTTCATTGTCTATAAACAAAGATTTTCCAAATTGTTCCAAATCTAAAATTTCAATATGTTGTCCTACCTTGGAGGTAAAATCTTCAAGAACATTTTTTACTACATATGATTTTCGTAAACCTGGTGAGCTGTAAATGTCATGATAAAGAGCAATTGTGTCTCTGTTGAATTCTTTTTTTACTATTCTTTTGTGTTCGATTTCCTTCTTTATTATATCTATTGCAACGGAAGGTGAAATTTTTCCACAAGTAAAAAAGTCAAAGCTAATAATATTATTTTCAGGAAATGTATGAAAACTGATATGGCTTTCAGCTAACAGAGCAACCATTGTAAAGCCTTGAGGTTTAAATTTGTATTTGGATATTTCTAAAACAGTTACTTTTGCTTTTTTAGCAATTTTATATACCAACTTTTCATAGAACGAAGGTTCGTATTCCTTTTTAGTCCCTATGATATCTAGCGTTATGTGCTCCCCAACTTTAGTCATAAAAAATTATTCACTTTTATAATATTTTACTTTATCCAAAATTTTTTCCATCTCTGAAGATGAAAGAATCTTGGGCTGACCTAACTTTAAAGCAATTATATATTGATGACAAATATTTTCTACTTCTTCTGCAAGCTCGAATGCTTGTTTTAAATTTTGTCCAAATGCAACCTGACCATGATTTGACATCAGACAAGCTTTTCTATTTTCTAAAGAGTTGATAATGTTTTTTGATAATTCTGATGTTCCAAAAGTTGCATAATCTGCACACCTAATGTCATTTCCGCCTGCTAATGCAACCATATAATGAAAAGCTGGTATAGGCTTTCCGTGGGACGACACTGCTGTAGCATGAGGAGAGTGAGCATGAACAATAGCCTTAGCGTCTACTTTATTTACATAAATATCTTGGTGAAAACGCCACTCAGATGAAGGTTTTTTTCCAGCATTAAACCATCTTAAAAAATCTTTTTTTTCGCTTAATGATAGAAAAACTATATCTTCAGGCTTAAGATCATTATATTTTTTCCCAGATGGAGTTATATAAAAACCATCTACATTGCTTTCATTAGCTTTTACTGAAACATTTCCAGACCTAAGAGGTGATAAGTTTGTAGAATTAAGTTTTTGTGCAAATTCTATTATATCTTCCTTTATCTTAAGGTTTTCCATTATTTCTTTTTAATTATTTTCTCACAAAGTTTTTTTGCTTTATTTATATCAAATTTTTCAGCTTTTTTTTCAGATTCCATTTTTTGAGCAACAAGACAAGCAGAAATTGATTTATTTCTATTATGATCATTAAATTTTAAAGCAAGAATCATTCCAACAACTATAAAAATAACAATTAAAATATTTTTTTTCATTTAAATAATTTTCCTAATCCATCTTTAGAAGCATCACAAATACCTTTTTCTGTAATGAGTCCAGTAATATATTTAGCTGGAGTTATATCAAAGGCTAAATTCATTGATTTACTTTTTTTTGGGTAAATTAAGACTTTTTTAACATTGTTATTTTCATCCAAACCTTCAACATGTGATAACTCTTCTGAATTTCTTTCTTCAATCGGAATATACTTAAAATCTTTTATATCCCAATCAATTGTTGAACTTGGTAATGCTACATAAAAAGGTACATTGTTATCATGTGCCGCTAGAGCTTTTAAATAAGTTCCAATTTTATTTGCAACATCTCCTGTCGATAAAGTTCTATCAGTGCCTACAATACACATATCAACTTCTCCTCTTTGCATTAAAATTCCACCTGTATTATCTGCAATAATTGTATTTGATACTTCTTCTTCATTTAATTCATAAGAAGTTAAATTGGCTCCTTGGTTTCTTGGTCTTGTTTCATCTACCCAAACATGAACAGGAATTCCTTTTTTATGAGCATGGTATATTGGTGATGTAGCTGTACCCCAATTGATTGTTGCTAGCCATCCAGCATTACAGTGAGTTAAAATATTAACTGCACTGTTCTTTTTTTTATAAATTTCCTCGATTATTTTTAATCCATTTAATCCAATGTTTTCACAAAATCTAATATCCTCTTCACAAATTTCTTTAGCTTCATTTATTGCTATATCTAAAATTTTATCGCTATTAACTCCTGATAATTTTTTCATCATTCTATCAACAGCCCACTTGAGATTGATTGCTGTTGGTCTTGAATTAATCAAATTATCTGCTGATTTTTTTAGAAATGATTGATCATTATTTTCCAATATTGATAAAACTAAACCATATGCGGCCGTTGCTCCAATTAGAGGAGCCCCTCTAACTTCCATTTTTTTTATAGCGTTTATTGAGTCTTTCACTGTTTTAAGATCTTTGATTATAAATTGATGAGGAAGTTTGGTTTGATCAATAATTTTTACTGTATTATTTTCAAACCAAATTGTACGATATTCTTTTCCTTCTATTTTCATTTATTTAAAAC
>CACFBW010000003.1 GCA_902564565.1 uncultured Pelagibacteraceae bacterium | reverse complement strand
ATTCGCATTAAAATTATTACTATATTCAATTTGATATGATGAAGCCTCTATAATAAAAATAGTTTTATTAGAAATTCTTTTTTCATTTAGAATTGCATTTCCAATATTGCCCACAAGTCTAACATCTTTTTTTTGATCTTTTAAAATATGAAACAAAATTTTTGCTGTTGTTGATTTGCCATTTGTTCCGGTAATTGATATATTTATATTTTTATAATAGTGGCTATAAAAAACATCAAAATCTGTAATAATTTTCTTTGAATTTTTTTTAATATAATTTTTAAGAAGGCATTTTTTAATATTTATACCAGGGCTTATTAAAATATAATCAAAATGACTTTTAAAAATATTTTTTTTATTAATTGAAGTTTTTTTGTTATCATCAAAAATAAAAACTTCATTATTTTTTTTTAAAAAAATATAGCTAGATATTCCAGTTTTTCCTAAACCATAAATTAAAATTTTTTTTTTTAAAAAAATTTTTTTTTTTTTAAACATTATCTGAATTTTAAAGTGGCTAAACCTATCATTGCTAATATAATTGATATTATCCAAAACCTAATAACAACAGTCGACTCGGGCCATCCTTTTTTCTCAAAATGATGGTGAATAGGTGCCATTTTAAACACTCTTTTGCCAGTAAGTTTATAGGATCCAACTTGAATAATTACTGAAACAGCCTCTAATACAAAGAGACCTCCGGTAATAGCTAAAACTATTTCATGTTTTGTAATAATGCCTACCGCTCCTAAAGAACCACCTAAAGCTAGAGAGCCCGTGTCCCCCATAAAAATTTTTGCGGGTGGTGCGTTAAACCATAAAAAACCTATACAAGCACCAATTATAGAGCCACAAAAAACTGAAGCTTCACCAATTCCTTCAATATATGGTATTTGAAGATAATCAGAAAAAACTATATTTCCAGTAACATAACTAATAAATGCAAAACAGCTGGCAACCAATATAACCGGAACTGTTGCAAGTCCATCAAGACCATCTGTTAAGTTTACTGCATTTGATGAACCAACTATTATAAAAACTGAAAAAGGAATAAAAAACCATCCTAAATTAATTATTAGATTCTTAAAAAAAGGAAAATATAAATACTCAAGTTCAGAATGATCTGAAAAATAAGTTAAAAAAATTATACCCATAAGAGCAATCAAAATTTGCACTGTAAATTTAAATTTAAATGAAACTCCTGAAGAATTTTTATATTTTATTTTTCTGTAATCATCATAAGCTCCCAACAAACCATAGCCGCCTACTATAAAAATTAAAAACCAAACAAAATAACTAGATAAATCTCCCCAAAGTAAAATACCAGAAAAAAGACCTAATAAAATTAAAGCTCCTCCCATAGTTGGCGTGCCAATTTTTTTAATAATATGATCACTTGGGCCATCTTCTCTTATAGGGTCTAAAATTTTTCTTGCTGAAAAAAAATTTATAAAAGGCGTTCCAATTAAAAAGACCACAAACATAGATGTAAAAACAGCTAGACCTGTTCTTACAGTCAAATATTTAAATACATTAAGAAATGAAAATGTATCTACAAGACTGGTTAATAAACTATAAAGCATTTTTTATTTTTTCAGTTGATTTGTAAATTTGTTAAGTCCTGTTGAATTAGATCCTTTGATCATTAGATAATCATTATTATTTAATTTGTTTTTAATCAAATCATTTATTTGTGAACTTTCTTTTAAAATTAAACCTTTTTTACTTGAACTAACATTTCTATAGGTTTCCTTTATATGACTACCAAATATATGAACTTTATCTATTGTGGTTGAATTAATAACTGGTGTTATTTGTCGATGTAAAGCTTTTGAATGTTTGCCTAATTCCAACATATCTCCTAGAATCATATGCTTTTTATTATTTGTTTTTATTAAATTAAAATTTCCTATAGCCGATTTAAGGGATAAAGGATTTGAATTATAGCTTTCATCAACTAGATAAATATTTTTTTCCTTAAACCTTATTTTAGAAACATCTCCTCTTCCTATTGGAACTTTAAAGTTATAAAAAATATTTTTGTCTAGTTTTGTAGAATCTTTAAAAATAGAAATTATTGTAATTGTAGCTAATAAATTTTTAATAAAATTTTTAAAATTACAAGAAATATAAAAATATTTATTTTTATTGTTATTAAAATTTTAAATTTATTTTTTTCTTTTTTTATATATTTAAATCTAACATTAGCCTTTTTATTCATACCAAAAGTAAGAACCTTTAGTTTTCTTTTTATGGCAATTTTTTTATGTAAATGAAAAAAATCATCATCAGCATTTAATACTAAAACTCCATTTTGGTTAATATTGTTAATTATTTCCGACTTCGCCATTGCAATTTGTTTTATATTCTTGAAATTTTTAGCATGTGCATATGAAATATTGGTGATTATACCAATATCAGGTTTAATTATTTTAGATAAGAAGTTAATTTCGCCTTTTTTATCCATACCAATTTCAAAGACCCCATAATCATGATTTGGATTTAAGTTAAATAAACTTAGTGGAACTCCATATTTATTGTTAAATGATTTTAATGAAGATGATGTTTTGCCAAATTTACTAAGAATTTCTTTTAACATTTCCTTTAAAGAAGTTTTTCCACAACTTCCTGTTATTGCAATAATTTTGGAAGAAGTATTTTGCCGAACAATTTCTGAATTTTTTGTTAAAAAATTTAAACTATTTTTTACTTTAATCTGCTTGTATTTTTTTTCCGATTTATTAATTTTATTTACAACGGCTAAACACGCGCCTTTTTTAAAGGCTTCACTAACAAATTTATTTCCATCATTGTTTTTTCCTTTGATAGCAAAAAAAATATCGTTCCTTTTAATTTCTTTTGAATTAATTGAAGCTTTTCTAATTTTTGTTTTTATTAAAAGATTTTTGTTTTGAGATGTTTCTTTTAAAATATTAAATTTTAAATCATTTTTTAAAATTTTATTTTTTTTTCTAATAGACTTAATAATGCACTCTTTATCTGAAAAAAATTTTTTGAACTTTCCATAGTCCTGGATTTTTTCATGACCCTTTCCTGCTACAACTAAAATTTCACCAGTTAATAAATTTTGTATTGCTTTATCAATGGCTTTTCCTCTATTTGAGATATCAAATAATTTTGATTTGTTAATTTTTTTCTTAATAATTGCTCTTATTTCTTTAGGATCCTCATTTCTAGGATTATCATCAGTTAAATAAATTTTTTCACAATATTCATTTGCTATTTTCCCCATTGATGGTCTTTTAAATTTATCTCTATCTCCACCACAACCAAATACAATTGATATTTTTTTATTTTTAAATTGATCTTTTATATTTTGAAGACAGGTTTTTAATGCATCAGGTGTGTGAGCATAATCTAATATTACAGAAGAATTATTTTTTATTGAACCAACTTTTTCCAATCTACCATAAACAGGTTTTATCTTATGAGCAAAATTTACAATATTTTTAAAATCGATATTGCTTATGTGTGAGGCAATCATTGATATTAAAACATTCTTTAATTGAACTTTGCCAATTAAATTTAATTCAAAATTATATGTTTTTTTTTTATATTTTATTTCAACAAGTTGTTTTTCACCAACATACTTGTGAGATATGATTGATAAGTCTCCATATTTTTTAGATATTGTGTGTAACTTTAATTTTTTTGTTAGGGCAATTGATTTAATTTTTTTGTACTCCGGAATATCTAAATCTGTAATTATATTTGAGTTTTTTGTTAACAATTTTCTAAATAAGTGTAATTTTGAATCTAAATAATCTTTATAAGATTTATGATAATCTAAATGATCATGAGATAAATTGGTAAATATTCCTGTTTTGAATTTTAAACCATCCAATCTGCATTGTTTAAGGCCATGACTAGATGCCTCCAATATCAAATTATCAATACCTTTTTCTTTCAATTTTACCAGCTGCTTACTTAATTTTAACGGGTTTAAAGTAGTGTTTTTAACTTCAATTTTTTTTGAAGCTGTATAAATTCCCAGAGTTCCAATTGATGCAACTTTTTTTTTATTAAATTTTAATATTTGTAAATAAAAATTAACAATTGATGATTTTCCATTTGTGCCAGTAACTGCAATTAAATTTTTAGGTTTTTTTTTATAAATTTTAGATGAAACTTCAGCGAGTAATTTTCTTACGTTTGATGATTTTATAAAAAGTACATTATTTTTTTTCCCTTCATATTTATTACTAGATACAATTGTTCTTGCACCTTTTTTGACTGCATGATTAATGAATTTATTTCCATCAAAATGGTTCCCTTTTATTGCGAAAAAAATATGATTTTTTTTGCAAGAAAAACTATCAAAGCTTAAACCTGAAAAAAAATGGTTCTTAAATTTAATATTAACATTTTGAAAATAATTGCCTATCAACATGAGCTTAATTAACTTTGATATATTTTGTGGCTAAAATAGGTCCAATTTTCTCTATAATTTTGCCTGCAACTTCAACCGATGTCCATCCTGCAGTATTATAAGGTGTTCCTTTATACTTTAAACCTGAGCCATCTTTATAATGATAAATATATTCTTTATTTGGCCTAGGTTCATCAAGCAAAACTATCAAAACATATTTTGGTTTAGATGTTGGAAAAATAGCAGCAAAAGTATTTACTTTCTGTTTTGCATAACCACCCTCTATAGTTTTGTGGGCTGTCCCTGTTTTCCCTCCCACCTGATACCCCTTTATATTAGCAAGTCCTGCTGTACCTTCTTTGGTAGATACAATTTTTCTTAAAATTGGGTTTATTTTCTTTGAAACACTGTCATCTAAAATTTTATTTTTCACTTTGGTTTCGAGGTAATTTTTTTTAATTAATGTTGGTTTTATATCATAGCCACCATTAGTTATAATTGCATACCCTTTTGCTAGTTGTAGAGGTGTAGTAGTTATTCCATGTCCATAAGATGATGTAGCAAGTTTACACTTACCCCATCTAAATGATATTGGTTGACCAACTTCTTCGATATCAAATTCAATTTTATTTAAAATTCCAATTCTTTCTAAAAAAGATTTGAATTTTTCAATTCCTAGTTTTTGTGCAATTCTTACAGACCCGATGTTTCCAGATCTTATTAAAATTTCTTCTGCTGTTAAATCTGAAGAAATTTTGTTGTCATATTCTCTTATTGGTCTTCCAGCGCATGTAATACTTTTTGGTAAATCTTTAAACTCTGTACTTGGTTCTATTTCTTTTTCATGAATTCCTGCTGCAATAGTGAACGTTTTAAAAACTGAACCCAGTTCGTATACTCCTTTTGTGGCTCTATTAATAAAATTCACATCCTTAATATCTTCTCTTTTATTTAAATTAAAATCGGGCAAAGAAACCATTGAAATTATATTACCACTGTTGACATTCATCAAAATTGCTGCGCTTCCTTTGTTTTTAAAAATATCTTGAAATTTTAAAAGCTCTTCTCTAATTAAAAATTGAATATCTGTATCGACTGTTAACACCAAAGGTTCTTTTCTAGTTTTTAATTCATAATCAAAAAATTTCTCAATTCCTGAAATTCCATTATTGTCATTGTCTATTTGACCAATTATGTGGCTGAATAAATTTTCTTGAAGGTAGACTCTTGACAATTTTTCTTCAGCTTCAATTGATTTTTCCCCAAGTAGACGAATTTTCTCATACTTTTCTTGGCTAATTTTTTTTTCTAGGTAAAAATATTTTTTTCCATAAAGATTTTTTTTAATTTTTGTGAAATTTTTATTTGGAAAAATCAACTTTAAATTTATGAGAAGTTTTTTTTTATCAATAACAAGATTTGGATGTATTCCTATATCTATTGTTCTCACAGATTTGGCTAAAAAATTCCCGCTATTATCAATTATATTTGCTCTATAATTAGATTTAATAGGATGGGTAAAATTTGTGTCTATTTTAGAATGCAAATTTCCTAAATATAAAACTCGGATTGAATATAAGATGCAGATAATTAAAAAAATAAAAAATATAAAAGCAATTCTGTTGAATGTAATATTTAAATTAGATTTATTCCTTTTAAATGAAAATTCATTTTCATAATTTTCTAATACTATCCTTTCAAAATTATCGCTACTCATTATTTAATTGATTAAAATTTTGAATCAGTATTTTATCATTTTTTACAATTAATTCTTTAATGTCATTTATATCAATATTGGTTAACTCTTTTTCAAAATACTGAAATTGGTAATCCAACAACTTCTTTGGACTAGTTAAATAATTATAGTCTAGTAAAACTAGTTCATATTTATCTTTTAAAACGCTAATATTCTCTTTTGTAGTAAAAATTTGATTTTCTAATTTTTTTGTAGAATTTTTTATTAAAGTTGTTGTTACAATTAAAAAAATTACGGCAAAAAATAAAAATATTTTTTTCATAATTTTTTTGAATAATTTTCAATATCTATTAGGTACTTAAATTTATCCAAAATGTCAGTTTCAAATTCATAAACATCCTGTTTTTTAATTGCATACCTTAATTTAGCTGATCTTGAGGGAGGGTTTTCTTTTATTTCTTTGTGGGATGGTAAAATAGGTTTTTTAACAAGAACATTAAGTAAGTTTTTTTTAGGACTATTTTTTGGCATATACCTTGAAACACTTTTTGCTTCAGATAAACTTCTAAAAAAATATTTAACTATTTTATCTTCTATTGAATGAAAGCTAACTACAACAATAGTTCCGTCTTTTTTTAAAACTTTTGTTGCATTTGCAAGTCCATAAATCAATTCGCTAATCTCCTTATTAACAAAAATTCTAAGAGCTTGAAAAACTTTTGTGGCACTGTGAGTTTTGTAGCTTTTTATTTTTTTAGTTGATTCAATTATTTTTACTAAATTTTCAGTATTTATTATTTTACTTTTTCTTTCTTTAACAATCGTGCTTGCAATTTTTTTACTCTCTCTTTCTTCGCCAAAAAATTTGAATATTTTTTCCAATTTCTTTTCATCAAGCTTATTAATTACATCAGAAGCTGAAAATTCATTTAGTCCCATTTTCATATTTAGCTCTCCCTTTGAATCAAAAGAAAGTCCCTTTTTTTTATCTTTTATTTGTGTATAGGAATATCCAAGATCAAATATAACTGCTTTTATATTTTCATTTTTAAGCTTTAAATTGGCTAACTGACTAAACTTTAAATTTTTATATATAAATCTGTTTTCATAATTTCTTTTTAAATCTAAAGACTGTTTTAATGTATCTTTATCTCTATCTAGGGCAATTATTTTAGTATTAGAAAATTCTAAAATTTTTGATGAATAGCCACCTTGGCCGAATGTGCAATCAATAAATGTGCCACCATATTGAGGGGAAATAATGCTAATAATTTCATTTAGCAATACCGGGTAATGCATATGCTTTTCCGGTATTATGGTGGCACACATTTATTTTTCCGAAGACCATTAGTTTTTTTGTCTTCGTAAAAAAGCGGGTATTTCAAACTCATCTTCATTATCTTCATCATTTTCTGAAGATATAATTTCTGTGACTGAGTTTTCTTCATTCGAATTAAAAAGATCTGGAGTTTCTTCTTCAATTCCAAAATTTTCTAAACCGTTTGAAGGCTTTTCATTAATCTCTTCTTTAACTTCTTCTAATGTTGGAGATATTGATTCTTCCTGATGATTTTCAGTATTAATACTTGTATCTTCTGCATTTAGTACATGTGCATCAACTAGACCAGATGACGATGTTTCTTCTTCAGTTAAAACTTCATTTTCAAGTTTTAAAGCATTTGCTCCGCTTGTCATTGTATTTGTCATAGTGGTTGAAAAATTAAAAGCATTTGAATTATTAATATTCGAAAAATCAGAGTAACCAGGGTTTCTATTTTGTATTCTATGAACCATATTTATAACTGATTTTGACTCTGGTTGTTGTCCGTCTAATGCTGTTGCAACTATTGAAACTCTCATAATGCCCTCAAGAGCTGGATCTGTGATTGCACCAATAATTAATTCTGCTTCTGGATCAACTTCGGCTCTTACTTTATTAACAGCTTCATCAACTTCAAAAAGTTTTAAATCTTTGCCTCCAGTAATATTAACTAATAATCCCTTGGCACCTTTTAAAGTATAATCATCAATTAACTGATTGGTTATGGCCATCTCGGCTGCTTTTGCAGCTCTACCTTCACCTTCAGCTTCACCCGTTCCCATCATAGCTTTACCCATCGAGCTCATAACATGCTCTACATCTGCAAAATCTAAATTAATAAGACCAGGTCTTACCATTAAGTCAGTGATGCTTTGAACCCCATGTAACAACACATGATTTGAAAGTTCAAACGATTCTTCAAAAGTAGTTTGTTCACTTGCAACTTTAAATAAGTTTTGATTTGGTATAACTATAATTGTATCAACATGTTTTCTTAACTCTTCTAAACCTTGTTGAGCTCTTCTCATTCTAGAAGGCCCTTCATATAAGAATGGTAGAGTAATAACGCCAACAGTTAAAATATTAAGTTCTTTAGCTGCTCTTGCAATTACATGAGCAGATCCAGTTCCTGTTCCGCCTCCCATTCCTGCTGTTATAAAAACCATATTTGCACCTTGCAACACATTAATGATATCATTTAAAGATTCATCAGCGGCAGCCTGACCAATATCTAATTTTGATCCAGCTCCCAAACCTTTTGTTAAGTTTAAACCTATTTGAATTTTTTGTTTTGCTTTACTATGTTTTAAATCTTGAGCATCTGTATTTACTGCTATGAATTCAACTCCTTGTAGGCCAGCATCGATCATTCCATTAATTGCATTTCCTCCAGCTCCTCCAACTCCAAGAACTAATATTCTTGGTTTTAATTCTCTTATATCCGGTGTTTTAAAATTTATTGTCATTTATTACCTCTCCATTTTTTATTAAGTTGTAGTTTTTATCTAACTTATTGAAGGTGTTAGTCCAAAAATTAAATGCCCAAGTACCTTTGATAGATTTTTCTATCATGCGTAAACATTTGTATTGTTGATTTTCTATCTTTTGCATTAAAATATATTGTTCCATCTTTCCCATTATTTCTTACTCGCCTCCTCCCATTTAAGGCTAGCTCGATTTATATTAGATTTTTTTCTTGCCTGGACCTTAAATTTTTCAAATGCAGTTGGCTCCCAAATTTGAAACGTCTTTCCTTGGCCAACAAATAACATGCTATTTTTAATTTTGGCGTGTTTTAATAGTTTTGGTGTTAAGGAAATTCTTCCTTCACTATCAAATTGTAAATTAATACTTTCAGACAGTATTGATGTTGCAAAATAATCTTTCTTTTCTTCAAAAGGATTTAAAGCATCAATTGTATTTGAAATTTTTTCTATTCTGTCTTGCGGCCAAGCTTCTATTGATTGATTATTAAATGATGGATAACAAACTACTCCATTGTAGCCTAAGTTTGAAAGGTGTGATCTAAAGCTAGCAGGCACAGACACCCTTCCTTTTTTGTCCAGTTTGTTCTCGTACGTCGATAAAAACATATCTCATAAATTCCCTTATTCCCTTATTTGGGAATATATGGGATATTATGGGTTTTCAACCTACGCGTCAATATCTAATTTTAGGTGATTTGTTGCAACATTTTTAGCTACTACAAGGTGTTGTGGACTACCTTTATATTTAAGCAAAATCAACTTTTTAAGAGAAAAAAAGGAACGAATACGATTCAAAAATGAATCAAAAAGAGAACGCAGTTGGTAATGGGGGTTTTTTTTGTTGTAAATAACAATGCCAGATAAACTATAAGCCGGGTTCTGTCATTTAAACCTATCATTTATCTAGGCTTAAGATCACTCTTAAGCTCAAGCAACTAACCCTGATGACTAGCCAAAGACAGCTTTTAGTTTTTCAACAATGTCATCTCTACTCAGTCTTGCTCCCAGTGGGGTTTTCCATGCGCTAATTGTTACCAATATAGCCGGTGCGCTCTTACCACACCTTTTCACCCTTGCCTTGATGAGGCGGTTTATTTTCTGTGGCACTATCCCTGGGGTTACCCCCGCCAGGAATTACCTGGCACTGCGTCTTTGTAGAGCCCGGACTTTCCTCTTTAAAATAATTTAAAGCGATAAGTCGTTTATCTGGCACACACAAACTATGCATAAATATTCAATTTTCAAGAAAATAATAGGTATATTTCTATGCGAGATTTTTGCTTATTAACAAGCATTCTTGGTCAATTATACCATTGATCAACTGCGGTCTAAATCGTCTTTGAAAGGCTTTTATAAGAAGTTTTTCATTCTGTTTCTTATAATTTTTGGAATATCCAATTTTAGATAAATAAACAAAAAACTTATTCTTTAACATTTTGTTACATTTTTTATTTCTAACTTTATTCAATTTTTTTTTATTTAAATTATGCCAGAAAGCCACATTTTTTTTTGCCAAATATTCCCATGGAAATTTTTCTCCTGGATCTTTTTTTCTCAAGGGAGCTATATCAGAATGACCCAAAATATTTTTTTTATTTATCTTATATTTTTTTATCAAAAATTTGCTTAATTTTATTAAAGAACTTATTTGTTTTGAGGAAAATTTTTTGTAACCAAACTGATGGCCAGGATTGCTTATTTCAATTCCGATGGAATTTTTATTTAAAAAATTAAACTTTTTCCAAGCTGAAACTCCGGCATGCCAAGCAACATATAAATCAGGTACAAAAATAACTATTTCACCATCGATTTTAATTAAATAATGACTTGCAACTTCAGATTGAATGTTAGTTAGTTTTTTGATTGCTCCTTTTTCACTTTTCATTCCAGTATAATGAAAAACTAAAAATTTTATGCTTTTTTTCGATCTTTTTTTTATATTAAAATTTGGTGAGTAGTTTATTGTTGTTTTTAAAGACATTGATATTTAATACTAAATTTGCATTAAAAATTATGTTATTATACACATACTTGAATAAAATGAAAAAAATTTTGATCATATCTTTATTGAGTGTTTGTATGGCTTTTGCTGTAAATGCTGATAATAACGATCCAACAAATATTAAAGATTGCTCTCAAGGGTTTAATAGAGCGAGTTTTAGTTTTAACCAGGGTCTTGATAAAGCAATTTTAAGACCAATTGCATTAGGTTATAGAAAGTTACCAAATGGTGTTAGAACTATAACTAGCAACTTTCTGAATAACCTTTCAAACCTGGTTACAATACCAAACAATGCTCTTCAAGGAGACTTGGGTAAAGCGGGAACAAACCTAGCAAGATTAGGTATTAACTCGACGATTGGAATATTAGGAATGTTTGATGTAGCAACGGGTATGGGTTTTGAAAAATATGAAAAAGAAGACTATGGGCAAACACTTGGGGTAATGGGTTCTGGACCCGGATGCTATTTAGTATTACCAATTCTAGGTCCTTCTACTGCTAGAGACACATTTGGAACAGTGTTTGGAATGTTTGGTGGTGACCCTTGGTATAATGTTACAGTAAAAAATGATACTCAATATTTTAAAGATTCTGATTACTATATAAGCAAAGGAACTTCTGGAGTTGACTTTAGAGCAAAAAATTTAGACGCAATAGATAATTTAGAAGAAAACTCAATGGACTTTTACGCATCAGTAAAAAGCTTATATCTACAAGATAGACAGCAAAAAATATTAAATTCACAAAAAACAACGAAAACCCAAGATGATAGCGACTGGGACGAAGTAAGCTCAAATTAATTCCAAGATATTAATGTATTTTAAAAAAAAAATATATTTGTTAGTTATTTTTTTCTTTTTTTTTAGTCTTATAAAAAATGCATACTCTATAGAACCAAATATTTTCGTTCAGTCTACAGTTAATAGGGCTTCTGCAATATTAAGTGATAATTTTTCTAAAGAAGAAAAAATAGAAAAACTTAAAGAAGTTGCGGTTGATACTGTTGATATAATGGGAATAGGTTTTTATACACTTGGAAAACATAGAAAAAATTTAAATGACCAGCAAAAAAAAGAGTATTCTGAACTTTTCAACAAATATTTTTTAAAAAGCTTTTCAAGCAGGTTGGCTGAATATTCCAATCCTAAAATTGATGTAATTTCTCAAGAAAAAATAAATGAAAAATATACGATGGTATCAAGTGTATTGATCGCTACAGATGAAAGACCTGAGGTTAAAATAGATTGGAGAATTTATACAAAAAATCCAGAAAAACCTTTAATAAGAGATTTAATAATCGAAGGTTTAAGTCTTGCAAGAACTCAAAAGGAAGAGTTTAACTCAATTATTCAAAGCAATGACGGAAATATAAACGCATTATTTTCTAGCTTAAAAGAATTTATTAATAAATAAATCTGGTGGGCCCGCCAGGACTCGAACCTGGGACCAATACATTATGAGTGTACTGCTCTAACCAACTGAGCTACAGGCCCTAATCGAACATCTTTCTACTTTGTTTTTAAATTATAATCAATCAAGTATTTAATGGTGGGCCTTGTTGGGATCGAACCAACTACCCCTGCAATGTCAATGCAGTACTCTAACCAGTGAGCTAAAGGCCCTTTAACTTTCTAAGAAACTTTTTAGCTGTTTTGATCTACTCGGATGTTTTAATTTTCTAAGAGCTTTAGCTTCTATTTGTCTAATTCTTTCTCTAGTAACTGAAAACTGCAAACCAACTTCTTCTAATGTATGGTCTGTATTCATACCCACTCCAAATCTCATTCTCAAAACTCTTTCTTCTCTAGGTGTTAAAGTTGATAATATTTTTGTTGTTGCTTCGCTTAAATTTGCTTTGATAGCTTGTTCTAGGGGTGCCAAAGCTTTTGTATCTTCTATAAAATCTCCCAAACTACTATCTTCTTCGTCACCAACCGGCTTTTCTAAAGAAACTGGTTCTTTAGATATTTTTAAAACTTTTCTTACTTTTTCTAAAGGCATTCTTAATTTTTTAGCTAATTCTTCAGGGGTTGCTTCTCTTCCAAATTCACTCAAAATCAATCTTTGTGTTCTAACTATTTTATTAATTGTCTCTATCATATGGACTGGAATTCTAATTGTTCTTGCTTGGTCAGCTATTGATCTTGTGATTGCTTGTCTAATCCACCAAGTTGCATATGTTGAAAACTTATAGCCTCTCCTATACTCAAATTTATCAACTGCTTTCATTAAGCCAATATTTCCTTCTTGAATAAGATCCAAAAATTGTAATCCTCTATTAGTATATTTTTTTGCAATTGAAATTACCAACCTGAGATTAGCTTCAACCATTTCCTTCTTTGCTATTCTGGACTCTTTTTCACCTTTTTGGACTCTGCTAACTAATTTTTTAAAATCAGTTACAGAAATTCCAAGTTTATGACTTAATTCAACAAGTCTGTCTCTAATATTTTTAAATTCATTTTTATTCTTTTGAAAGAAACTTTTCCATGCAGCATTTGTATCAAGAAAAGATTTAAGATTTGGATTAATTTCATTCCCTATATAAAATTTTATAAATTCATTTCTGTTGATTTTGTTTTGCATTGCTAACCTTAAAAGATTTCCCTCCAAGGAAATAATTTTTTTATTCTCGATATAGTGTTTTTGGACTAACTCTTCTAAGATTGAAGGTGATAATTGAAGTGATTTTATTTTTTCAAGTATATCAGCAACAATTTTTTGATAATTTTTTTCTTTTGAAATAGAAAAGTTTGCGGATTTTAAAACACAATCTAATTTTTCTTTTTGATATTTTGTTAACTTTCCATAGTCTTTAGTTAAAGTATTTACAGTTTGTAAAACCTTTGGTTTAATTTCCGACTCCATGGCGGCAAGAGTTGGGTTGAATTCATCTTCAGATTCATCTCTGGTTTCATTGTTTTCTTCCTCTTTTTTCTTTTCATTATTTTCATCTAAATTTTTTTGTTTGGAAAGTGAACTATTTGTTTCATCTTCCATATAATTTGTATCTATATCAATTATTTCTCTAACTAAAATTTCATCATTTTGAAGTTTTGTATTCCACTCATAAAACTGCTGCGCGGTAATCGGGCTTTGTGACAATGCGTTTAACATTACATCTTTTCCAGCCTCTATTCTTTTTGCAATTGCAATTTCTCCTTCTCTAGAAAGCAACTCTACCCCGCCCATTTCTCTAAGATACATCCTTATTGGGTCATCACTCTTCTCGATTGACTTACCTTCTTCTTTTGATGAGCTTTCTTTTTTTCTTAAAACCTTAAAATCAGATTTTTTTTCTACTAAACTTATTTTTTCGTTAAGTATGTGCAGAAATGCTTGCTCAAGATTTTGACCGGAAAGATTTCTTTTTCCTAAAGATTTATTTAACTCTTCATGAGTTATAAAACCTCTATGGACACCTCTGCCCATTAATCTTGCAAATGATTTTGTAATAATTCTTTCCACAATAAAATAAAAAATTCGAAAGACCTATATAATGACAATTTTACAAAAATCCACTTTTAATTTAGATGATTTAATTGATATTTTGTAATTTTTTTAGTTCCCTTATTTCATTAAAAGTATTTTCACTCAAGTCTTTTGAAAATTTTGATTCTAGCTCTTCTATTCTATACTCTAATTCGTAATTTTTTAAATCTCTCTTGATCTCTTCTAATAGCTCTAGAGTTTTGTCTTCATTATTTTTATTATTATTTAGAATATGTTTAATTGATGCAAATTTAAAAATTTTATATATCAATTGTTTGTCTAATAATAAATCGTCTAATTTTAAATTTTCTTTAGTTTTTAATTCCTGTAAAACTTTTTCTAAAACTAATTTATTTTCATTAGTAAAAAATTTTACATTTTCAATTAAATGCATTTTTTCCTGAAAAATACTAAGTTTGTTCAATACAATATATAAAAGAGAAAATTCTTTTAACTCTATTTGGCTTAAAGATTTACTTTCATTAAAATATTTCTGAGTAGTTTTTAAAGATTTGTTTTTTTTATGGTAAAATTTTTTCTTTCCAATATTAGAATATGGAGTTAACAAAGAAATCTGCTCTAAAAAATATTCCAAAATATATTTCTTAATAAAATTATCTTTTATAGTGTTAGCAACAGTTCTTAATTTTTTTTCAAAAATAGCCATAGAAGATGGATCATCATTAGTTTGTTTAATATAATGATTAAAAATAAATTTGTGAATTGGGACTTTATTTTCTTTTGTAAATTTTGTAAAAGCATCCTTGCCGTTTTTATTGACAAAACTATCTGGATCCTCTTTCTCAGGTAAAAGTAAAAAAGAAATTTTTTTTTCTGGTTTTAATTCTTTAATAGAGTTTTCTGCTGCTCTTAAAGCTGCTTTATAGCCGCTTTGATCTCCATCAAAACAAATAATTATATCTTCAAAAAACTGATTCAAAACTAATATTTGTTTTTCTGTTAGTGAAGTTCCTAAATTTGCTACAACATTTTCAATTCTATTTTTACTCAATCCGATCACATCCATATAGCCCTCAACGAGATAAACATGATCTATTTTATTCGATAATTTTCTAGCTAAATCCAAATTATACAAATTAGAACCTTTTTTAAAAAAAGAAGTTTCAGGAGAATTTATATATTTTGCTAAATAATTTTTATCTTGAAAGGTTCTTCCTCCAATTCCAATTGGTTGTCCGGAAATATTATTTATAGGAAAAATTATTCTATCTCTAAATCTCTCTACAAAAAATTTATTCTTTTCATCAAAATAAAAAAGCCCACTTTCTGTTAAAACTTTTTCACTAAATTGATTTTTAAGTCTTTCATAAAAGCTTGGTTGTCTTTTTACATAACCAATTTTAAATTTTGTAACCTCTTCTTTTGACAGATTTCTTTTTTTTAAATATTCTCGAGCTAAGCTTGCTTCTTCATTTTTTAAAATTTCTTCATGATAAAATTGAACATATTGATTATAAATTGAACTGTATTCCTTCCATTGCTTTTCTCTTTCTTCGTCTTGTTTTGAAAATGTATAAGGACGCATACCAGCTAGATTAGCTAAAAATTTTACTGCTTCTCCAAACTTAAGATTCTGAGTTTTCATCACAAAATCAAATATGTTTCCATGTTCTGATGTTGCAAAACAATGATAAAATTCTTTATCGTCATTAACTGTAAACGAAGGTGTTTTTTCTGTTTTAAAAGGAGATAGTCCAACAAATTCTTTTCCTCGTTTTTTTAAATTTACTGCTCTCGACACAACTGCAGAAACTTTTAAACGTGTTTTAATTTCATCTAAATATTCTTTTGGATACTTCATAATTATTTATTTAATAACTCTTTAAGTAAAGAACCTGCCTTAGCAAAATCTAAATTTTCTGAATAATTTTTCTTTAATTCACCCATAACTTTCCCCATATCTTTTATGGAGCTTGCACCCAGTGAATTAACTAACTCAGAACAAATTTTCTTTGTCTCTTCATCGGTTAATTGTTTTGGCAAAAAACTTAATAAAATATCATGTTCTTTTTGTTCTACTTCCAACAAATCTTTCCTATTATTTTTTTTATAAATATCTATTGACTCAACTCTCTGCTTAATCATTTTTTTTAAAAGTTTTTTAATATCTGAATCGTCAGTCTCTTTCTTATTTGGTCCAGAACGATTAGCAATATCAATATCTTTAATACCTGATAGAATTAACCTATAGGTTGATATCTCCGTTTTGTCTTTGTTTTTTAAAGAATTTTGATAGTTGTTATTGATTTTATCTTTTAATGACATTTTTTTAATCTACTTTAAAGACAATGCTGTTCAAAAGAAAATTTTTTAATTTTTCCACATTAGATCGTTGCGGTAATTAGGGTTTTATTGTATTAACCTTTAACTCATGAGTTGTAATTGAAGAAAAAAGCAAAAAAAAATAACTCAAAAAAAATCTCCGGGATTCACACAGGCATTTTAGTTCTTGAAAACAAAACATTTTTTAAAGGTTTTGGCATTGGTTACCAGGGCACAGCAACTGGAGAGGTGTGTTTTAATACATCTTTAACTGGTTACCAAGAAATTATTTCTGATCCTTCTTACGCAGGACAAATAATTAATTTTACTTTTCCTCACATCGGGAATGTAGGAACCAACAAAGAAGATCATGAGTCTGACAAAATTTGGACAAAAGGAGTTATTTTTAATTCTGATATTACAAATCCTTCAAATTATAGATCGTTAACAAATTTAGATTTGTGGCTTAAAAGAAATAAAATTGTTGGTATAACAGGATTCGATACGAGAAGTTTAACTAACTGGATTAGAGATAAAGGAGCTCCCAAAGGAACAATTTCTTTATCTAAAAATGGAAAATTTAATATTGGCAAATTAATAAATCTAACCACGAGATGGGGTGGTTTAAAAAATTTAGATTTAGCAGAAAAAGTAACAACTAAAAAAAATTATGTATGGAGTGGATTTAAAACTTGGAAAAAAGAAAGTGGATACATAAAAAATAAAACTAAGTCATTAAATGTTGTTGCTGTAGACTATGGAATTAAAAAAAATATTTTAAGATATTTTTCAGATTTTAATTGTAAAGTTAATATTGTTTCATGCAAAACAAGCGTTGAAAAAATACTAAAGTTAAAGCCTGATGGTATATTTTTGTCTAATGGACCTGGAGATCCTGCTGCAACAGGAAAATATGCTATTGTTATAATTAAAGAATTAATAAAAAAAAATTTACCTGTTTTTGGAATTTGTCTTGGTCATCAAATATTAGCCTTGGCGCTTGGCGCAAAAACAAAAAAAATGAAATTGGGTCATAGAGGTGCAAATCATCCTGTTAAAAATTTAATTGAAAATAAAGTTGAAATTACAAGCCAAAATCATGGATTTGAAATAGTTAAAGAAAGTTTACCAAAAAATATTCAAATAACTCATACATCGTTATTTGATGGTTGCATTGAAGGAATTAGATTAAAAAATAAACCTGTATTCTCTGTGCAATATCACCCCGAGTCTAACCCTGGTCCTCAAGACAGTGTTTATTTGTTTCAAGAATTTATTAACAATATGAAAAAAAATGCCAAAAAGAAGAGATCTTAAAAAAATTTTAGTTGTAGGTGCAGGACCAATAGTAATTGGTCAAGCATGTGAGTTTGATTATTCAGGAACACAAGCTTGTAAAGCTTTGAAGGATGAAGGTTACAAAGTTATTTTAATTAACTCTAACCCAGCAACAATTATGACTGACCCTAATGTTGCTCACAAAACCTATATAGAGCCCATTACTTTGGAAATTTTAGAAAAAATAATTCAAAAAGAAAGACCCGATGCAATCTTGCCGACAATGGGGGGTCAAACAGCTCTAAACCTAGCAATGGAAGCTGAGAAAAAAGGTATTTTAAAAAAATATAAAATTGAACTTATTGGAGCAAAATCCAAAGCTATTGAAAATGCTGAAGATAGAAAAAAGTTTAGAAAAAATATGCTTGATATTGGTTTGGATCTTCCTAAATCAAAAATTATCAATAAATATAAAGACGCACCCGGAGTTTTAAAAAAAATTGGTTTGCCTGCAATAATTAGACCCGCATTTACTTTAGGTGGACTGGGCGGTGGTATTGCAAAAAACAAAAATGATTTTTTTAAAATAGTCAAAAATGGTTTACATGAATCACCGGTTAATCAGGTTTTAATAGAAGAATGCCTCGAAGGATGGAAAGAATTTGAAATGGAAGTTGTTAGAGATAAAAATGACAACTGCATAATAATCTGCTCAATAGAAAATGTAGACCCTATGGGTATTCATACCGGTGACTCCATTACAATCGCTCCAGCTTTAACACTTACAGATAAAGAATACCAAGTAATGAGAAATGCATCTATCGCATGTTTAAGAAAAATTGGTGTTGAAACTGGTGGATCAAATGTTCAGTTTGCAATAAATCCAAAGAATGGAAGAATGGTTATAATTGAAATGAACCCAAGAGTTTCAAGGTCGTCAGCCTTAGCATCCAAAGCAACAGGGTTTCCTATTGCAAAAATTGCAGCAAAATTGGCGGTGGGATACACGCTTGACGAATTAAAAAATGAAATAACCAAAACAACTCCTGCTTCGTTTGAGCCGACCATAGATTACGTGGTAACTAAAGTTCCTAGGTTTACTTTCGAAAAATTTTCCCAGTCTCCAGCTATTTTAGGAACATCAATGAAGTCTGTAGGAGAGGCAATGGCAATTGGAAGAAACTTCAAAGAATCTCTTCAAAAAGCATTGTCATCTTTAGAAATTGGTCTTTCAGGTTTAGATAGAATTTTTAAACTTAATAAAAAAGAAATAGAGAAAAAACTAAAAATAAATATTCCAAATAAAATACTTTTAGTTGCTGAGGCAATAAGAAAAAAAATAAATTTAAAAAAAATCCAAAGATTCTCTGGCATTGATCCGTGGTTTTTAGAACAAATAAAACAAATTGTAGAAGAAGAAGGCAAAATAAAGAAAAAAGGAATACCAAAAAAATTTGAAGATTTTAATAAGTTAAAATCTATAGGATTTTCTGATAAAAAAATTGCTGAACTCTCTAACACTGATGAAAAAATTGTTAGGTTAAAAAGAACTGCTCTTAAAGTGTTTCCAGTTTACAAAAAAGTAGATACATGTGCGGCCGAATTTAAATCGTTCACTCCTTATATGTATTCTACATATCAAAGAAACTTTTCAATAAAAACTGAATGTGAAGCTAACCCAACCTCAAAAAAGAAAATTATTATTTTAGGTGGTGGACCAAATAGAATAGGTCAAGGAATTGAATTTGATTATTGCTGTTGCCAAGCAAGTTATGCTTTAAAAGAAGCTGGGTTTGAGACCATAATGATAAACTGTAATCCAGAAACTGTTTCTACTGATTATGATACAAGCGATAGATTATATTTTGAACCTCTAATAGAAGAATATGTTTACAACATAATATTAAAGGAAAAATCAAAAGGAAATTTGATCGGAATAATTGCACAATTTGGAGGACAAACTCCTATAAAATTAGCAAAATTTCTTCATCAAAATTCACTGCCTATAATAGGAACACAATATTCATCAATCGATCTAGCGGAAGATAGGGATAGATTTAGAAATCTATTAATAAAACTGGAACTAAAACAAGCAAAAAGTGCTATCGCAAAAACTTATAATGAGGCAATTAAAATCGCTTTAAAAATTGGACTACCATTGATGGTTCGACCTTCATATGTGTTAGGCGGAAGAGCTATGGAAATAGTCTATGAAAAAAGCCAACTAAAAGATTTTGTTGAAGAAGCGTTTAAAGCTGGAGAAAATAATCCAATTTTAATTGATAAATTTATAAATAATGCAATGGAAGTTGATGTGGATGCTATTTCAGATGGCAAAGAAGTTTTTGTTGCTGGCATCATGCAACACATTGAAGAAGCAGGTATACACTCTGGTGACTCTGCATGCTGTTTGCCTCCAATTGCTATTAAAAAAGAATTAATTGAAGAAATTAAAAGTCAAACAAAAAAATTAGCATTAGCATTAAAAGTTAAAGGTTTCATGAATGTGCAGTATGCAATAAAAAAAGATCAAATTTTCATTATTGAAGTTAATCCAAGAGCAAGTAGAACGGTTCCATTCGTGTCAAAGGCTAAAGGAATTCCTCTAGCTAAAATTGCTTCAAGAATAATGGCAGGAGAAAAGTTGTCTAAATTTAATTTAAAAAATAAAAATAAAAATATGTATGCGGTTAAAGAAGCTGTTTTTCCATTTAATAAATTTCCAAATGTAGATGTGCTTTTAGGACCTGAAATGAAGTCAACTGGAGAAGTTATGGGATTAGATAAAGATTTTGGTTTAGCTTACGCTAAAAGTCAAATAGCTTCAGCAAATTCATTGCCCACTAAAGGACTAGCATTTATATCTCTAAAAAACAGCCACAAAGAAGAAGGTGTTGATTTAGCTAAACAATTATTAAAATTAAATTTTACACTGTCTGCTACAGAAGGAACAGCAAACTTCATACGCAGACATGGCATGAAATGCAAAAAAATAAATAAGGTTAGTGGAGGGTCTCCACATATTGTTGACATATTAAATTCAAAAAAAATTGCTTTAGTAATCAATACTGGAGGTGGAAAAAGCGAACATCGTCTTAATGATGCAATTGCCTTAAGAAGAGCAACTCTAATAAACAAAGTTCCTTATTGTACTAATATGTCAACAGCACAAGCTTGTTTAAAAGGCATCAGGTCTCTAAAAACAAAAGTAATAACTGCAACCTCTATTCAAGATATTTAACTACTCCACTTTCCAGTCTGTTGGGAATGTTACGTAATTTACTTGCAAGCAACGTCTCTCTTTAAGTATTTCCTTTTTTTCCATACCATGCCAAGTGTTTGGTCCGCTAGTAAAAAAATACCCATAATTATTTTTATATGGGACAGTCTTAACTTTCTCTAATTTTTCATTATATAAATCTGTTCCTAAATCTTCAGACTCATTTAATTTGTTAACAAATATTAAGCCTGATAAAATTTTTTCCTTAATGTCGCAGTGAGGTTTCAACCAAAATCCTTTCCTATCACAAATAACCTCAACTCTCACATATGAATTAGATAAATCTTTTTTAATTAATTTAGAAATTGTTTGACAGGTTTCTTTTGATTGTAATTCTTTGATAAATTTTACTAAGTGAGGAAAATTTTGAGCATTTTCTTTTGTTACAAAGCATCTAAATTTTATGGCCTTACCTCCTGATGATATGCCTTCCCTAAATTCTGGTGCACCATCATCTATTGCTCTGGTTCCATCGTATGTTAAGTTATGTTTATTAACATCAACTATATCTGCGTTTATTATTTCTTGTATTGCCTCTTCTGATAATGCTTCTTTGTACTCCCAGTGTGTAAAAGGAGTGTCAGATTTTTTTGATTTATTTAATATTGAATTAAGAAAAGTCATGTTTTTCAATTTTATCTTTTATATAACTCGATACTCTTTGAGTTTCATCTAATTTTTCATAATTCCAGTTTTCAATGGGTGCACCAAGATTTTTAATAATATTTAAACTCTCAAATAAGTTGAAAAAGTCTTTAAACCTATGATTTTTCTTTATAGTGGGCATTTGTGCAACATATATTGGTTTTCCAGTTAAAGCTGCTTCGGAAATCATTGAGGTAGAGTCGCAAGTTACAACAATATGGTCTGCTAACTGTAAAGAAGAAAGATAGGCTTTTTTATCAACATTTGAAATTATAATTTGATTATTGTCAAAATAATTTTTAGCCTTTTCAATAATTTTTTTTGGCGTTCTCATTGAAGGTATAATTATAGCTTGATAATTATTTTGTATAAATTTTTTCTTAATATTCAAAAAAACGTTATCCACTACATTATCATCGTAGCTGTAATATCTGTTTGGGCCCCCAATAATAAGCGAAACTATCTTTTTTTTTGGATCTATTTTAGATTTAAGATAATTTTGACTTAAAACCAATTCATCTTTTGTTAAATAATGAATTGCACCTTTGGTGGTTAGAACATTTTTTCCCGTTAAACCATCATGTTCTGGAACTACAACAAAATCAAAATTTTTCAATGATACTTTTGGGTTTTGAATGTGAATATTGACAATTTTACTTTTATATTTATTTTTTAAATATATTGACGGTATAACGCTTTTTCTACCGCAAGATATTACAATATTAAAATATTGTTCTATTTTATTTTTAAAAACAAAATTTTGTGTTGGAGTTATCTTTGGAGGTAAAAATTTCCAAAAATTATTAAGTTCAATTTTTTCGTGTATAAAATCTAAGTCTAAAGCCTTAGCTAATCCTTCGACTTGGCTCACCATTCCGTGCATTCCTTCTGTTAATAATAACCCTTTTAATTTAGACATAAATTACTATATAGCTTTGATATGAATCAAAATCCAACTAAACACACAAAAGTGTTAATAATTGGATCTGGCCCAGCTGGATACACTGCTGCAGTTTATGCTGCAAGAGCAATGTTAAAACCGATTATGGTTTCAGGCATGGAGCCAGGGGGACAATTAACAACTACAACTGATGTTGAAAATTATCCGGGGTTTGCCAAGGTAATACAAGGGCCATGGCTGATGGAACAAATGAAAGAACAGGCTGAAGTCGTAGGAACAGAAATGATTCAAGATCATATTTCATCCGTAAATTTAAAATCTAAACCATTTGAAGCTATTGGAGATAGTGGCAAAAAGTACACCGCAGATTCAATTATTATTTCAACTGGAGCTCAAGCTAGATGGTTAAATATCGACTCTGAACAAAAATTTAGAGGTTTTGGTGTATCTGCCTGCGCAACATGCGATGGATTTTTCTTTAAAGAAAAAACAGTTGCTGTTGTAGGTGGAGGAAATGCTGCAGTTGAAGAAGCAATGTTCCTTACAAAATTTGCATCAAAAGTACAATTAATTCACAGAAGAGATTCCTTAAGAGCTGAAAAAATGCTCCAAAAGAAATTAATGGAAAATAAAAAAATTGAAATCATTTGGGATAGTGTTGTCGAAGAAGTAATTGGAGATGATGAGCCTAAAAATGTCAAAGGTTTAAAAATTAAAAATGTAAAAACAAATAAAGTAGAAGAATTAAAAATAGATGGATTATTTATTGCAATTGGACATGATCCAGCAACAGAACTATTCAAAAATCAATTAGATATGGATAAAGAGGGTTATTTGATTACAAAAGCAGATTCGACTGAAACAAATATTCCTGGTGTTTTTGCAGCAGGAGATGTAAAAGATAAAATTTTTAGACAGGCTGTAACAGCTGCGGGAATGGGCTGCATGTCTGCTCTAGAGGCAGAAAAATTTTTATCTTCAAAAAATTAATTTAAACTTTCACAAAAAGATTTAATTCTTTCCATTGCAACTTTAAGTTTTTCCATAGAAGTAGCATAAGAAATTCTAAAATACCCATTTAACCCAAAAGCAGAACCTTGAACTACTGCAACATTTGCTTTTTCTAATAGTTTTTCAACAAATTCTGAATCTGTTTTTAGTTTTGTTTTTTTGCTTAATAATTTTTTACAGCTTGGAAAAACATAAAAAGCTCCATTTGGTTTCAAACAACTTATTCCCTTAATATTATTTAAACTCTTAACTACAAAATCTCTTCTTTCTTTAAAGGCATTCGATCTTTCATCAATAAAATCTTGAGTGCCATTTAATGCTTCTACTGCAGCGGCCTGACTAACAGAAGAAGGATTGGAAGTAGATTGAGATTGAATTTTTCCAATAGCTTTAATTATGTCTTTGGGACCAGCAGCATACCCTATTCTCCACCCTGTCATGGCATAAGATTTGCTAACACCATTCATTGTAAGTGTTCTGTCTTTTAGTTTAGATATCTGAGCTGTTGTAAAAAAATTAAAATTATCATATTTAATATGTTCATAAATATCATCACTTAAAACATGTACTTTTTTATTACTTATTAATACTTTTGCTAAATTTTCTATTTCATCTCTCGAATATCCCGCTCCTGTAGGATTTGAAGGTGAGTTTAAAATTAACCACTTGGTTTTTTTTGAAATAGCTTTCTTGAGTCCTTTAGGGGTTAACTTAAAACCATCTTTTTCATCACATTTAACTATTTTTGGTTTTCCGCCTGCAAGCAAAACCATATCAGGATAAGAAACCCAAAAAGGTGCGGGAATTATAACCTCATCACCTTTGTTTAAAGTTGCCATAAATGCATTATAAAGAACTTGCTTTCCCCCTGTTCCAACGGTTATCTGATCAATTGAATAATCTAAATTGTTTTCTCTTTTAAACTTTTCGACAATTGCTTTTTTTAATTCTGGCGTTCCATCAACAGCGGTATATTTAGTATCTCCGTCTTGTATTGCTTTAATTGCTGCATCTTTAATGTTGTCTGGAGTATCAAAATCAGGTTCTCCGGCACCTAGTCCAATTACATCTTTGCCCGCAGCTCTTAATTCTCTTGCCTTTTGCGTAACTGCAATAGTGGGGGATGGTTTAATTCTCTTTAAACTGTCAGATATTATGCTCATTGAAAAATATTAATATTCTAATACTTTGTTTAATATATGCAAAATACTTATCAAGATTTAATTACAGATATTCAAAGTAAAAATCCAGAAATAAGTGGAAAACTTGAAGGTGGCAAAAAATTTGAACTTATAACAGATTTTAGACCTGCTGGAGATCAGCCAGAAGCAATAAAAAAATTAGTTAATAACGCAAATAAAGGTGAATTTAACCAAGTTCTTCTAGGGGTAACTGGTTCTGGAAAAACTTTTACTATGGCAAAAGTTATAGAACAAACAAATAGACCTGCTTTAATTTTGGCTCCAAACAAAACTCTAGCAGCTCAACTTTATGGAGAAATGAAAACTTTTTTTCCCAAAAACGCAGTTGAATATTTTGTTTCTTACTATGATTATTACACGCCTGAAGCATACGTTCCCAGATCAGACACTTACATTGAAAAAGAGGCTTCTATAAATGAACAAATAGATCGAATGAGACATTCGGCAACAAGGTCTCTCTTAGAAAGAGATGACGTTTTAATAGTAGCAAGTGTATCGTGCATTTATGGATTAGGGTCAGTCGAAGCTTATAGTAAAATGACTATAACTCTTCAAAAAAAATCTGAATATAATAGAGAACAAATTATTAAATCATTAGTTAGCCTACAATATAAAAGAAATGATCAAAATTTTTTCAGGGGAACTTTTAGAGCTAGAGGAGAATATTTGGAAATTTTTCCTTCACATCTAGAAGATCGTGCTTGGAGACTAAGTTTATTTAGTGACAAATTAGAAAAAATAGAAGAATTCGATCCTTTAACAGGAGATCTCGTTAAAGATTTAAATTTAATTAAAATATATGCTAATAGCCATTACATCACACCAAAACCCACAATAGAGCAAGCAATAATAAATATTAAAAAAGAATTAGAGATAACTCTCAAAAAACACAAAGAACAAAATAAATTACTTGAAGCTCAACGTTTAGAAGAAAGAACTAAATTTGATTTAGAAATGATCGAAGCAACAGGTTCTTGTGCTGGAATTGAAAACTATTCTAGATTTTTATCTGGAAGAAAACCTGGTGAACCACCTCCTACTCTGTTTGAATATTTTCCTGATAATACTTTGATATTTGTAGATGAATGTCATGTAACTGTTCCTCAGCTAAATGGAATGTTTAAAGGAGATAGATCAAGAAAAAGCACCCTTGCGGAGTACGGTTTTAGGTTGCCTTCTTGTATGGACAATAGACCTCTTAAATTTGAAGAATGGAATATGATGAGAACTCAAACAATTTTTGTATCAGCAACACCTGGGCCTTGGGAACTAGATCAAGTAAAAGGAAAACATATTGACCAAGTAATTAGACCAACTGGGTTAATTGATCCGCCTGTTGAGGTGAAGCCAGCAAAAAATCAAGTGGATGATTTAATGCATGAATGTAAAAAAACAATTGAAAAAAATTATAGAGTCTTAGTTACAACTTTAACAAAACGAATGGCAGAAGACTTAACTGAATATCTTCATGAAAATGGGATTAAAGTTAGATACATGCATTCTGATATAGACACTCTTGAGAGAATTGAGATTATGAGAGATTTAAGAATGGGTGTATTTGATGTTCTTGTAGGGATTAACCTTTTAAGAGAAGGATTGGATATACCTGAGTGTGCACTAGTTGGAATTTTAGATGCTGATAAAGAAGGTTTTTTAAGATCTGAAAGATCATTAATTCAAACAATTGGTAGAGCAGCAAGAAACTTGGATGGTAAAGTTATTCTATATGCTGATAAAAAAACTAAAAGTATTAATAAAGCTATTGAAGAAACAAATAGAAGAAGAGACATTCAATTAAAATACAATAAAAAAAATAACATTAGCGCAACAACAATAAAAAAAGAAATTAGCGATGTATTAGAAAGTGTTTATGAAAAAGATTATACAAAAGTCGGAACTGGTGAAAATATTGGTGGAAATCTAAAAAAACACTTAAAAGTTTTAAACAAAAAAATGAAAGAATCTGCGTCAAATCTAGAATTTGAAGAAGCTGCAAAAATAAGAGATGAAATTAGAAAACTTGAAAGTACTGAATTAGAGATTACACTTAACCCTAAAGTAAAACAGTATAGCTTAAATAATAAAATTTATCCAAAAGGAAGGTCTACTATGGGTATGCCGGGAACAAGAGCTAAAAAAGGAAAAAAAAGGTGAAAGCAAAAAAAATAATTATAACAGGTGGCGCTACTAGAATTGGTGCAGCCATTGCAAATAAATTGTCTGGCCCTGGAGTTGAGATAGTAGTTCATTATAATAAATCAAAATCAAATGCTGAAAATCTAAAAAAAAAATTATCAAAAAATTCAACAATAATATACTTGATCAAGGGAGATCTAAGCAAAGAAACTGATTTAAAAAAAATAGTTAAATTTTGCAAAAAAAAATTAAAATATTTTGATTGTTTAATAAATAATGCTTCATTGTTTGAAAATGATAAATTAGAAAATTTTACTACCGATAGCTGGGGGCGTCATTTAACGACAAATTTAAGGGCACCCGCATTACTATCAAAAGAATTTTCAAAAAATATTAGAGGTGAAAATAACAATATTATTAATATTATTGACCAAAGAGTTTTTAAATTAACACCATTTTTTTTCTCATACACAATAAGTAAGACGGGCCTCTACACTATGACCAAAACTAGCGCTATAAGCCTAGCTCCAAGAATAAGAGTAAATGGGATTGCCCCAGGGCCAACTCTTAAAAATAAACGACAAAGTGAAAAACATTTTCAAAAACAATATTTAGCCACACCCTTAAAAAGACAAGTTAATGTATCGGAAATTTGTAATGCAGTTGACTTTTTTATTAAAAACAGATCAATTACTGGACAAGTCCTTGCTGTTGATAGTGGACAAAATTTAAATTGGCAAACACCTGATATCATAGGAACTAAAGAATGAAAAAAAATAACCTTAAAATAGTTAAGATAGATAAAAATAAGAGTTTATTTAATTACGAAAAAAAAGTTTTAATTAAAGATTTATTATTAAATTTAAAGCTTGGTTATTACAATTTTGAAAAAGAAAAGACTCAAAAAGTAAAATTTACTCTTGAAGTTAACTATGAAGATAAAAAACCCTCAAACGATAAAGATATTAAATCAATTGTTAATTACGCAAAAATTGTAAAGTTAATTAAGAAACTAGTAAAAAATAAGCATTATAACTTTCTTGAAACATTGGCCGAAGATGTTTTTGATGAACTGTTTAAGGATAAAAGAATTGATAAAATAAATCTTCAAATAGAAAAACTAGAAATTATGGAAAACTGTTCATCAGTTGGCATACAAATTTCTAAAAGAAGAAGCTATGAAAAGCTCTGATCTTGGAAAAGAAGTAATAAAAAAAGAACTCTCGCTAATACCTAAAAGTCCTGGAGTTTATAGAATGATAAATCATAAAGGTGATGTTCATTATGTTGGAAAAGCAAAAAACCTACCCAACAGACTTAAGAGTTATATTTCTGAAAAGAACCATATTATTAGAACGGAAAGAATGTTGGCACAAACGCATAAAATAGATATCACAACAACTTCCAATGAAAGTGAAGCTTTACTTTTAGAAGCAAATTTAATAAAAAAATTTAGACCAAAGTTTAATATTTTACTTAAAGACGATAAATCATTTCCATTCATATACATTGGAAGCAAAGATAAATGGCCTCAAGTAATTAAGCATAGGGGAAAAAAAGATAAGGACGGTTTTTATTTTGGTCCATTTGCATCTACTGGTTCTGCAAATTGGACAATAAAAATGATACAAAAAATATTTCAAATCAGAGTCTGTGATGACTCCACATTTAAAAATAGAAAACGTCCATGTATTTTATACCAAATTAAAAGATGTTCTGCACCATGCGTAGGATATGTTGATGAGCTTGAGTACAAAAATTCAGTTAAAGATGTGATAAAATTTGTATCTGGAAAATCAAGAGAAATTCAAAAAAATTTATCGCAACAAATGGAAGATGCAAGTGAAAAGCTAGATTTTGAAAAAGCTTCAATTCTTAGAGATAGAATTAAATCATTAAATATAATTCAATCTTCTCAAAAAATTAATGAAGCCAACCTAGTAGATGCTGATGTAATAGCAGGATATAAGGAATCTGGAAAAACTTGCATCCAAGTATTTTTCTATAGATCCAAACAAAATTGGGGAAATCAATCGTATTTTCCTAAACATGACCCTGAGCAAAATATTTCTGAAATAATGTCTTCATTTATAATGCAATTTTATGAAAATAAAAATGTTCCAAAATTAGTTATCTTAAATCATGAAGTAAATGATAAAAAATTAATTGAAAAAACATTAAGTTCAAAAGAGAATAAAACTATCTCAATTGCAATTACAAAAAAAGGATCCAGAACTAATGTTGTTTCTCTTGCCGAAAAAAATGCAAAGGAAGCTTTGGATAGAAAACTTTATGAAGCAAATAATAATAAAAATTTATTTGAATCAATAAATAAAAAATTTAATATTAAAAATAACATTGGCTTAGTTGAGGTTTATGATAACAGCCATATGCAAGGAACAAATAGTGTTGGAGCTATGATCACTTTTGGTGAAGAAGGTTTTATAAAAAAAAGATATAGAAAATTTGACATAAAATCAAAAGGTGCAGAACAAGATGACTACGCTATGATTAAAGAAGTTTTAAGCAGAAGATTTAAAAGAGCTTTGCTTGAGAAGGCTAACCATTTAAGCCTCCCTGATTTACTTTTAATTGATGGTGGAAAAGGACAGTACTCGGCTGCTAAAGAAGTATTAAATGAGTTTGGATTGCAAGATTTACCAATGATAGCTATCTCAAAAGGGAAATTTAGAAATAAAGGGGATGAAACATTCTTTCATAATGGTAAAAAAATTAAATTTTCTAAAAATGATCCTGCGCTCTTTTTTTTACAAAGATTAAGAGACGAGGCCCATAGATTTGCCATAAGTGCTCATAGAACAAAAAGAAAAAAAACAATAAGCAGATCTCTTTTGGATCAAATTAGTGGAATTGGATCTATAAGAAAAAGAGCCATACTAAATCACTTTGGCTCGGCTCGAGCTGTAGAATCTGCAAGCCTAGATGAAATTAAGTCTGTTGAGGGAGTTGAGGAAAAAGTTGCAAAAAAGATATATAACTTTTTTCACGAATAAACATGAAAATAAAAATACCAAATATCTTAACTATAGGCAGAATAATAATTGTGCCTATTTTTGTTTTTTCTTTTTATCTCCCCGGATTTTATGGAGATGTAATTCCTTTTGCTCTTTTTATTGCGGCTTCATTTACTGATTTTCTTGATGGGTTATTGGCAAGAATGTTTAAAGAAGAGTCTAGGCTTGGTGAACTTTTAGATCCAATAGCTGATAAAATAATTGTTGCTGCCGCACTTATACTGCTGGTAATGAATGGAACAATAAAAAACTTTGAGGTCATAGCAGCTATAATAATTTTAACAAGAGAAATTTTAATATCAGGCTTAAGAGAATTTTTAGCTAAAGGACAGATTAAACTGCCAGTTTCAAACTTAGCTAAATTAAAAACTTTTTTGCAAATGTTTTCTATTGCAATTTTATTAACGGGAGAAACTGGAAAAAAAATAATAAACTTCCAAGACTATGATGCTCAAACTATAGGAATAATTTTATTATGGTTTTCTGCGTTTTTAACTTTATACACAGGCTATGAGTATATAAGAAAAGGAATAGATCACGCAATATCTGAAGACAATAAAAATTAAGCTGCCTTCTTTTTTCTAACCAAGGCTTGATAACTTTCATTTAAATCCAAAATTGTATTACAAACTTTAAATTTAAATTTATCAATACATGAAACTGGAGTCACTTCGGCAGCCGTTCCTGTTAGAAAACATCCAACAAATTTACTTAATTCATCTGGTGATATTTTTCTTTCAACAACCTTTATTTTTTTTGATTTAGCAATTTCAATTACTGTTCTTCTCGTTATGCCGTCCAAAAAAGAGTCTGGCGTAGGTGTGTGTAAATTTCCTTCATTGTCTTTAAAAAAAACATTGGCTCCTGTGGCTTCTGCAACATTGCCTTCGTGATCTAACATAAGCGAATCGGTATATCCTTGTTGTTCTGCTTCGTGCTTAGATAAAGTGCAAATCATATAAAGACCTGAAGCTTTAGTGTCCCAAGGAATTGTGTTTGGTGCAGGTCTTCTCCATTTTGAAATATTTAGTTTAATGCCTTCAACTTTAAGTTTAGGATCAAAATAAGATCCCCATTCCCATGTTGCTATTGCTACATGAATTTTTGTCTGTTGAGCAGATATAGCCATCATCTCACTGCCTCTCCATGCAACTGGTCTTACATAACCATTTTGAACATTTTGAACTGAAATAATTTTATTGCAGGCACTATTTATTTCGCTCTCAGAGTAAGGTATTTTAAATCCCATTCTCTTTGCTGAGTGAAAAAATCTTGATGTATGTTCTTCTAGTTTAAAAATAGTTCCATCATAAACCCGTTCTCCTTCAAAGACGCAACTTGCGTAGTGTAATCCGTGACTTAAAACATGAAGCTTAACATCACCCCAATCAACTAGGTTGTTGTTGTACCAGATTTTACCTGATCTTTTATCGTAAGGTATCATTAAAGATTTTAATTTTTATAAAAAAATATCTTTGTATCTATAATATGTCAATATAACTTACCAATTATGAAAGAACTTTTATATTTAAAAGACGAACAATTGAAAGGATTCGTTGAAAAACTGTTTATGGGTTACAGAGAGTCTTTCGCTGACGCTAAGAAAATTTTAGAAAAGCATTCAATAGGAATAGCTCATCATAAGGTTATCCACCTGCTGTCGATATATGAAGGGATTACAGTTTCAGAACTCTTAAAAAAACTCAAAGTTACCAAACAAAGTTTAAATAGAATTTTAAAAGATTTAATTAAACTTGGTGTAATTTCTTTTGAAAAAGATAAAAAAGACAGTAGATTAAAACATGTTTTTAATGAAAAAGGACAAAAGCTTTTTAATGAAATATTTTCTGTGCAAAAAAAAAGAATTTATAAAGCGTTCTTAAATTCTAAATCAGAAGAGGTTTTGTTTTTTGATAATGTTTTAAAAAAAATAATTAATGAATAAATTTAATGCACATATATTAGTTGTTGATGACGATGAAGGAATAAGAAACTTAGTTAAACAGTATTTAAATGAAAATAATTATTTAGTTACAACTGCAAATAACGCTGAGGACGCTAAAGAAAAAATCACTATAATAAAATTTGATTTAATTGTTTTAGATGTAATGATGCCAGGCAAAAGCGGGTTAGAATTCACAATGGAAAATAAAGAAAAAATTAATACTCCAATTATTTTATTAACAGCCAGGGGTGAGGCTGAAGAAAGAGTTGAAGGCTTGGAAGTGGGCGCTGATGACTATCTACCTAAACCATTTGAACCAAAAGAACTCATATTAAGAATAAAAAATATTTTAAATAAAACAAAAAATAAAAATCAAAAAAGATTTATTGAATTTGATAATATTAAAATTGATCTAAACAAATTAATAATTATTAAAAATAATAATGAGTTTAAAATAAACAACACTGAAAAAATTATTCTTGAAAAAATGATTAACGCTCCTGGTGAAACATTTTCTAGAGAGTCCATCGGTAACTTAATTGATATTCACAAAGAAAGATCAGTAGATGTAATAATAACAAGACTTAGAAAAAAAATTGAAATTGATCCAAAAAATCCAAAATATCTTCAAACAATAAGGGGAGCCGGTTATGTTTTATGGATTGAATAAATTTATAAAAAATCTACTACCTAAACAATTATTTTATAGAGCATTACTTATAGTTGCCACTCCAATTATTATTTTGCAAATAATTATTTCTGTGGTTTTTTTTGACAGTCTATGGATTAAAACTAACAAAGGAATGACAAGGGCACTTGTTGGTGAAATTAAATTTTTTATAGATGCATATGATAATGAACAATATAATAAAGATTCACTAACAAAACTTTTTTCAAATGCACATAATTTAAAAGTTAAATATGTTGTTAACAAAATTTTACCAAAAGATGATCAAGAAAGATGGTTTAGTCCAATGGACAGAACTTTAAGAAGAGAACTTAAATCTCACTTTAGTGATTATTGGTTTGATACAACCTCCATGCAAGAATTAATTAATTTAAAAATAAAATATTTGGATGGATATTTTCAATTCACTGTTCCTAAAGATAGAGTGACAAACACTTCAGCAAGAATTTTTGGTTTATGGATCACTCTGCCAGCATTTTTATTAATTATAATTGCATTAATATTTTTAAAAAACCAAACTAGACCTATTATTAACTTAGCTAAAGCATCTGCAAAATTTGGTAGAGGAGAAGATGTTGATGAATTTAGGCCATCTGGCGCTTTAGAAATTAGGCAAGCAGGATACGAATTTGACAAAATGAGAAAAAGAATATTAAAACATTTAAATCAAAGATCAGAAATGTTATCTGGAATTAGCCATGACCTTAGGACTCCTTTAACAAGAATAAAATTACAACTAACATTTATAAAAGATAAAGAAATCTCAAAAAAATTATCGGAAGATGTTCAAGAAATGGAAAAAATGCTTAATGAATATTTGCAATTTGCAAGTTCTCGTTCTTTAGAAAAGAGTGAAAAGTTTAATCTAGCTAATTTAATAATTAATATTATTAGAAAATATGAAAGCCAAAACATAACTTCTGAAATAACTGAAAATATATTTATGGATGGAAGGAAAAACTTAATAACAAGATGTATAAATAATTTAATTGAAAATAGTATTAAATATGCAAATAAGGTTCATGTCCAGCTATCTAAAAGTAATAACCATAATATTATAACTATAGACGATGATGGACCAGGAATAGATAAAAAAGAATATGAAAATGTATTTAAGCCATTTTACAAAATAAATAAAAGTCGTGGAGATGCAAAATCAAGTGTTGGCCTTGGTTTATCAATTGCATCAGATATAATTAGGTCGCATGGTGGAAATATTATGTTAGACACATCTCCAATTAAAGGACTAAGAGTTAAAATTTTTTTGCCCTTTTAGGTTTTTTTTTAATAACTTTTTCTATTTTTTCCATTTTTCTTTCTAAATTTTCAATTCTTCGATTTTGTACTTCTGTTTCTTCTTTGCTAGTTATTTTCATCTTAAAAATTATTTCGTCTCTTTTTGATCTTAAAATATTCAAAATTTCAGAGCTTAAATCTTTGTAGGATACAAGTCCTTGTTCAAATAATTTAGCTAATTTATCAATTACAAATTTTGATTTTGACATACATTCCTTTAAAAAACTAATATACTCTAAATTTATATAATTAAAATGTTTATAAACAATTTTGACCCCGTTGCATTTAATTTTCTTTCTTTAGAAATTAAGTGGTATTCAATTGCTTATATTTTGGGAATTGTTTTAGGTTGGATTTACTGCAAAAAAAAATTAATAAAAGACAAAAAAATTCTTAATTTATTTGATGATTTAATAGCATACATAATATTTGGAATTATTATAGGTGGAAGATTAGGTTATATATTAATCTATAACTTAAAATATTACTTGGAAAATATTTCTGAAATTTTTATGATTTGGAATGGTGGAATGTCTTTTCATGGAGGTTTAATAGGAGTAATTATTGCAACCTTATTGTTTAGCAAAAAACATAAAATAGACACCTATATATTTTTGGATTTAATTTCTTTAACCGCTCCTATAGGAATTTTTTTTGGCAGAATAGCAAATTTTATTAATTCAGAGCTTTACGGTAAAGAAACCGATGTTTTTTGGTCTGTAAAATTTTTAGCCATAGATAATATTTCAAGACATCCGTCACAAATTTATGAAGCAATTTTAGAAGGTGTAATATTGTTTATTTTATTAAACTACATGGTAAAAAAAAATATTTTTAGTAAAACTGGGGTGATTTCTTCATTATTTTTAATATTCTATTCTATATTTAGGTTTTTAGCAGAATTTTATAGAGTTCCTGATCCACAAATTGGTTATATAGTTTTTGATCTTAGTTTAGGACAACTAGTAAGTATTATTTTCTTTATTTTTGGAATTTATTTGTTTTTTAAAAAAAATAATGCAACTTAGAAAAAATAAAATCTTTACCCTAGACAAATATATTAACAAAGCTTTGTATAATAGAAAGTCTGGTTATTATATGAAGTTTAATCCATTTGGAAAAAATGGAGACTATATTACATCTCCAAATATTTCTGTATTGTTTTCTGAAATGATTGCAATTTGGATAATTTTATTCTGGAAAAAATTAAAATCTCCAATAAAATTTAATCTTGTAGAACTTGGTGCCGGTAACGGAGAAATGATTTTTCAAATATTAAAAACATTTGAAAAATTTCCATTAATAAAAAAATCTTGCAATATCAATATTTTAGAAAAAAGTGCTTATTTAAAAAAGATACAAAAAAAAAAATTGAAAAATTATAATATCAATTGGTTAAATGATTTAAGTTATTTATCTAATTTACCTAGCATATTTATTGCTAATGAATTTTTTGATGCATTGCCCATAAAACAGTTTGTTAAAAAAAAAAATAAATGGTATGAAAAAAACATAAAATATTCAAAATCACATAAGCCAAAATTTTTAGATAAATTAATAAATATAAAAAAATTTGAAAAAAAAATTGGTTTTAAAATATCTCATAAGCAAAAATTCATTGAATATTCACCGTTATCTATAGAGTATTTGAAATTTATTTCTAAAATAATCAAACACAAAAGTGGTGGTCTATTAATGATAGATTATGGGTATACTGATGAAAAAATGAAAAATACTCTTAAATCTATATCAAAACATAAGCTAAGCAATGTTTTGGAAAATTTTGGTAAATCCGATATATCTTATGATATAAATTTTAAGCTCATTGAAAAAATTGTAACAAAACTTGGATTAAAAGTTAGCGGAATAACAAGTCAAAAAAAATTTTTGCAGGATTTAGGTATATTAGAAAGAGCAGAAATTATTTCAAAAAATCTACCTTTTTCTGAAAAAGCAAACATATATTATAGGGTAAAGAAACTAATAGATGAAAATGCAATGGGAAAATTGTTCAAAGTTATGTTTATATCAAAAAAAAATATAAAATTTAAAATGGGATTTAAAAATTGATAAAATCAAAAAAACTCTCAAAATATAAAACAATAAGCCATGGATTCTTTGATAAAAAAGGAGGTCATTCCAAAGGAATATATAAAAGTTTAAACTGTGGAATAGGCTCATCAGATAACAAAAAAAATGTAAATAAAAATTTAAAAACAGCCTGTCAAAGACTTGCTCCTAATTATGAAAGGCTCATTTTATTAAATCAAGTTCATAGCAATAAGTTTCATTTTTTAAATAAAAATTACAAAAATTACAAAAAAAAACTTACAGGTGACGCTCTAATAACAAACCAAGAAAAAATTATTATCGGAGTTTTGACAGCCGACTGTGTTCCAGTGTTAATTTATGATAAAAATCGTAGAATTATTTCAGCCATTCATGCTGGCTGGAAAGGTATCTACAAAGGAATTGTCAGAAAAGTTATTAAATTTCTATTTAAAAGCGGCAGTAAATCAAAAAACCTCATTGCTACAATTGGACCCTGTATATCTGAAAAAAGTTATGAAATTAAGAAGGATTTTAAAACTAAATTTTTAAAACAAAGTAAAAAAAATGAAATTTTTTTTAAAAAAATTAAAAATAAAACATATTTTGGCCTAAATAAGTATGTTTACTACCAATTGAAAAGCTTAGGATTAAATAAAATAGATATAATTAATAAGGATACCTATAATCCAAAAAATAACTTTTTTAGTGCAAGAAGATCTATACATAAAAAAGAAAATGATTATGGTAGAAATATTTCAATAATTATGATTAATTAGGATATCTCAATGAAATTGTTAACTGGAAATAGTAATAAAAACTTAAGCAAAAAAATCGCTAAAAATTTAAAATCAAAGTTAATAAATTCAAGTATTAAAAAATTTGCAGACGGAGAAATTTATGTAGAAATAAATGAAAATATAAGAGGTAATAGTATTTTCATAATCCAATCTATATCTTCACCAGCTAACGACAATTTAATGGAACTATTGCTATGTATAGATGCGCTTAAAAGATCTTCAGCAAAAAACATTACTGCTGTAATTCCTTATTTTGGCTATGCCAGACAAGATAGAAAAGTTGTGCCAAGAACTTCAATATCTGCAAAATTAGTTTCCAATTTAATAACTAAAGCAGGAGCAGACAGAGTTGTAACAGTTGATCTGCACGCTGGTCAAATTCAAGGTTTTTTTGATATACCGGTAGATAACTTATTTGGAACGCCAATTTTTGCTAGACATATTAAAAAAAACATTAAAAGTAGAAATATGATTTGCGTTGCTCCTGACGTTGGGGGAACAGAAAGAGCAAGAGCCTTAGGAAAATTGTTAGATATTGGTCTAGCAATAGTTGATAAAAGAAGACCCTCGCCTGGAAAATCACAAGTGATGAATGTAATAGGAAATGTTAAGGATAAAACTTGCATTATAGTAGACGATATAATTGATTCTGGTGGAACAATTGTTAATGCAGCAAAAGCTTTAAAAGATCGAGGAGCAAAGGAAGTTTATGTCTACATAACTCACGGAGTTTTAAGTGGTGATGCAATAAATAAAATTAATAAATCTGCAATAAAAAAATTAGTAATTACTGACACTATAGACAACCTGGGTAAAACTAATAAAGCTAATAATATTGAAGTGCTATCAATTTCAAACTTAATGGGTGAAGCCATTAAAAGAATATCTAACTCCACATCTGTTTCAGACCTATTCAAATAATCTTCTTGAGTTATTTTTTATTTAAGTTATAAAGCTTTGTTTTTTTATGAATTCAATTGAAGCAACCATTAGAAATACAAATACCAAGGGCGACCTTGGTGCGCTCAGGAGGAAGGGTGTGGTGCCTGGTATAATTTATGGTGGAAAAGATCAAAATCAAAAAGTTTCTGTATCAAAAAAAGAAGTTAAAATTTTGCTTGAAAAAGAAAATTTTTTATCAAATGTATTAGCACTTAAGCTCGATGGAAAAGATCAAAAAGTCCTGCCCAGAGAAATAAAATATGATATTATTACAGATGAACCAATACATTTGGATTTTTTAAGAATTGTTGAAGGTACAAAAATAATTTTAGAAATACCTGTTAAATTTATTAACAATGAAAAATCGCCTGGACTTAAAAGAGGTGGAGTTTTAAATATAGTAAGAAGAAAAGTTGAGCTAAAGTGCCCAACTGAAAATATTCCAACGGAATTGATTATAGACTTGGAAGGTGTAGATATAGGTGACAGTTTTAAAATCTCTTCAATTAAGCTACCTGAAAATGTTACTCCAACAATTCAAGGACGTGATTTTGTAATCGCTACTTTAGCAGCACCAACTGTTATTAAAGAGCCTGAAAAACCAGCGGAAGAAACAGCAGAAGGCGCAGAAGGAGCTGAAGGGGCAGCTGAAGGCACTGAGGGAGAAGCAAAAGCAGCTGGCGATGGAGACAAGAAAGAAGGCGACAAAGAGAAAAAAGATAGCGATAAAAAAGAACCTGAAAAAAAAGAAGCGCCGAAAGAAAAAAAATAGTGAAAATTTTAGCAAATAACTAAATAATTATGCTTTTATTTGTAGGTTTAGGAAATCCAACGCCTGATAGTGAAAATAATAGGCACAACATAGGTTTCAAAATTATTGATACTATAAATAAGAAATTTAGTCTTTCAAAACAAAAACCAAAATTCAAAGGCCTTCTTACAACAGGTAATATAAGTAATAAGAAGGTTTATGCTATTAAGCCTTTAACATTTATGAATAATTCAGGAATATGTATTCGTGAATTAATTGAATATTTTAAAATAGATGCTGAAAATGTGATTGTATTCCATGACGATCTGGACATAAGTTTTGGGAAAATAAAAACAAAGTTTGGAGGATCAAGTGCTGGTCACAATGGAATTGAATCAATTGATAAATTTATTGGTAAAGACTACTCTAGAGTAAGAATTGGAATAGGAAAACCAAAATTAAAATCTAGTGCAGCAGACCATGTGCTTAAAGATTTTGATGAGGAAGAAATAGAAGAATTAAAAAAAGTTATGGATAACATAGCTAGTTCTCTAGAAATATTAATTGACAAAAAATTAGATCTTTTTTCTAGCACTGTTAATAATAAATAATGAGTTTTAAATGCGGTATAGTTGGATTGCCGAATGTAGGTAAATCAACATTATTTAATGCATTAACTTGCTCTAGTAAAGCTCAGGCTGAAAATTTTCCATTCTGTACAATAGATCCAAATATTGGAATTGTTCCAGTTCCCGATGATAGGCTTGACCAGCTAGCTAAAACTTCTAACTCAAAAAAAAAAATCAACACTACAATTTCATTTGTGGATATAGCAGGTTTAGTTAAAGGAGCCTCTAAAGGAGAAGGCCTTGGAAATAAATTTCTATCACACATTAGAGAGGTTGATGCAATCATTCACATGATTAGATGCTTTGACTCCGATGACATTCAAAATGTAAATCGAGATGTTAATCCTATAAGAGATTTAGAAATCATTGAGACAGAAATGATGTTGGCAGATCTTGAATCACTTCAAAAAAGACTAGATAAAAAAAATAAAAAAAATATTGAAATTGATCAGCTTAAACTGCTGGAAATGGCACTAGATTGTATAAGTAACGGCAAAAATATTGGAGTTCTGCAAGATAATTTTGACAAGAAATTATTAAAATTTAGTAGTTTGCTATCTGTCAAACCAAAAATTTTTGTATGTAATGTTGATGAAAAAAGTATTGAAAAAGGAAACAAATATACAGAAAATTTTAAAAATAAATTTGGAAACAAAAATACAATTATTATTTCAGCGGATATTGAAAACCAAATAAATGAATTATCAGGTGATGAAAAAAAAAATTATATGAAAATGATTGGTTTAAAAGAAACAGGCTTGAGCATGTTAATACAAAAAGGTTACAAAATTCTAGAACTAGAAACATATTTTACTTCCGGACCAGAAGAAACTAGAGCTTGGACAATTCAAAAAAATTGCACGGCTCCCGAAGCAGCTGGAGAAATACATTCAGATTTTGAAAAAGGATTTATAAGAGCAGAAACTATTTCATATGAAGATTTTGTAAAAAATAACGGTTGGGTTAATTCAAAATTAAATGGAAAAATGAGATTAGAAGGTAAAGATTATATTGTAAAAGATGGAGATGTATTAAATTTCAGATTCAACACGTGACCAAATTTTCTTCATACTAAAATAAACTAAAATAGTTATAATTATTAAATAAATAATTGCTCTAAATCCAATTTTATGCCTTGCTTCTAAATGAGGTTCGGCTGACCAAGCTAAAAAAGTAACTACATCCTTTGCCATTTGTTCTTCTGTTGCCTCTGTGCCATCATTATATTCCACCTGTCCATCCATCAAAGGTTTGGGCATTTTAATGTTGTTTCCATAAATAAATTTGTTGTAATAGACACCATCATCTAAAGTTGTGCCGCTTGGAGGGTCCTCATATCCAAGTAAAACTGAATAAATATAATCAGCACCGCCTTTTCTTGCTTTAACCAGCACTGACATATCGGGAGGATAAGCTCCTCCATTTGAGGCTATAGCTTCTTTATCATTTCTATATGGTTGTACAAATTTATCTGAAAGTTTTGCTTGTCTTGTAAACATATCTCCATCATCATTTGGTCCATCAGTTACTTCAAAGTTAGATGCAATAGCTTTTGCTTGATCTTTAGAAAATTCTGGACCACCTTTTTCAGCTAAATTTCTATAACTTAAATATTTCATTGAGTGACATGATGCACAAACTTCTGCATAGACTTGATATCCTCTTTGTAAAGCACTTCTATCAAATTTTCCAAAATATCCTTTGAAGCTCCAGTTGTTAGTTAATAATTGTTTCTTATCCTCTGCTAAAAGACACTGGCTAAATAAAATTATAGATAAAAATATAAAATAAATTAATTTAATTAAATTTTTCATAAAATTATTTTCATTCTTCTTGTTTTTTAAACATTTGTGGATTTGGAGCGTCTGCTAAAACTGGTTCCGTAATACTTGGTGGAACAGGTAAAGTTTTTTCTTTTTTTCCAAGAATTGGAAGAATAATCAAAAAATGAACAAAGTAATAAGTCGTAGCTAGTCTAGCAATCAATAAATAAGTTCCTTCAGCGGGCATTGCTCCCATGTATCCTAATATAATAACGTCTAACACCAATATCCAATAAAGCTGTTTATAAATAGGTCTAAATATTGCCGATCTAATCTTTGATGTGTCTAGCCAAGGCAGGATGACTAAAATAAAAATTGAAGCAAACATCGCAACAACACCTAATAATTTATCTGGAACAGATCTTAGAATTGCATAAAAGGGCAACAAATACCACTCTGGGACTATATGTGCCGGTGTTATCATTGGATTTGCTTCAATATAATTATCTGAGTGACCTAATATGTTTGGTGAGTAAAATACAAAAAATGCAAATACAATTAAAAATAATAATAAAGCAAACAGATCTTTAATCACTATGTATGGGTGAAAAGGAACTGTATCTTTTGATGGTTTTTTCAACTCTATACCAATAGGATTATTGTTTCCTGGTACATGCAGCGCCCAAATATGTAAGATTACCAATCCTAAAATCAAAAATGGCAAAAGATAGTGTAAGCTAAAAAATCTTGTCAAAGTTGGATTGCCTACAGCAAAACCACCCCATAACCAGTTAGTAACGCTTTCTCCAAACATAGGTATCGCACTAAATAAACTTGTTATTACAGTTGCTCCCCAAAAGCTCATTTGACCCCAGGGCAAAACATATCCCATAAAGGCAGTCATCATCATCAACAAATAAATTATCATTCCTATAATCCATATAATCTCTCTTGGTGACTTATATGAACCATAGTATAAAGCTCTAAATATATGTATATAAACAGCCAAAAAAAACATTGAAGCACCATTCGCATGAACATATCTAATTAGCCAACCATAGTTCACATCTCTCATAATATGTTCCACGCTATCAAAAGCAAAATCTACGTGTGCAACATAATGCATACCCAAAATAATTCCTGTAATTATTTGTGTAATCAAACAGAAAGTTAATATCCCACCAAAAGTCCACCAGTAATTTAAGTTTTTTGGAGTAGGATATTCCCTTAAATGAGCAGACAAAGATAATAAGGGCAACCTGTCATTAAACCACTTGCCTAATTTTGAAGATGGAACATAATTGTGATCGCTCATAGTTATTCTTTAACCAATTTTAATTGTATTGTTATTTACAAATTCATATTTAGGAATTTCCAAATTTTTTGGTGCAGGACCTTTTCTTATTCTCCCTGATGTATCATAATGAGATCCGTGACATGGACAAAACCATCCATTATACTCACCTTTGTTTCCCAAAGGAACGCATCCAAGATGAGTGCATATTCCTAACATAACTAACCACTCAGGATTTTTTGCTCTATCCTCATCTTTTTCTGGGTGGGGAAGGTTTTCAATGCTAACATTTCTTGCTTCGGCAATTTCTTCTGGTGTTCGTCTTTTAATAAAAACTGGTTTTCCTCTCCATAAAACTGTTATTGACTTTCCTGGCTCTAAAGAGCCTACGTTAACTTCTGTGCTCGCTAGAGCCTTTACCGATCGATCAGGATTCATTTGGTCTATAAGGGGCCAAACTGTTGCTCCAACCCCTACTGCTCCAAGAGCATATGATGCGGTAAATATAAAATCTCTTCTTTGAACTTTTTTATCGTCTGACATCTATAATATTTTGTTTATTTTTGTCTAATATATGATTTCATATAGTAAAAAAGATTTTTTTCTACGGAAACAATGACACACAAAAATAACCATTTAAAGCCAAAAATAGCACTATATGAACCGGATATACCTCAAAATACAGCTGCTATTATAAGAACTTGTGCTTGTCTGGGAGCTGATTTAGAAATTATTCAACCATGCGGATTTTTAATTAATGACAAAAGATTCAAAAGAGTAGCAATGGATTATGTAGATGAAAAAATGATAAAATTTTACTCAAGTGCTGAAGAATTTTTTAAGGCTAAATCTAAACAAAGAGTTATTTTAATGACTACAAAGGCATCTAAATCATACAATTCTTTCAAATTCAAAATAAACGACACACTTTTATTTGGCAGAGAAAGTTCTGGGGTACCACAAAAAATTCACAGAACAATTGAGAATAAACTTAAAATACCAATGATGAAAAAAAAAAGATCTTTAAATATAGCTTCATCTGTTGCAATAGTTTTAGCTGAAAATTTAAGGCAAAATAAATTTATAAATCATGGATAGAGAAATTAAAAAAAAAATTACCAAGAACTGGTTCAAAACACTTCAAAAGGTAATTTGTTTTGAGGTTGAAAAATTAGAAAACTCATCTGCAAAATTTATTAGTAAAAAATGGCAAAAAAATCCAAAAAAAAATGAAGGTGGAGGTGAGTATAAAATTCTAAAAAATGGAAAGATATTTGAAAAAGTTGGAGTAAATTTTTCTGAAGTTAATGGTGCGTTTTCTAAAGATATAAGAAAAAAAATACCTGGAACAAAAAAAAACGGAAATTTTTGGGCTTCTGGAATATCAATTGTGATGCATATGAAAAATCCCAACATACCGGCAATGCATTTTAATACTAGATATATTTATACATCGTTTGGGTGGTTTGGGGGCGGAATGGATATAACGCCTTCTATAAAAGATTTAAAAGAAAAAAAATGGTTTCATAAAGAACTTAAAAAAACTTGTGATTTTCATAATAAAAATTACTACGAAAAGTATAAAAAATGGTGTGATCAATACTTTTATTTACCGCACAGAAAAGAAATGAGAGGCATAGGTGGAATCTTTTTTGATTATCAAAATAAAAACTGGGAAAAAGATTTTGCATTTGTAAGAGATGTTGGGATAACTTTTAAAAATATTTTTAAAACAATTGTGTTAAAGAAATACAAAAAAAAATGGAATTCAAAACAAAAAGAACTGCAATATTTAAAAAGAGGCAGGTATGTTGAGTTTAACTTGATATATGATAGAGGAACTAAGTTTGGATTACAAACAGGTGGTAATGTTGACGCAATTTTAATGTCATTACCTCCTTTGGCAAAATGGAAATAATATGGATAAAGAACCAATTACAATTCAGGGTCTTGAAAAATTAAAAGAAGAATTAATTTTTTTAAAAGAAAAAAAAAGGCCGGAAATAGTTGCTGCTATAGCTGAAGCTAGATCGCATGGAGATTTAAAAGAGAATGCGGAGTATCATGCCGCAAAAGAACAGCAATCACACAATGAGGGAAGAATAGAACAAATTAATGATATTATTGCGAGAGCAAATGTAATTGATGTAACTAAAATAAATAATGATGGAAAAATTATTTTTGGTTCAACTGTTTTTTTAGAAAACTTAGATACTGGAGAAAAAATTGAATATAAAATTGTTGGTAAAGATGAAGCAGACTTAAAAAATAAACTTATATACTTTCAGTCTCCAGTCGGCAAAGGATTGATTGGTAAAAATAAAAATGATTTAGTCGAAATAAAAACACCAGCTGGAATTAAAAATTTCGAAATCAAAGATGTTCAATATATTTAGCTTTTTATAAGTTTTTCAACTTCTTTTTCCGAAATTGTAAAATTATTATCAACCCATTTATTTTCAATTTGTTTTAATTTTAATCCTAATTCTTTACCTTCTGGAATATTATATTTTGTCATTAAAGTAATTGCCCTTAAAGGCAACAAAGGAGCTTTTTTATCCTTAAAAAAATCTATAAAATTTATTAATTTTTTATCAACTTTTTTTGATATAAAAATATGAAAATTTATTAAATCTAACAAAGTCTCTTTTCCATTAAAATATAAAATTTTCCAAAGATTTTTAGTATTTAAATTTTTATTATTTTTATTTTTTAAATAGTCATTTAAAAACAAAATTCTTTTCTGATCTTTTTTAGAAAGATTAAATTTATAAATAAAATAATCAGGATTATCTGATCCATCTACAGTCATCAAAGAGATTAAAAAAGTAAAATCTACATTTTTTATATTTTCTTTTGCAAATTTATTTAAATTTTTAAGTAGATAAATATTTTTAAATTGTGGAAATATTAAGCTTATAATTTCATAACAAAACTCATCATTCGCTAGATTTAAAAATCCATCAGAATGAAATAATTTTTTAAACTCATCAAGTAATCTCTCAGATGAAATTTTAGAAAGTCCGTTAAGATTCTTTTTAATGATTTTGACAACATCTCTATTGTGATCATATTTGCTATAATTTAAAAAAAACCTGATGTATCGTAAAATCCTTAGATAATCTTCTTTTATTCTTTTTTCCGCATCTCCAATAAAATTTATTTTTCCATTTTCAAGGTCTTTCTTTCCATTAAAAGGATCAAATATGTTGCCTTGCAAATCTGAGTAAATTGAATTTATTGAAAAATCTCTTCTCGAGGCATCTTCTTTCCAATCATTTGTAAAAACAACATCTGCATGCCTTCCATCTGTTTTTAAATCTTTTCTTAAGGAAGTAATTTCAAACTTATAACCATTAATTATTGCTGTAATAGTTCCGTGTATTAATCCAGTTTCATAAAATTTAATTTTTTTTTTTTTACAAACTTCTATTACTTGCTCAGGAGTGAGGTTTGATGCAAGATCAATATCATTTACCTTTTCATTTTTTAAAATTTTTCTTACACATCCTCCTACGTACCTAATTTCGCTTTGATCTGAATAGTCTTCTATAGCCTGAAATAGCAATTCTATTCCGGTTTTTTTTCTTAATTCTTGAAATTCCGCATTTAAATTTCTGAAATTGTTTGATCTGAAAAAGATTTTATTTAAAATTTCAATCATATGTGGCTGGGGCGCTAGGATTCGAACCTAGGAATGGCGGTACCAAAAACCGCTGCCTTACCACTTGGCTACGCCCCAAAATTAAGTTCATATATCATAAAAAAAAAAATTTATATAGTTTTAGATACAATACACCAGTAATTTTTATATTTCTTTTTAAATAATCCAAGTCCTTTTAGAGCGTTTTTTTTGGACTGATAGTACACAATCATGCATGATCCCGACCCTGTCATTCTAACACACATTGCATTTGGCAAACTAGATAAAAATAATTTTATATTTTTTAACTTTGGATTTAATTTAAATGCCGCTTTTTCTAAATCATTATTTGAATTAATTATATTTTTTATAGAAAAAAAATTTGCTTTAGGATTATTATACCTAGGTTTGCTTTGTATTTTTGTTTTTAAATAAACAGCTTCTGTAGAACAGCCAAAGTTAGGTTTAACTATTAAGGTATAAAGCCCAATTTTTTTTTCCTTTATAGTCAATTTACCTGTTTTTGAAATAATTGTATTCTTTAAGTTCATTCCAAGTGGCACATCTGAACCAACAGATTTCATAATATTATTTATATTTTTCTTACTTAAATTTATAATTTTTCTTGTTAAAAAAAATTTTGCAACACTTGAAGCATTCATTGAACCTCCTCCCATACCAGACTTTTGTGGGATATTTTTTATTATTTTAATCTCAAATTTTTTACCTTTAAGTAAATTTTTTTTATCAAGTAAATTTAACAACTTATTAACCGTATTATTTTTTTTTATATTTTTAGAAAATTTTCCTAGAAATTTTATTTTGTGTTTTGAAGCTCTAGTTTCCCTAATATATATTAAATCATAAAAATTTATAAACGTTACTAAACTTTCAATAGCATGAAGTTTTTTTGGTATTTTTTTTATAACATTTAAAGAAAGATTTAATTTTGCATAAGATTTAATTTTACAAAATTTCATTTATTATATTTTTTTCAAACCTTTTAAAATTTTCATATAGGCTTTATCTTTTATTTCATCTTCTGAGTCATTAAAGCTTAAAACGCTTTTCCAATAATATTGGGCTTCTATCTTTCTATCTAGATGCCACAAAATATCTCCGTAATGATCATTTACTATTGGGTCATCAGGCATTATTTGAATTGCTTTTTTTAATAATTGTTCTGCCTTAATATAATTACCCTTTAAATAATGGGCCCAGCCGATTGAGTCTATAATAAAAGCATCCTCTGGTTCTTGAGCGTATGCTGTTTCAAGCATTTGCATTGCAACATCAATTTTATAATTTCTTTCTAACCATGAATAAGCTAAATAATTTAAAACGTAAGCATCATCTGGTTCAATTTCTAGAGACTGTAAAAGATCTTTATCTGATTTAACATAATCACCCAATCTTTCAAATCCACCTCCTCTTCTATACAAAACATCAGCATATGTTAACGAATGCTTATTTAGTTTTGGTAAAATTTTATTATAATACTTAATAGCTTCTTCATATTTTTTAAAGCTTTTAAATAAATTTGCCATATCAAAAAGAATTTTTTCTGATGGATTTTTTATTTTTTTAAAATTTTTTTTTAGATAATTTGATGATTTTTCTATTCCGTTTTCTTTTAAAATAATTTGGGCGTTTTTTTTAATTTTATACCAATAGTAGATGCCATCGTCTTCATTAAAATCTTTTATAGCAAATTTACTTTCTGAATATTTATTATTTATATAAAAATTTTCAGAAATTAATGTTAAGTTGAGTTTAAATTTTGGATTTAAAAAATTAGATATTTTTAAATAAAAATTAGATTTTGCATAATCTTCCTCTGAAGAATATAGACTTGCAATTAAATAAAAAAATTCACCTAAAATATCAGTTTCATTTTTACAAGAAAATATTGAACTAATTCTATTAAATTGCTTCGTGTCAATCCAATTTTTAGTTTGTAAAACTAATAGACTGCTATTTATAACATCCACATTATCTGTGACATCTTTCACTTCTTTATATCTTCCTTCAGAAATTAAATAATTAATATAAAAAAATATATATCTAGAATAATCTAACTCATTTTCATTAAGTAAGTTTCTAAAATAATTTTCTGATTCATTTTTCCCCAAATAACAACTTTGAAAAATTAAATTTATAAATCCTAGATCGCCGAGATCTTTGTTTATTGGGAGGTTTTTTTTATTTTCAAAAACATAGAAAAAATCCTCCAGTGTTTTAATTATAACTTTTTCAAAAGATCCTTTGTTTTTAAAGCTTGTTAATTTTTTTAAATATTTTTTACTTTTTGTGCTATCTTTTTTTTTAATTACATCAATAAAAAGTAACAAATAGGCTTCAAAAAAATCTAAATTATTTTCATTAGAGGCGAATTTCAATTCATGAGCAGCTTTTTTAATTTTTCCCTCTTGAACAAGAGAATTTATATAATTTTGAAGATATGGTTCATGAAAACGAATTAAAGATTTAGATGAATTAAAAAATTTTAAAGCGTCTTTGTTTTGTTGATTTTCAAACGAAATAAGAGCTGAAAAATAGCTGGATAAGTTTTTTGTTTTAAAATCAGTATTATTTGTAATTTTAGAGTATACTGGGTTAATATTTAAAAATAATAAGAAAATTAATATTTTAAAAATAGTGTTAAACATAAATATATTTTTATGAATGAAAAAATATTAAATCAAAATGACATAATCAATACAGAAATAATAGATTCTTATGATTTAGATTGTGTTTTTAGCAATAATCCAATTAATAGGGTAAAAATTAAACCTTTGCCTGAGAATAAAAATGAACAATTAAATAAACTGAAAGAAAAAATCCAAAATATTGAAAATTGTGAACTAAAGTATAATGCGTCAAAAATAGTATTTGGCGATGGCAATATTGATAGTCCTATAATGATTGTTGGTGAAGGACCTGGACAAAAAGAAGATGAACTAGGAAAGCCTTTTGTGGGTGAAGCGGGAATGTTATTAAATAAAATGTTTAAAGCCATAAACATTAATAGAAAAAATATCTATATAACAAATGTCGTAAACTTTAGACCACCTAATAATAGAAAACCAGAGCCTAGCGAAATAACAAAATATTCAAATTTTTTAAGAAATCATATCTCAATAATCGATCCAAAAATATTAGTTCTTATGGGAAGCACCGCCATGGAATCATTATTCGGTTCAAAAATTAAAATTTCAAAAGAAAGAGGTAATTGGAAAGAAATAATTATTAATAATAAAACTTATCTCACAATAATAACTTTTCATCCTGCATATTTGTTACGACAAGCAGATCAAAAAAAATACTCTTGGAAAGATTTAAAAATAATCAGAAAAAAAATAGACGAATTGGGTATAAAATTTTAAATGAAAAAACTCATAGCGGGAGTTGATGAAGTTGGTAGAGGCAGTTTGATTGGACCAGTTTTCGCAGCGGCTATAATATTAAATAACAAAATAGATAAAAAAAAACTTAAAGATTCAAAAAAATTATCAAAGATTAAACGTAAAACTTTAGAAAAATATATTAAGAAAAATTCTATATGGGCCATAGGTTCTGCCTCAAAATTCGAAATAGAAAAATTAAATATTTTAAATGCTAGTTTATTGGCTATGAAAAGAGCAATTAAAAAGCTTAAAAAAAAACCTAAATTGATTTTAATTGATGGAAATAAAGTTCCAAAATTACAAAGCTATAAAATTAAAAATATAATTAAAGGTGATCAAAAAGTACCTGAAATTTCAGCCGCATCAATAATAGCAAAAGTATCGAGGGATCGTTTAATAACAAAAATGTCAAAAAAGTATAAAAATTATAGTTGGAACAAAAATGCCGGGTATGGAACTAGTGAACATTTAAAAGCTATTAAAAAATTTGGAGTCACAAAACATCACAGAAAAACATTCCGGCCAATATACAACATGTTGAGTCCTTAATATTTTAAGCAACTATTAGGACTCAAATTAATTCAATCTCAGGTTGACGGGGACTCCAACCTAGAGTCTAATTGTTTTTTATAAAATGAATAATACAAATTTAAAAAACAAAATTATAAATGGGAATAGCCTTAAAGAATTAAAAAAAATCCCTGATGAAACTTTTGATCTTGTATTTGCTGATCCTCCATACAATTTACAATTAAAAAATGAATTAGTTAGACCTGATCGGTCTAAAGTAAATGCAGTAAACGACAAATGGGACAAATTTGAAAGTTTTAAAACTTATGATGATTTTACAGTTAAATGGCTTAAAGAATGTAAAAGAATTTTAAAAAAAAATGGAAGTATTTGGGTTATAGGTAGCTATCATAATATTTTTAGAGTTGGATCAAAAATTCAAGATTTAGGTTTTTGGATATTAAACGATGTAATTTGGGATAAAAATAATCCAATGCCAAACTTTAGAGGAACAAGATTTACTAATGCTCATGAAACCTTAATTTGGGCATCTAAAAATGAAAAATCAAAATATACTTTTAATTATCAGTCATTAAAATGTTTAAATGACGATCTTCAAATGAGATCAACTTGGAACATACCTATTTGTAGTGGAAAAGAAAGATTGAAAGAAAAAGGTAAAAAAGTTCACTCTACTCAAAAACCAGAAGCATTGCTTCATCGAATAATTTTAGCTTCTACAAACAAAAATGATTTTATTTTAGATCCATTTTCAGGTTCTGGAACTACTGCTGTAGTTGCAAAAAAACTTGGAAGATTTTTTTATGGAATTGAGAAAGATAAAACTTATTTTGAAGTTGCAAATAGAAGACTAAAAAATACAAAACCAATAGAAGACAACTACTTGGATGTCTTACAAAATAATAGGTCTAAGTCCAGAATTCCTTTTGGTTCATTGGTAGAAATGGGAGTTATTAAACCAGGTACAGAAATATATGATCAAAAGAAAAAAATTAATGCAAAAATTATGGTTGATGGGAGCATTAAATACCAACAATCCGAAGGTTCTATTCATAAAATTGCAGCAAAAATATTAGGTGCAGAGAGCTGCAATGGTTGGACTTATTGGTACTATAAGTCTGGAAACTCACTTAAACCAATAGATGAGCTAAGGCAAAGAATGAGAGACAATAATTAATCAGAACTATTTTCTATTCTATCTCTATTTTTAAAAGCTGCAACAAGGGTCCCGTCATCAAGATTTTCTACGTCTGTTCCAATTGGAATTCCTCTTGCTAATCTTGAAACTTTTGCAATTGTATTTTTTAAACTATCTTGAATATAGTATGCTGTTGTTTGGCCTTCTACAGTTGCACTAGTTGCAATAATTACTTCTTCAATATTATCTCTCTTAACTCTTTCAACCAAAGAATTTATTAAAAGATCTTCCTTTCTTTGCCCTAAAGAAGAAACAGTTCCTCCTAAAATATGAAAATAACCTTGATAAATATTAGAATTTTCAATTGCCCATTGATCGCTTACTGTTTCTACAACACAAATTTTATTATATTTTTGTTTAATGTTTTCACAGTTATTACAACCTTCAATATTAGATTTTAAAGCTCCACATGACTGACATCTTGATACATTTTTAAAAACTTTGGCTAAAGAATTGGCAGTTGGTTTTAATATTTCTTCTCGATTATTAATTAATTTTAAAACAATGCGACGGGATGAACGAGGTCCTAAACCGGGAAGTTTAGAAATAAGTTTAACTAACTCTTCAATCTCTTTAATTTCTTGCATAAATCTTAGAAAGGAAATTTATTTAACCCTGGTATTCCTAATCCTCCTGCGGTTGCTCTAGAAATTTCTTCAGAAGTTTTTATTTTTAATCTTTCTCTAGCTTTATTAACAGCAGCAACTATCAAATCTTGCAAAATTTCTTTTCCCTCTTTAATGGCTTCTTGAGATATTTCTAAATTAATCACTTCACCGTCCCCATTAAGTGTAACCTTTACTGAATTATCACCAGAAACACCCTCAACCTTAATATTTTTAATTTTTTCCTGGCTTTCTCTCATTTTAAATTCCAATTCTTTGGCTTGAGCTAAAATTTTTGAAAAATCAGTCATTATTATTTTTTTTTATATCAACATCGATAATTTCTGCATCCGGGAAATTTTCTAACATTTTTTTATAACTAATGGTTTCTTTCATCTTTGATATAATTTCATTTTTGTTATTTGATTCTTTTTCTTTTATTGAGAAATCGCCCTTTTCTCTAGAAAGAGTAATTATCCATCTTTTGCCAGTCCAATCATATAATTTTGATGACAGTATTTTTATGAATTCTTTATCTAAATCTTCATTAAAAGAAATTTCTATCCTTTGTTTGTCAAAACTAACCAGATTTACATTTTTTTCCAGCTCATATTTTAATTTCATTTCTTTTTTTAAAATACAAATTTTTAACAATTCATTGAAAGAATTAATTAATAAATTTTGAGATTTTTTATTTTCTTTTAGATCTATGTCTGGTTGATTTTCTTGAGTTATATTTTTAATTTGCCCTACAGTTTTATTTTTTAAATCAAACAAATCTTTATTTTCTGAAAGAGAATTTTTTACGGAAATGTTATTGTCAACATTTGGTAGATCATAATCACTTTTTATGCCTGAAAAATTATTTATGTCTTTTAAATGAATCAATCTGATAAAAAACATTTCAATCGATAAATTAGGGTTAGAAACAACATCAATTTCACTTAATGTTTTGATGGTAAATTGCCAAAAAAGTATTAATGTATTTTGATCAATTTTATTAGATATTTTTTTTATTAAATTAAACTCTTCATCATTCAAAGAAAAATTATTTCCCGTAACTTCTAGAGAATTAATATTTTTGAAATAATATAAAAGTTCTAAAAAATCATTTAAAAATATTTTTGCTTCAACTCCTTGGTCATAAATCGATCTATATATTTTTAAAACTTCTTTTTCATTTCCTTCAAAAATTAATTTAAATAAATTTATTAATTGTGATTTATCAAAATATCCAAATATTTTTTGGGCCATATTTAAATCTAATTCATCATTACTATCTAAACTTACTAAGGCTCTATCTAAAAGTGAAAGTGCATCTCTAACAGAACCTTCGGAAATTTTAACTATTAGTTTCAAAGCTTCATCGGTTGCTTTTCCTTTTTCTAAATCTTTAATTTTTTTTATATACTGAAAAAGTTCATCTGACTTTACTCTTGACAAATCAAATCTTTGACATCTCGATATAACTGTAACGGGAATTTTTTTTATTTCTGTAGTAGCAAATATAAATTTTAAATATTCTGGTGGTTCTTCTAAAGTTTTTAGCAATGCGTTAAAGGCTTGCTTGCTCAACATATGCACTTCATCAATTATAAAAATTTTATATTTTGCTATTGAAGGGCCATATCTTGAAAACTCAATCAGATCCCTAACATCGTCAACACCTGTTTTGCTAGCTGCATCCATTTCCAAAACATCTATATGATTTGAGTTTGAAATTGCTTTACAGTTTTCACAAAAATTATTTCTACAGATGTTATAAAAACCTTTTTCACAATTAAGTGATTTTGCAACTATTCTTGCTATTGTAGTTTTTCCAACTCCTCTAATCCCAGTAAATAAATATGCATTTGGAATTTTATTAAATTTTATAGAGTTGGTAATTGTTTCAGCAACAATATTTTGACCTATTAAATCGTCAAAAACTTTTGGTCTATATTTTAAAGATAAAACTTTCAAATTTTCATTCATAACAAATTAGGAGACTAGAACCTGAATTACCGTCTCTACGATTGCTTCTGTTAAGATCTGGTCGGGTTCAAGCAGCATTCACCTCTAGCCTCCAAATGTATTATAGCAGCAATGATTTCTATTCTACAATATAAAGTATTTAAAAAAAAATTAATTATCTCGAAACTTATCAGCTGGAAAAACACCTAGAACGTGAAAATCCTCACAATGTAAATCGAGTTCTTCAAGAGATTTTTGTACTTTTGGATCGTCAATATGACCATCTAAATCGCATAAAAAAAAATATGAAGAAAAAGAATTTTTTTCTGGGTAACTTTGTAGTTTTGTTAAATTAACCCCGTTAATTGCAAAGCCTCCCAAGGATTGATAAAGAGCTGCTGGTTTGCTTTTTAGTTTAAATAAAAATGAAGTTATATATTTGCTTTTTTCTAGCGCTGGCTGTGAAATATTTTTTCCCATTATTAAAAAACGAGTAACATTACCTTTTTCATTTTCAATGTTTGACGCAACAATATCTAGCTTGTAAATCTCAGCACTTAATTTTGAAGCAATAGCTGCATCATTTTTAATTTTATTTTTTGCAACTAAAGCTGCTGAGCCAGCCGTATCAGCGCGTACATTTTCATTTATCTTATTTTTTCTTATAAATTCTGAACATTGAGATAACGCCTGAGCGTGAGAATAAACGTTATTAATATCTTTCAATTTTATTCCTGGAAGTGCTAATAAATTATGTTCAATTTTGTGAAAATGTTCAGCATATATATTTAAACGATGTTTAAAAATTAAATATTCTATTCCGATATTTCCCGTGATCCTATTTGACTCGGGTATAATTATTCTAAGAGATTTATCTTCTTCAGCTTTTTTAAAACATTCATCAAAAGTTTTACAAGCTACAATTTCTGCATCAGGATAAAGTTCATTAGCAGCCAAATGTGAATAAGCACCTGGGGATCCTTGGTAAAGTATTTTCATTTTATGACTTATATTCCATTATTTTTTTTAAGGCTAGATAATCTTCTTCTGTATCAATCCCTATTGGTGAAGATTTTGCTAAAGCTACGTTAATTTTAATATCATTATCTAATGCTCTTAATTGTTCAAGTCTATACTCCATCTCATTTTTAGTTTGGTCAAAATTTACAAATTTTTCCAAAATATTTACTTTATAAATATATATTCCAATATGGTGGTAAATATTTTCATATTTATTTGACAAATCTTTTCTTGCAAAATCTAATGCGAAAGGAAAATTTTCATTAGAAAGTTTTTCTTTTAACGCTACCTTGACTACATTTTTATTTGATAAAATTTTGTCGTCTTTAATTTTTGTAGCTAATGTTCCAATATCTGTATTATTATTTTTAATCATAAAATTGTTTAAATTTATTATATCATTCTCATCTATATTTGGTTCGTCACCTTGTAAATTTAGAATATAATCAACATTATCAATTTTTAGCTTTTTAAAACCTTCTAATATACGATCACTACCAGATTTATGCTTATCACTTGTTAAAACTGCTTCTCCCCCATTGCTTTTAACTTCTTTAAAAATTTCATCATCTTCAGTACAAACCACAACTCTACCTATATTCGTTCTTTTTGCCTTATTAAATACATGTGAAATAATGGACAAACCATTTATTTTTAAAAGTGGTTTTCCGGGTAGCCTTGAGGCTGACATTCTTGAGGGAATTAAAATTATTGTTTTTTGCATTTAAAATTATATTTAATTTATCTGTGCGTCTAACAGACGCAAATTAACAGTCTAAAAATTAAGTAATTTTCAAATTATTATGTTATACGTCCAAAATAATTATAATTAAATAAATTTATGGATGGTTTTGAGATTAATAAAATAATTACTGCAATTTTGTTAGTAGTTTTGGTCGTATTTGGCATTGGTAAAATATCTGACGTAATTTTTGAAGTTAAAAAACCAGATGTTGAAGGTTACAAAGTTGAGGTTAAAATTGGAAACGCAACAGCAACTCTCGCAAGCTCTGAAAACCAAGTTGATATTACTGCTTTGTTGTCAATGGGAGATGTCCAACACGGAAAAAAGGTTTTTAAAAAATGTGCCGCATGTCATAGCATTAATCAAGGAGGCGGAAATAAAATAGGCCCGAAACTTTGGAATGTAATGTTCAGACCAGCTGGATCAGTATCAGACTACAAATACTCAAAAGCTTTGTCAGCTTACAAAAAAGAATGGAACTGGGAAGAAATGAATGGTTTTTTAATTAAACCATCACAATGGATTAAAGGAAACAAAATGGGATTTGCTGGACTGAAAAAAGAAAAAGATAGAGCTTCAGTTATTTTATATCTAAATCAAAACAGTGATAACCCAAAACCACTACCTTAATTTTCCAAAACAATACAATAAAATACTTTTCTGAACATAAATTCTATTTAACGCTTGCTGCCAAACTTTAGACTGCTTGCCTAAAAAAACTTCATTTGAAACCTCTGATCCTCTAGGCAAACAATGCAAAAAAATCGCATCTTTTTTTGCACAACTCATTATTTTGGAAGTTACTTTAAAATTTTTAAAGTCTTTTAATTTTTTAGATTTATTAACTTTATCATTCATACTAATTACTTTGTCAGTAAATAATACATCGCTACCCATCGCAGCTTTTTTAATATCATTAAATATATTAACTTTTCCTTTATTTTTTTTTGCCCATCTTAATAAACTTTTAATCGGTTCATATTTTTTTGGACAACCAATATTTAATTTAAATGAAAATTTAACTGAGGCTTCAATTAAGCTATTAAGAACGTTGTTTGAGTCTCCGATCCAACAAATTTGTAATTTTGAAATAGATTTTTTCTTAATTTCCTCAATAGTAAAAACATCACTTAAAACCTGACTAGGGTGTGAAGAAAAGCTCAATCCATTTATTATTGGAATAGTCATATGTTTTTTAAACTCCTCTAATTTTTTATCATTATCTGTTCTAAGCATAAATGCATTTCCAAAAGTTGATATAATTTTTGCTGTGTCTGATAAACTTTCTCCTCCTTTGTTTAAATGAAGTTCGTCAGGTCTGAGTGTAAGAGCTCCTCCGTTAAGCTGTTTAATAGCAATATAAAAACTCAATCTTGTTCTCAAGCTTGGTTTTTCAAACATTTGAATTAATAGTTTTCCTTTTAATGGTGAATCTTTATCTGCATCAAGAGTATTAAAATTTTTTCTTTTGCTCTTTCTTTTCTTTGCCTCCAGAATTATTTTTTTTAAATTATTAATAGAAATATCTCTTATGTTAATAAAATGTTTCATTGTAATTAAAATTTTTTACAAACTTTTCTAATAATTTTTATTGCAATAGATATTTCTGATTTCTTAACATTAAGCGGAGGTAAAATTCTTACAGTATTTTCTCCTGATTTTATTGTAAGCAAATTATTATCCTGAAGTTTTTTAATAAACTTTGTTGGATCATTAAAAAGTTGTAAACCAATTAATAAACCTACTCCTCTTACTTCTTTAATTAATCCAGGATAATCATTTTTAATTTTATTTAATTCATTATGAAAATATTTAGATACTTTTTGAACATTTTTAAGAAATCCTTTTTTAAAAATTTGATCTAAAACTGAATTACCCACGCTCATAGCTAAAGGATTTCCTCCATTTGTAGTTCCATGAGTACCTGGAACCATTCCAGAGGCAACTTTTTTTGTCATCAAAACAGCACCAAGTGGAAATCCTCCACCTATTCCTTTTGCAATAGGTACTATATCTGGTTTGACTTTTGCGTACTCAAATGCAAAAAACTTTCCAGTTCTTCCAACTCCACATTGGACTTCATCTAAAATTAACAATATTTTTTTTTGATTACATATTTTTCTTAGTTGTTTTAAAAAAAAATTACTATGAACTTTAATTCCACCTTCTCCCATAATGGTTTCAACCATTATCGCAGCAGTATTTTTTTTTATGGATCTTTTTAAAGATTTTAGATTTCCAAATCTAAAATGATCAAAACCACTAACCTTAGGACCAAATCCTTCTTGCATTTTTTTATTTCCACTGGCATTAATTGCAGCAATTGTTCTTCCATGAAATGAATTTTTTATACAAAGAATTTTATTTTTTTTTGGTTTTTTTATTGAATAAAAATATCTTCTTGCAACTTTTATTGATGCTTCAGTTGCTTCTGTGCCAGAATTTTGAAAAATGACATAATCTGCAAACGTTTTTTTAGCAAGTCTTTTGGCAAGTTTTTCTCCTTCTTGAATAATAAATGCATTCGAAATTTGCCAAACTTTCTTAGCTTGTTTGCTTATTGCTTTAATTAAATATGGATTAGCATGCCCCAAAGAGTTAACCGCTATACCTTGTACAAAATCTAAATATTTTTTCCCATTAGTGGAGAAAAGAAAACTTCCTTTGCCTCTCTTAAAAGCAATTTTTCTTCTATTATAATTTTTAGCTAAATGACTCATGTTTCGTTTTATGATTTAATTTTATAACCTATTTTAAAAAGATAAAAAGCTACAAACCCCATGGTTATTGAAATAATAGTTAAGTAAACTAATCCAAATTTAATTGACCCATCTGCAGTCCCTAAAAAGCCATATCTAAACCCATCTATCATATAAAAAAATGGATTGACTAAACTTATATTCTTAAAAATAACTGGTAATTTATCCACAGAATAAAAAACACCGCTAAGAAATGATAAAGGGGTAATAACAAAATTAGTAATGGTAGCGGTATGATCAAATTTTTCTGCCCATAGACCAGTTATAAATCCCAAAGATCCAAGAATAAAAGAACTTAAAAACCCGAAAATAAATATATAAAAAATATTATAAAAATTAATATCAATTATCATAGAAAAAACTATTATAGAAATTATTGCAATAACTAAACTTCTTGTTACTGCTGCAAAAATTATAGCAAATGAAACTTCAAAGGCTGACAGTGGGGCATATAGCATATCTACAATATTGCCTTGCATTTTTCCTATCACCAATGAGCTAACGGAATGACTGAATGACTGACCAATTAAACTCATAACAATTAATCCTGGAGCCAAAAAACTAATAAATGAATGACCTAGTACTTCGTTTCTATCATTGCCTAAAGCTAAAGTTAGAACTGAAAGAAATAATAGACTTGATACAAGTGGGGATAATAATGTTTGAGCCCAAACAACAAAAAATCTATTCACTTCTTTGATGTATAAATTGGTTGCGCCAGTCCAATTAATTAAGCCAAATCTTCTTACGCCTATTTTATATTTATTTTGCAATTCAACCATAAGTAAGAAGTCATATAGTTTTTTTTTTTATTTTGTTAATAAATCATAAATTTTACTTGTATTATTTACATTATTATGAGTTACTCTATATAGTAATAAGTTAATTTTATAGCACTAAATATAGTACTTAAATGAGCTGGACAGAGGAAAAAGTAAAAAAATTAAGAGAATTATGGGGTTCAGGTAAAACTGCTAGCCAAATTGCTGAAATTATTGGTGGATTGTCTCGTAACGCTATCATTGGGAAAGCTCATAGATTGAATTTATCTGCAAAAATAAAAACTAGAAGCTCCTCAATTAATCAGAATAATATTAAATCAAATGATCAAGGAAATGGTCCACAAAAAAAGGTAAGAAGAAGCAAGTTTAAATCAATAGTTATTGAAAAAGATTTTCCAGCTGAAGATCCAAAACAATTACTTGAACTTGAGCACGGTATGCATTGTAAATTCCCAATTGGTCATCCAAATGAAACTAATTTTTATTTTTGTGGAAGGAAACCATTAAAAGACTTTTCTTACTGCAAATTACATTTACTTTACTGTTACCAAAGCAGGGATAAAAAGGAAAATATTATTGAAAAAGATACAGAAAAGTTACCAAATTTTATTACTAAAAAGATTAAATCAGCTTAATTTTTAATTATTTTAAATTTTTTTTCTCTTTTTTGATATTCTCTATATTATTAAAAATTTCTTCGTATAAAATATTTTTTAATACATTTAAAAAATTTATTCAATTATTTTTTTCTTTCGGCTTTTATTTTTATTTTTAGCCTTAAGTCCTCTACTTATTGCTTTTACTGTTAAATAAATTACAAAAATAAATATTGAAACTATAATAATATAAATAAAATTGATAATCATAAACAGCTATTTCTTATCATCTTCTACAACAGAAAATTGCCCGCCTGTTCTCCAACTAAAACTATATGATTTTACCATTTCTTCAAAAAATATTTTACTGGGACAACCAATATCAAAATTTGTTTTGCTTCCCTCAGATTTAATATTTGAATATTTTAACAGACGAAGTTGATCTAAAGTTAATAATGGTTTAGGAAATAATTGTAAAAATAATGCTGAAATTTTTGCTATAAGTAATGGTACTGGTATCAAAATCCTTTTTTTGTTCATACATTTTAAAAGTATTTGTATTATTTCTTTAAAAGTTAATACTTGAGGTCCAATAGCTTCAATTTTTTTTGAAAATATTTCATTGGAAATTACTTGAAATATTATTTCAGCTACATCTGAAGCATGTATGGGAGCAAACTTAGTTTTGCCGCCGTAATAAAGAGGGAAAAATGGCAACAAGTTTAATAAAGTCATAAATCGAGTTGTTAAAGAATCATCTACAGAAAAAACTATTGATGGCTTAATAATTGTAGTCTTTGGAAAATTTTCTCTGACAGCTTTTTCACCATTTATTTTACTTTCAGCGTATTTACTATCAATAGCTTTTTCAATTCCTAAAGCGCTAATATGTATAAATTGTTTAACATTATAGTCATTGCATATTTTAGATATCAAATATGGAAAATTAGTATGTATATTTTTAAAAGAGTTTGCTTTGTTAATTTCTGTTAAAATACCTACAAGATTTATCACAATATCAGATTGGCTTATTAAATGCCTTAATTTTTTTTCATCAAATATACTTCCTTGAATTATCGATAAATATCCTGCATTTGCTAAAGGTCTTAAACGATAGGCTTTTTGATGAGCATTACGTGTAAGCACTGTTAATGAGTAGTTCTTTGATAGACGCCTTATTAAATAAAGGCCCAATTGGCCACTACCGCCGAAAATCAAAACCTTTTTCATATTAATCTAAAAATAGACATTTTTGTTTTGTCTTTATATATATAAATTAAATATGAATAATAACATCAAAATATTTGAAAATGACTTACCTGATGAAATTAATTTATCTAATGAAAAATTTATAGGAATTGATTGCGAGGCCCTTGGCTTAAAACTAGGAAGAGACCCTCTAACATTAATACAATTAGGTCTTAAATCAAAAAAATTTTATTTAATTAAGCTAAATAGAGAGACTTATAATGCTCCAAATTTATTAAAAGTTTTATCAAATACTTCAACACAATTCGTAATGCATTATGCTAGACAAGATTTATTATGGTTAAAATATCATTTAAAAGTAGAACCAAAAAATATTTTTTGTACAAAAGTAGCGTCAAAAATAGCTAGAACAGCAAGCTCGGCTCATGGCTATCAAGACCTAGTAAAACAATTGTGTGGAAAAGATATTTCCAAAAAAGAACAACAAAGTGATTGGGGCAATCCAAATTTATCAGAAAAACAAATCAATTATGCCGCTCAAGATACTGAATATCTTTTTGAAATAAAAGATAAGCTGTCTGCAATGCTCATAAGAGAGAAAAGAATTGATCTTTTCGAAAAATGTATGAAAGCAATTCCTATCTTGGTAGATATGGAAATATCAGGATATAAAATGGAAATACTGGAGCATTAAAAAATTAATGAAAAAAAATAGCTATAAAAAAATTGCAAAAGATGTAATAGATCTTGAGATACAAGCTTTAAAAAAACTTAAAAAATCTATTAACAACTCTTTTGATCAAGCTGTAAATGCAATAGTAAAATGTCAATCAAAAATAATTCTTTGTGGGGTTGGTAAAAGTTTTTTAATTGCATCAAAAATTTCTGCAACTTTTTCTTCTGTTGGATGTCCTTCGTTCTCTCTAGCAGCTAGCGATTGCGCACACGGTGACCTTGGAAGTATATCAAAAAAAGATATATTAATCTTGTTCAGCAATTCTGGAGAGACTCAAGAGTTAAAACCTGTAATTCAGTATGCAAATAGAAACAAAATTACAATTATCGGAATCGTATCAAAAAAAAATTCACTTCTATATAAAGCTTCAGATATAAAACTTTTTATCCCCGAAGTTAAAGAAGCAGGATTAGGAATAGTGCCAACAAGCAGCACTTGCGAGCAACTTGCAATAGGCGATTGTTTAGCGGTAGCAGCTTTAAATAAAAAAGGATTTAATAAAAAAAATTTTAAAAAACTTCACCCAAAAGGATCTCTTGGGGAACAGCTAAAAACTGCAGAAGATTTAATGATAAGAAAAAAAGGAATTCCTTTTATAAATGAAAATTCAGATATGAAAAGTGCTTTAAATATAATAACAAAAAAAAAACTTGGTGTACTAATTGCAGTTAACAAGAAAAATTTAACTACAGGAATTATAACTGACGGGCAAATTAGAAGATCAAGTCAAAAAATTAATAATTTGAAAAAGTTATTAGTAAAAAATGTTATGACAAAAAATCCAATTAGCATAAACAAAGATACATTAGCTTCAAAAAGTTTATCTATAATGTCAGAAAAAAAAATAACCAGTTTATGTATTCATAAAAATAATAAAAAAAAAAAAACTATTGGATTGCTGCATATCCACAATATAATTAGTGCAAATATTCAATAAATGAACAAAAAAACTGCAGTACAATTATCATTAATATTAATAATTTTATTAATTTTATTAGCAATTTTTTTTACATATTTTTTTAATCAAAAAAAAGAGGTTAAAATAACAAAAGAGTTAACAAATAAAAAATATTCTGAAATTACAGAAGAAAAATTAAATATTATTAATAATATAAATTATTCATCAAAAGATAACACTGGAAACGCATACAACATTAGTGCCGAGATTGGAAAAATTAACAACAAAAATGAAGATATGATCTTATTAGAAAATGTGACAGCCAAAATAACTATTATTGACTCTGAAGATATAATGATTTTCGCGAATTTTGCAGAATATAATAGCAAAAATTATGATACGAAATTCTATGACAATACAAAAGTTATATACGCTAACCATAAAATAAACTGTGAATATTTAGATCTTTTATTTAATAAAAATTTAGCCACACTTTATGGAAATATAGTCTACGAAAGTTTAAGCACAAAACTCTTAGCTGACAGATTGGAAATTGACTTAATTACAAAAAACTCTAAACTTTCAATGAAAAATGAAAAAGAAAAAATTGAAGTAATTTATATAAAATAAAATGGGAATTATAAAAAAATTTAGAATAAAAAGTTTTAAAAAAAATAGTCCATTAATATCGTTTAATAAAATTTCCATAGCTTTTGGCAAAAGGCAAATTTTAGATGATGTAACCTTCAAAGTTAACCCTGGTGAAATCTTGGGATTGCTTGGTCCAAATGGCGCAGGCAAAAGCACAATATTTAATATTCTAACTGGGCTATTAAAACCTGATCATGGAAAAATATTTTTTGAAGCAAATGATGCCACAAATTATCCAATCTATTTAAGAACTAAAAAATTTAAAATTGGCTATGTTCCTCAATATGGGGGATTTTTTAATGATTTGACATTAAAAGAAAACTTAGAAGCTATCGCAGAAATAATAATTGAAAACAAAAATAATAGAATTAACAAAGTAAACGAATTAATCGGAAAATTTGAATTAGACAATGTTAAAGAAGTTAAAGCTAAATTTTTATCAGGTGGACAGCGAAGAAAATTGGTAATCTGCATGGCTTTAATAGGTGATCCAAAAATTTTACTTTGTGATGAAATTTTTGCAGCTCTAGACGTCCTAACCATCCAAATGTTAAAAGAAATTTTAGTAACGTTACAAAATGAAAAACCTCAAATGTGTATAATAGTTTGTGAACACCAAGCTAGAGAGCTCTTATCAGTAGTTGATCGTGCAATGATTTTATCTAATACAAAAATTATTGCACAAGGAACTCCATCTCAACTAATAAAAAACCAAAGCGCACGAAATGCTTATTTTGGTGAATTTTTTAAATTTAATTAAAAATATTAGATGCCCAAACATGCAATAATAAGAAAAAAAATTAAACCTTTTAATAAAATAATAAATGTTCCTGGAGATAAATCTATTTCAATTAGATTTATATTAATGAGTGCTATGGCAATTGGAAAATCAAGAGCGTATGGATTGCTTAATAGCGAAGATTGCAATGCAGCTCTAAGAGCAATAAGCAAGCTTGGAGCTAAAGTTTATAAAAAAAAAAATTGCATTGAAATAAATGGACAAGGTTTAAACGGCCTATCATTTAAAAATAAAACTATAATAAACTGTCAAAATTCTGGAACTTTAATGAGATTGTTTGGAAGTTTAATTTGTAGATATAAAAAATCAGTTATTTTAAAAGGTGATAGCAGTTTATCACAAAGACCAGTCAGAATTATAGAACCACTAAATCTTTTTGGAGTGAATGTTAAATCTAGACAAAATAAATTACCAGTTGAAATAACTGGTACGGATTTTTTAAGACCAATTATATACAAAGAACATAAAGGTTCGGCGCAAATCAAATCATTGTGTTTGCTTACCGCGTTAAATACTCCAAAAGATTCTATCTCAAAAATAACGTCTCTAAAATCAAGAGATCACACAGAACGATTATTTAAATATCTTAAAATTCCAATTAAAATTAAAAAAAAAGGTAACTATGATTTTATTGAAGTTAAAGGTGGCTATCAACACTCAGGGTTTGTCCAAAAAATTCCAGGCGATATTTCAAGCGCTTCTTTTTTTATTTGTTTAACTTTATTGTCAAAAAATTCTAAAATAACTATAAAAAATGTTAATGTAAACAAAACTAGAACTGGAATAATAGATTTAGCTAACAAAATTTGCCCTGGATCAATTAAAATAAAAAATAAAAAAACAAGTAGCGGTGAAGAAATTGCTGACATATTTGTAAAAAGTGCAAAAAAATTTAAAGCAATTAATCCTAGCACTTCATTTAATAGTAGAACTATAGATGAATTTCCTCTTATTTTTCTTATGTGCGCAAAAGCAAAAGGAATCTCTACAATAAAAAAAATTGGAGAGATGCGTTTAAAAGAAAGTGATAGAATCAAAGTTTGCGCAAACTTTCTTCGACAAATTAACATTAAAATTATTGAAAAAACAGATAGTTTAAAAATTTATGGTAATCCAAACTTAAATCTTAATAAAAAAATAATAGTTAAAAATTTTATGAAAGATCATAGAATATTTATGATGTCCTGTGTCGCCGCCCTCACTCTTGGAGGAGATTGGAAAATTTACAATAAAAACTCAATTGATACATCTTTTCCATCATTTATACATTTAATAAAAAAACTTGGAGCCAAAATAAATTGAAAAAAAGAAAAAAAATTATAACTGTTGCTATTGATTCTCCAGCTGCCGCGGGTGCAGGCACTCAAGCAAAACTAATAGCAAAACATTATAATCTTTTTTATTTAGATACAGGAAAAATATATCGGTTTATTGGTTTGCTAGTATTAAAAAAAAAAAAATCATATTCTTTAATTAAAAAAAAAATTAAGAAAATTAAAATAAACGATCTTCAAAATAAAAACTTATTATCGGATAGTGTTGCAATTTCAGCATCAATAGTAGCTAAGGATAAAAAAATCAGAGATATTGTTCATCAATTTCAGCAGAAATGTGCTTACTTCCCACCACTAAAATATGCAGGTTCAGTGCTTGATGGAAGAGACATAATTACTGTGCAAGTTAAGGATGCGATGTTCAAATTCTTTATAACTGCTAGCCTGAAAACGCGAGCCAAAAGAAGATTTAAAGAATATAAGGAGCTAAAAAAAAAAATTACCTTTAAAGAAGTTGTAAAAAACCTTAAAAATAGGGATAAATCGGACCGTCAAAGAAAATATGGACCACTAAAAAAAACAAAAGATTCAATATTGATTAATACAACTAAACTTAGTAGAAAGCGTTGCTTTAAAAAAATAAAAGCAATTATGGATAGGAAACTACACAATTAATGGAAATTTATAAAGACCTAAAGACACCTGCATCAAAAGAATTCGAAAAACTACTTAACAGTCAACTTTCCAAAACTAAAAACCTGGTAGAGGGTAAAGTTATAGAAGGTAAAATTACTAAAATTACAGAAAAATTTATTTTCCTTTTTATAGAAGGACTAAAAAGTGAACCTATGCTTGATGTTAATGAATTAAAGACCATTGGAATGACCGATAAAGCAAAAGTTGGAGAAAAAATATCTGTACTATTAGAAAAAATAGAAGATAGAAATGGTGAAGTATTAGTATCTGCGTCGAAAGCACAAAAAATCAAAGGATGGGATAAATTAGTTAATGCGTACGAAAAAAATGAGTCTATAACTGGAAAAATTACTTCAAAATGTAAAGGTGGGGTTATTGTCGAACATATAGATACCGGTTCTTTAATGTTTTGCCCTGGTTCACAAATTTCAGACAAACCGTTAAAAGATATTTCTCATTTAATGAATGAACCACTTAAATTTGCTTTAATAAAACTTGATAAAGTAAGAGGAAATGCCTGTGTATCAAGAAGACAAATTATTAATACCAATAAAAAAGGAGATAAGGCAAAAATAATAGAAAAATACAAAGTTGGCGATGTTATTAAAAATGCAGTTGTAAAAGGTTATAGTTCATTTGGATGCTTTTTTGATGTTAATTCTGAATTAGATGTATTGGTGCATTTACAAGAAATTAGTTATTCAAGAGTAAACCATCCTGATGAAATATTTAATATAGGAGAAAAACACGATTTATTAGTAATTACGGTAGACAAACAAAAACTCCAAGTGGGTTGTTCTATAAAACAACTTTCACCAGATCCATTTGAACATATATCAAATTACGAACTCAATAAAAAATATAAAGTAAAAGTTGTTAAATTAATGGATTTTGGAGCATTTTGTGAATTAGAACCTGGCTTAAGTACTTTGCTACATTCAAGTGAATTGAGTTGGACGAAAAAAAATCCTTCTGCAAAAAAAATGTTTAAAGTCGGCGATGAAATTGAATGTGTAATAACAGAAATTGATAAAGAAAAAAGAAGAGTTGCTATCTCACACAGACTAACTACCGAAAATCCATATAAAGTTTTGGAAAAAAAATACCCAGTAGGAACCGAAATTGAAGGTACTGTTAGTAGTTTAAATGAATATGCTATATATATAAAATTTAACGATCTGGATATTGACGGTTTTTTACATTGCAATGATTTAACATATACTTCCAATCCAGAAGATGAACTGAAAAAATATAGCAAAGGAGATAAATTAAAAGTTAAAATTTTAGAAATTAAATTAGATCAACAAAAAGTGAGAGTGGGTCTAAAACAAACTCAAAAAGATCCTTTAAGCTGGTTTGATAACAAAAAAGTAAACGATACAATAACAGTAAAAGTAATATCTTCAGATAACAAGGGTCTGATAGTAAGCCCTGAGGGTTGTGAAATGAATTTCGTTATTAAAAAGTCACAAATTGCCATAAATGCTGCGGATGCTAGGCCGACAAGATGGGTAGGTGGTGAAAGAATAGATGCTGCTATAGCAGAAATAGATATGAGTAAAAGAAAAGTAAACTTAAGTATTAAACTTTTGGAAGAATTGCAGAATAAAGAGGCTGTTTCTAAATTTGGATCAGAAGCCTCAGGGAAAAACCTTCCATTTTCTTCTCTATCGGATAAACTCAAAAAGAAAAAAGAGGAATAATAAACTTAATTAGTGATTGTTAAATCAAAGCTTCTAAAACAAATTTCTGATAATTACCCAAATTTTTTAAAAAAAGATTTAGAAAAATTTTTTGACATATTTTTGAATGAAATTAAAGAATCTTTAAAAAGAGGTGAAAGAGTTGAGCTAAGAGGCTTTGGTATGTGGTCAACGCACATACAAAAATCAAGAATTTCAAGAAACCCCAAGACTTCAGAAAAAATACATACACCTCAGAAAAAAACTATTCACTTCAAAATGTCAAAAGAATTATTTAATAAATTAAACAATGAAAAATAAAAAAGTTTTTATAGCGTGCGATACTAAAAGTGTAACAAAAGTAAAAAAAATAATTAAGGAAACACAAACAAACAAAATTAAAATTGGGTATAAATTTGGATTAGAGTTTCTAAATTCAAAAAATGGAAGAAAATTTATCTCAAAATTAAAAAATAAAATTACTTTTGGGGATTATAAATTTTCTGATATACCTAATACTTGTTCTTCAGCTCTCAAAGCAATCAAAGACCTTAGATTTGATTATTGTACAATTCATATTAGTGCAGGATTAGATGCTTTAAAAGCAGCCAAAAAAACATCTGGAAGAACCAAATTAGTCGGAGTAACAATATTAAGTTCATTAGACAATAAGGCACTAAAAGAAATTGGTTTTAATAAAGAGGTTAAAAAATTAGTTCTTCATCAAGCTAGATTAGCCAGTAAAGCAAAACTCGATGCTATTGTGTGCAGTGCTCAAGAAGCAAGTATGGTTAGAAAAGTTTTTAAAAAAGAAATAATTACCCCAGGTATAAGATTGCTTGGGGACAAAGTTAATGACCAAAAACGTATTACAACAGCAAAAAAAGCTTTTGATAAAGGTGCAACATCTATTGTTGTTGGGCGAAGTATAACAGCCAAAGGTAATATTAAAAATAATTTGAAAAAATTAATTCAGTCTTTAAAATAACAGAATGATTATTAAGTGTTGTGGTCTTAACCCAACAAGAGACGTCCAAGTATGCCTTGATCTAAAGGTAAATTTTCTTGGATTTATTTTTTACGAAAAGTCCCCTAGAAATATTAAAATTTCTGACTTAGATATTTTGAATAATTATAATAGAAAAAGCACATTATTTACAGCTGTCACGGTCGATGCAGATAATCAAATGATTGACCAAATCAGTTCTAAAAATATACAATGTTTGCAACTTCATGGTTCTGAAACTAATGAACGAATTGAAGAAATAAAAAATAGATCAAAGCTTAAAATTATAAAAACGATACAAGTTAGAAACGAAAATGATATCATAAAATATAAAAAATATATTAATGCTGATTACATATTGTTTGATACGCCTAGTATGGAAAAATCTATAGAATTTCCATCAAACCTGATACAGAAACTTCCAATTGGTAAAAAGTTTGCGCTTGCAGGATCTGTATCGGAACAGAATATAGAAAATATTGCAAAATTAGGTATAAAGTGGTGTGATTTATCTTCTAAACTTGAGTCAAAATTAGGCTATAAAGACCACACGAAAATAAAAAAATTTATGAATAAAGTAAGATTATTAAATGAAAATTAAAAAAAATATACCTTTAATTGATCAACATGACAAAAAAACTGGTTTATGGGGCAAAAAATTTGGAGGAAGCTATATTCCAGAAACCTTAAAAAAACCTGTTGAAGATTTAACTAGCTTGTTTGAAAAACTAAGAAGAGATAAAAAATTTATTAAAGAAAGAGATTATTATTTTAAAAATTGGGTAGGTTCACCAACATCTTTCATAAAACTTAAAAATTTAACCCAATATTTAGGAGGTGCTCAAATATGGGCGAAAGTTGTATCTGAGGCTAATGGTGGTGCTCACAAAATTTATAATGCTACTGTTCATTGTCTTATAGCAAAAAGAGCTGGAAAAAAATTCATCGTCGGTGATACAGGCGCTGGATACGCAGGAAAAATGCTTAGCATGGCTGCAAAAAAATTTGGTCTAAAATGTAAAATATTCATGGGCGTAAAAGACATTAAAAGACAAAAACCAAATTGTGATGCAATGAGGAAAAATGGTGCTGAAATAATTCCGGTTTATACAGGAAGTCAAACGCTTGTGGATGCTGTTAGTGAATGCATGAGATACTGGGTATCAAACTGTGATACAACTCATATGTGTGTAGGTTCAACTGTAGGTCCTAATATTTTTGTCAAAATTTGTGGATGGAGTACATCACAAATCTCTAGGGAACTTCTTATACAAATTAAAAAAGAATTTGGAGGAATCCCAAAAAAAATGAAATTATTAAACTGTGTTGGCGGTGGATCTTCAAGTTTTGGATTTTGGAATGAATTTATGCATTACAATAAAAAACAAATTGAATTTGTTGGTATTGAGGCCGGAGGTCCAAAAAAAAGCAAAAGACACGCTGCACCATTAACTTATGGATCGAAAATAGGAATATTGCACGGTGCAGCTCAATATGTAAACCAGAACAAAGATGGTCAAATAGAAGAAACGGAGTCTATTAGCGCTGGACTAGATTATCCAGGAGTTTCACCATTACATTGTTTTTTAAAAGACACAAAAAGAGCAAGATATACTGCTGCTACTGACGAAGAAGCTTTAAGTGCCTACCAATTAGTAACTAAGTATGAAAATTTAAACCCAAGTTTAGAACCAAGTCATGCATTTGCAGAAGCAATAAAAATAGCTCCTAAGTTAAGCAAGGATACTATTGTTTGTGTTTGTAGTTGTGGAGACGCATACAAAGACAAACATATTTTAAAGCAAAGATTAGGAAAATATAAATGACAATATCGTCAATCAGTTTAGCTTTTAAAAAATGTAAAAAAGAAAAAAGACCTGCTTTACTAACTTATACAGTAGCCGGAGATAATAATAAAAGAAAGTCATTAGAAATATTAAATTCAATTTCAAAACATGTGGATATTTGCGAAATTGGGTTTCCTCATAACACTCCAATTGCTGACGGAGGACAAATTCAAACTAGCGCCTATAGATCAATTAAAAAAGGAACTAAATTAAAAGATGTTTTTCAAATTGTAAAACAATTCAAAAAATTAAAATATAATAAACCAGTTATTTTAATGGGTTATTATAATATGATTTTTCAATATGGAGAAAATAAATTTATAAATAAATGCAAAGAAGTGGGGGTTAGCGGTTTAATAGTAGTTGATCTACCCTGGCCAGACAACAAGCATTTCGCAAAAAAATGTAAAAAAAAATCTATTACTTTTGTACAATTAATATCCCCAACCACTTCAAACAAAAGAATGAAAAAAATTATTAATGACTCTCATGATATGATTTATTATATTTCAATGCTTGGTACCACCGGAAGTAAATTAAAAATTTCACCAAAAGAGATATTAAAAAATTATAAAAAAGTAAAAAGAATCAATAAAAATAAAAATTGTGTTATAGGTTTTGGAATTACCAATGATTCAATTTCGTCATTTAAAAGTGCTGATGGATTAGTTGTTGGAAGTGAAATATGTAAAGAAATAACTAAAAGTTTAAAAAAAGGACACAATCCTGTCAAAATGGTAAGCAAAATGGTAAAAAAACTTAGAAATAAAATTTTATGAATTGGATTACAAAGGTTTTAAAATTTGGTGAAAAAATAAAAACTGCAATCAAAAAAAGACCAAGTAAAGAAGAAATTGAAAATAGTGATTGGACAACTTGTTGTAAAGGGCCAATTTTAAAAAAAGAATTAGAAGAAAATTTATGGGTTTGTAAATCATGCAACAAACACCATAGAATTAATTCCAGACAAAGATTTGACGTAGTATTTGGAAAAAATAATTATGAAATTTTAAAAACGCCTATACCTCAAGATGACCCTTTAAATTGGGAAGATTCAAAATCTTATAAAGAAAGACTAAAATCTGCGAGAAAAAAAACAGGCCAAGAATGCGCTGTCATGATAAGCAAAACTAGAATTAACAATATAAATGTAACAGCTGGTGCATTTGATTTTTCGTTTATTGGCGGATCTGTTGGTGCTGCAGAAGGTGAAGCTATAATATATGGAATTCAACATGCAATAGACAATAATCAACCTTTTATTTTATTCACCGCATCAGGTGGAATGAGAATGTTTGAATCTCTTATTGCTTTATCTCAAATGACAAGGGTAACTTTAGCAATAAATGAACTTAAAAAAAATAATTTACCTTACATAGTTGTTTTAACCGACCCAACAGCTGGGGGTACTACAGCATCCTTTGGTATGTTGGGTGATGTAACTTTTGCTGAACCAGGTGCAATTGTAGCGTTTGCTGGAAAAAGAGTAATTCAAGCAACTGTAAAAGAAGAACTCCCTCCAGATTTTCAAACTAGCGAATATGTAGAACAAAAATGTGGCTTTATTGACACGGTAATAGAAAGAAAAGACCTTAGAAAAAAAATAGGTTCTATTTTGTCGATATTGTTAAAGAAAAATTCTGATATAAATTCAGAATTAAATGAAACTTCAGAAAACGTTAGAACGCTTACAAAAGCTGCATCCTAAAGAAATAGATTTAAGCCTAGATAGAATTAAAAAACTTTGTCAAAAACTAGGGAATCCTCAAAAAAATATAAAATCAATTTCAGTAGTTGGAACAAATGGAAAAAATTCTACTATTCAAACAATGAGAGCAATTCTAACCGCAGCAAAAACTAAATGTAACATTTACACAAGTCCTCATGTAAAAAAAATAAATGAAAGATTTGTATATAATAACAAAGAAATTGATGATTTCGAACTATGTCAAATTTTATCTGAGGTGGAAGAAGCAAATGATGGAGACGAAATCACATATTTTGAAATTTTAACTGCTGGATTTTTTTATGGAACAAAAAAATATAAAAAAAATATAAACATAATTGAATCAGGACTCTTTCATAGATTTGATGCTACAAATATTTTAGAAAAAAATATAGCATCAGTAGTGACTGCCATAGGGCTAGATCATACTGATTGGCTTCCTCAAAATGAAAGAACAATCGATAAAATTATCTTTGAAAAAACCTCCTCATTATTAAATTCAAAGATAATTGTATCAAACCAAGATGACAAAAAAACCTTAGAAAAAATTAAAAAATCTCTTAAATCTAATAATTCAAAAAAGATAATTTTTAATGAACTTTATTCATTCTCTCTAGGAGAAAATAACTTTTTTTATTATGAAGATGAGTATGGAGGTTTAAAATTACCAACGCCTAATCTTGTTGGCGAATTTCAATTATCAAATGTAGCAGCTGCTATAGCAACTCTTCGAAATATTGAAGAATTACAGATTTCAGACAAGCATATCAAAGAAGGAATTTTGAAAATTCCAAGTATAGCGAGATTACAAGAAATAAAATTAGGCAAACTTAAAAGCATAATTAAAAATAACAAACTTTTTGTTGATGGTTCGCATAATGCACTTGGCGCTAAGGTATTAACAGATTACCTAGACACAGTTCATTCAAATAAACATCTTGTTATTGGAATGATGGCAAATAAAGATCATGAGAAATATATTAGTTTTTTTAAAAATAAAATACACTCAATAACAACAGTGGATATACCCAATCAACCTAACGCAATAAATGGAGAAAAATTAAAAAATAAAATTACTGGATTTAATAATGTTAATTATAAAAAATCTATATTGGAAGCTTTAAAATCATTAAAACTTCAAGAGAAGGATATAGTTTTAATTACTGGGTCGCTGTATCTTGCTGGAGAAGTTTTAAATTTAAATTAAAGATTTTCTTTTAAAAAATCTCTCATTTGTTGTTCGGGAAGTCCACCTACTTTTCTTGCAACTTCCTCACCCTTTTTATAGATGACTACTGTTGGTACTCCTCTAACATTAGCTATGCTAGTTGCAGTATTAATTGCATTTTCATCAATATCTGCATAATAAAAGTGACCCTTGTCTTTAAATTCGTCTGATAATTTTTCCATAATTGGCTTTAAAACTTTGCAAGGTCCACACCAGCTTGCGCTAAATTGTAAAATAGAAACATCTTCATTTTTAATTTTTGCATCAAAATCTTCATCTTTAAATTCATTAATCATATACACTTATGTATTGGGTAAATTAAAAAAGTCAACTAAACATTTTGATATTTTTTTTCAATTGACATTACAAAATTATTTAATTGATCAAGAAATTTTAATTTCTCTTCGTCATTATTATTAGAATATTTTTCTCTCAAATTGTCGCACTCATAATAAAATTCTTTACACGTCCACCATTTTTCTTTTTTTTCGCTTAATATTCGATTTGCAATTTCTCTTTTAATACTTTTTAACATTCCCTCAGGTAAAACCTCGGGTGATTCTTGAAAAATAATTTTTTTTCCAAAACCAACAAGTCTTTCATCTTCAAATTTATCTAATAAACTTAATTTGTCTTTCCAGGGTGCAGCATGCCATTTTGGAAAAAGTGCTGTATCTTTATTTGAAGTAAATCGGTTATATATACTTTCTTCAGCTAAAATGTCTTCTTGTGATTTTGATTGTTCTTTTTCTTCAGCAATATCTCTTAGTGCAATCATAATATTTTGAGAAAATTTTTCATTACCTTTCACTATTTCTGCTCTTTTTTTAATTATATTAATATCTATAGCGTTATAAGGTTCTTCTTTCATTCCATAGGTTGAGTCTAAAATAATTGGAGCCTTATTTGATCTGATGGTTCGTAAGAATTTTGGAGATTTTTTCATTTCTAATTTAAGATCGTTAATTGATAAATTTAATAATGGCTCAACATCTACTCTTAGATCAACTGCTTGTCCCCATTGGTAGATTGGATGAATACAGTGTTTAGGATGAAGTGGAGCACATAGATATAGCCTTGATTTTCCATAAAAATATTCATTTAATGTAAAAATCTTTTCTTTTTTAAATATTGTTTCGGTGTCATGCCTATTTGAAGTTTTAAAAAATGAATTCCATGTTTTAGGTTGTTTTTTCTTTATTAATGATAATATTTTCATTGTTAATTCAGCATCAAATAAAGCTGAATGAGCTCCAGAAGCTTCGAAACCATTCATTCTGGATAAAGACTCTAATTTCATTACTGCATTACCTTTTTCATTAATCTCTGTTTTAAGAATATTTTTATCTACCGCATAGGCTGCTCTTGCAATATTAAGACCATCATGTCTTTTGTTTGGTGAAGCATTGGTAATATAAGGATATCTAATTCCTTTAAAAAACTCTTTTCTAATCATTTCATCGTCAAAACCAATATTTGACCAACCCAAAAAAATTGCAGGGCTCCATTTTTTAAATATTTTTTCAACTTCACCCAGCATTTGATAATGGCTTAAATTAGCTTTTGTTAATAAATCTACTCCTGTTTTATTAACAATTAATGCCATAGCTTGAGGAATTTCGCCTTCTGGCAACCTACATCTAAAATTAAATCGATCTTTTTCTACAAAATTTTCATCAACTAGAATTCCACCTATTTCAATTATACTTCCAAAGGAAGTTGATGATGACGAGCTTTCCACATCCCAAATAACTAAATTCATATATTAATTGTCCATTTCATTAAATTTTTTTACTCTTTCTAGAAATAAATTTTGGTACATCAATAATTCTGATCCTTCAATTTTAAATTCTTGATAAAAATTATCTACAGTGCACAATAATATTGCTCCTAAAGTAATATTTGTTTTGTAAACAACATTATGCGCTAAAGTGTATGCTCCTAATTGCAAAAAATAATCTTGAATATATTCTGCCTTTTTCAACCTGTTTGATTGCTTGAAATCAAGACAGCATTGTTTTCCTTCGTAAATACCAATCAAATCTGCTGTTCCAGCATATTTTTTAGGATAATGTAAGGTAGTTTCCATTCCATAAATTTCTTCTAATTTTCCTTTGATGCCTTTATCTATTATTTCTTTAGCCATATTTTTATATTGTTCATTACTTTCAAAAAAACTTTCATTAATTCTACCTCTCAAAAAATTTTCAATATAAGAATGCATTGAAGTTCCTCTATTAGAAGCCTCTGTTTTAATTTTATTTGCTTCTTGAACGCCAATACGTTGTTTCCAATTTTCCAAAGCAGCTTTATCTTCTTCTGATTTAGTGGCTTGTAAAATAGAAGTAACGCTTGGCAATTTTTCTTCACCAAATAAATATTTTCTAAAACCATCTTCATTAGATCTAGACGATTTTGGATAATTAAATTTATTATTCCATTTCATTTTTAATATTTTCTTTAAGTTATTTATCTTTTGGAGGCTCGAGTAAATTATCGTCAAACTTTAAACCAACTTGTGATCTGAATGAAAGTAAGAAATTTTTAAGTTCGTCTTTCATATTTATTAATATATTTTCATCGTCAGCAATATTTTTTTCATGAAATTTCTTTCTACTTTTAATTGATTTTTCAAAGTCAAAAATTTTTAAAGCTAAAGTTCTTATTCTTAAGCTAAATTGATCACCTGTAACTAAATTCCATAACTTCTGCATTTCTGCTGGCGCATCAAAGTCTTTATTTTTTTTTGATTTCTCTACTAACTCATTTCTAAAGCTATATACAAGTGCATGAACTAATTGATTGCTCATTGGAACAACTAAAATATTGTTGTGCCTAGTTACAAATGCATCATCATCCTTATTAAAGTCTTTTGGTAGAGATGCTGAAACAAGTATTCCGTAACCAATATTTCTCTCTTTCATGTCGTTTAAAAGTTTATTTACCCATTTCTCCTGGAATACTTTTTCTCTATCTTTTCTTTCAAAATATATTTCTCCAATTTTTTTTTTATTATTATCCAATATAGTTAATATGCAATCTCCACCTTTTTTTCCTTTCTCTATTGGTGTTACTTTGTCATCTGGAAATTTACGTTTCAAAAAATCTTCGAGCAATTCTTCCTGAACTTCTCCTTGAACTTCAGTAGATTTTTGTTTCAGCAATTTTTCCTTTTCTTTTATAAGTCTCTCTTGCTGTTCCAGTCTCTTAAGTAATCTTTTATTATTTATTTCACTTTCCTTATCTTTTGCTGCTAGATTTTTTTTTGCTTTATCTAATTCAGATTGGGTGTCTTTTAATTCAGATTTATATTTCTTATCTGCATTTTTATCAGCCTGTTCTTGAATTTCCAATTTTAGTTTTTTTTCTTTTTTTTCATTTTCTGCTAATTTTCTATTAGCTTCATTTAATTGGGCTTGATATTTTTTATCTGCATTTTTTTCTTCTTCTAATCTAATTTTATTTTGGACTCTTGCTGTTTCCTTTTTTTTTATAATTTCTAAATCATCTTTAAAACCTTCTTCTAAAGTGAAAGACTTGTGACAATGTGGGCATTTAATTTGTTGGCTCATTTTTTTTCTCCCCCTAATAATTTTGTATCATTTTTATTAACTTGAAATTCATTTAAAATTTTAATTTCTTTATTAATCATATCTAATCTGTGTCGCTCGCTTATATAAATAAAATATTTTAATAAATTATAAGGCAAAAAGTATAGTTTAATTATTAAACCTAATAATGGTTTATCCTTATAAAACTCTTTTTTTGCCAAATTTGATAAATCTTTATGGGTCAATAGCCATTCTAAATAGGATCTCCATAAACACCTATTTTGTAATCTTTCTTTGATTATTTCACTAAGATTATTTCTCATATTTAGTACCTCTTTAGTTTTTGTTTTTGAGTTACTATTTAGTGAGGAAATTTAAAATTAATTATAAACTCCGCGTCTAAACAAGTAGCTTCGTTCCAATTAAAGTATTTTGATTTAGATGATATTTTTTTAAGAAACTAAATTTTTTGCATCTAAACAAGTAGCTTTAACTTAGTGAAAACACTATATAATACTTGGTTTTAAATGTCAATATAATTATTTACAAAGTAAATTTATAATTTTTTTAATTCCTAATTTTCTTAAAGATAATTTTGACATCATCAAACATGCTTGCGATTTCAGAATTTCACCATCTTTTAATACTCTTAAATTATTTGCTTTTAATGTTGCTCCAGTGCTTGTTATATCTGAAATTGCTTCTGCCGTGCCTGTAAATGGAGCAACTTCTGTACTTCCTAAACTTTTAACTAATTGAAATTGCGTTACTCCTTTTGAATATAAAAATTGCCTAGTTAAATTTGGATATTTTGTTGCAATTCTTAAAAGCTTTTTCTTTTTCTTTTTAAATTCATCAGCTACCTCATCTAAATCTAATAAAGTTTGAACATCTATCCATAAATCTGGAATAGCCAAAACTAAATTTGCATTACCAAAATTGTATTTTTTATTTATTAAAATTTTATTTTGCGTATTAATTTCACTCTCTTTAAATAAATCGTATCCTGAAAAACCAATATCAATATTACCAAATGATAACTGTTCTATACACTCTCTCGCGTGTAAATAAATAATTTTAACATTAGGGAGCTTTCTAATATATCCAAATAAATCTCTCTCTCCTCTTTCAGAATAAATTTTCAATTTATTTTTTTTAAATATATTAATTGTGTCATGTTTTAATCTTCCTTTAGAAGGAATACCTATATTAATAATATTTTTAGTCATATAAATTCATGTTTACTGCGGCACCTACTGCAGAAACTCTTCTAAATCCTAAATTAGTAGTTAAATGATCGTATCTTCCACCTGATATAAAAGTTTTAAACTTCGATTTAATTTTAATATCTATAGAGAAAATCATTGAGCTGTAAAATTCAACTTCTCTACCATTAGAGGCTGAGAATTCTATTTTTAAATTCTTGTTATTATTTTTGCTTAAAGGAAAAAATTCTTTTCCAACGATTATATTAATTCTATTTTTTTTAAAAAATTCATTTAAAATTTTTGGAGCTTTTTCTAATGGACATTTTATTTTTAAAAATTGTCTTATAATATTTGTATTTTTTTTTCCTGTTGAAGATTTTCTTGGATCACTAACCTTCATATTAAACCTGTACAATACTTCTTTGTAAGTTCTTCCAGCAATAACTTTATTTTGATTTTCTTTTATCATTTTTTTATATCTTGATTTATCTGCTTCAACAAATATTGGATCTATATCCAAATTTGTTTCTAATCTTTTTAATAATTCGTTAAAATAATTTTCATTCCAATAGTATCTTTTAAGTCTATTTTTCCATCTTCTTGGAATATCTAATTTGTCAATTATTAAATTGAATAATTCAACATTTCCAATTTTCAAAACTGATTTTTTTGTACCAATATTTTTTAAAATTTTTAAAGAAGTATCTATAATTTCCTTATCGTCTTTTTGTTTATTTTTTGACCCTAAAATTTCATAACCAATTTGATTTTTTATTATACTGTCTTTCTTTTTATAAGTTTTTCTAAAAGCTTCACCGCTATAAAAAACTTTTTCTCTATAGTCTTTTTTATTTTGTATAAACCTTATTACTGAAGAAATTGTCAGATCAGGTCGCAAGCAAAGCTCCTTGCCATTTAAATCATAAAATGAAAATAGAAATTTTTTGAAATTTTCACCTGATCTTTGAAGGATATATTTTGTCTCAAGAACTGGATCTAATATAATATTATTAAAACCCTTAGATTTAATTGATCTAAGAATTTTTTCAGATAATTTTTTTGATTTCATCAGCTAAATTTTCAATTTTTATAGACGACTCATTGCCAGTTTTAAGATTTCTTAATTTTACTTCACCTTTTTTTATTTCATCTTCACCGTAGAAAATAACAAAAGGAGATTCTATTTTATTTGCATATTCCATTTGTTTTTTTAAATTACCCTCACCCGGATAGATCTCTGAACTAATATCGGCCTCTCGAAGCTTGTTTAAAATTTCAACATATTCTTCGGTTTTACTTTTATCAAAAACACATATAACCCCAGGTCTAACCGGTTTTATATTAAAATTTTTTTTTTGCATTAAAGCAAAAACAAGCCTATCAAGACCAACTGATATTCCGGTTGCAGGACAGTCAATGTTTCCGAAGTTACTTACAAGATTATCATATCTACCTCCTCCACCTATTGATCCAAATTGAATTGTTTGCCCTTTCGAATTTTTTACTTCGAAATTTAAATTAACTTCAAAAATAGGTCCCGTGTAATATTCTAGGCCTCTTATAACTGATGGATCAAATTTGTAATTTTTAAATTTATAAGCCTCAAATATTTTTATGATCTCTAAAACATCTTCGCTATCCGATGTTTTACTATCTAAAGTTTTTTCAATTATTTTGATTTGATCATTGTTAAGATTTGCACCCTTTGTATAATCTCCTGATTTATCTTTTCTACCTTCTTCAAGAAGTTTTTTTGCTTCATTCCACCCAAGTCTATCAATTTTATCAAGAGCGCGAAGTATGGTCGATATTTGGTCTTTAGATACAATTTTTAATTTTTCAAACAATTTATCTGTAAATTTTCTAGAAGAAATTTTTACAGTATAGTCAGCCTTACTAAGCCCACACCTTTCTAATATTTCAGAAATTAATATACAAAGTTCAGCATCAGCTTGTAAATTTTTTGTTCCCACATAATCTGCATCAAATTGAAGAAATTCTCTATATCTTCCAGGCCCTGGCTTTTCATTTCTCCAAACAGTTCCTAATTGATAACGTTTGAAAGGCTTTGGAATTATATTAAAATTTTTTGCAACATATCTTGCTAAAGGAGCTGTTAGATCATATCGAAGAGATAACCATTTATTTTCATCCTTAAAAGAAAAAACTCCTTCACCTGGTCTATCTTTATCAGGCAAAAATTTTCCAATACTATCCGTGTACTCAAAACTTGGAGTTTCGAGATACTGAAAACCATACTTGATCATAACTTCTTTAATATTTGAAATTATAAAATCTCGTATTAATAATTCTTTTTCTTGTCTATCCTCAAAACCTGAAGGCAGTTCCTTTGAAGGTTTCAATTTTTTTTCTTTTGTCATTTTTTGGTACACGGGGACAGATTCGAACTGTCGACCTTCGGTTCCACAAACCGCTGCTCTAACCAACTGAGCTACCCGTGCTCCTTTTATAGTTTTATACTAATTGTGGTTATTTTTAAATTTATAATATGATTAAATAGCTAGCGTGCAGCCAGCATGAAAATGATGTCTGTGATTGATTGCAAGTAATTTGTTATTCTTAATCATTGCTAAGCTTTTAACGAATTAAAAAACTTATGCAACATATAATTGTATAGGGAAACAACTAAAAATATATTTAGTTAGAATACCCTATACAAGTTTATGTGAATTAGAATTAAGAGGTTTTTTGCAGTTTAACTGCTGATGGACCTTTTTCTCCGTCTTCAACTTCAAATGTTAATTCGTCGCCTTCGTTAAGAAATCTTAACCCAGCATCTCTAACAGCTGAAGCATGTACGAATACATCTTTTTCTTTGTCTTCTCGTTCAATAAAGCCGTAACCTTTTTTGCCATTGAACCATTTAACTTTACCTTTTAGACTCATTTTACTCTTTCTTTTTGTTATTTAACTTAAGCTAAAATTTAGCTTGCCAGTAACTATTAGATTTTAAAAATTAATGCAAGAATATTATTCAAAATAATTTTTGTAATTTTGAGGTGGGTCCCCCTGGAAACGAACCAGGTCCCAACGCTTTTCAGGCGTTTGTGCGCACCAGCTACACCAGAGACCCATTTATTAAAATCTAAAAATGATTCTTCCTTTCGTTAAATCATAAGGGGTTACTTCAACAGTTACATTGTCTCCTTGTAACACTCTAATTCTATTCTTGCGCAACTTTCCTGCTGTATGTGCAGTAACAATATGATTATTTTCTAATTGTACTCTAAACATAGCATTAGGAAGCAAATCAATAACCTTACCTTTAAACTCTAATAAGTCTTGTTTTGACAAAACTAATTTCTCCTCATTCTAGATTTTATACTTTGAGCATGTCCATATAATTTTTCATACTCGGAAAGAGTTATAGCTGGATTTCCAATTTTTTCTACCCCTAATTTGCTAAGAGTAACAACAGATATTTTTTTAATAAATTCATTAATATTTAATCCAGAACTAAACTTTGATGATCCGGATGTTGGCAAAACATGGTTTGTGCCTACAGTGTAATCCGAAGCGCTCATCGGTGTATATTTGCCATTGCAGATGCTTCCTGCATTAAATATTTTTTTATCATACTTTTTATAATTTTTTACGTTAATTTCTAAGTGTTCTGGAGCAATTTCATTAATTACATCCAATATTTGTTTGTCATTTTTGACAAATATTATTAAACCATTTTTTTTTAAAGAGGTGGTTGCTGTTTTTTTTCTTGGTAAATTTTTTAAAAATTTAATTATACCTATATTAACCTTGTTAATTATTTTTTTATCTTTAGTAATTAATATACATTGGCTATCTGGATCATGTTCTGCTTGAGAAACCAATGAAGTTATTACTTGATTTACATCTGTATTTTTATCTGCCAGAACACATATTTCAGAAGGACCAGCATACATTGTTTCGGTACCTACAATTTTTCCAGATAGTTGTCTTTTAGCTTCTGCAACAAATTTATTTCCAGGACCAACAATTTTGTTTACTTTTTGGATGTATGCCATGCTTGCAATTGCTTGTGCTCCACCCATTAAGTATATTTCAGAGATTCCAACTTTTTTTGCAGCATATAAAACTGCTGGATTTAATTTTTCACCAATTTTAGGGGTTGCTAAAATAATTTTTTTAACTTTAGCTAATTTTGCAGGTATTGAGTTCATAAGAAGAGTTGATGGAAGATTTCCGGGCACATAAATTCCGACAGATTCTATTGGTACACATCTATATTCCAATTTATTTTTAAATTTATCAACATATACGATTTTGTTTCTTATTTCTTTAAGCTGTTTTAAATGAAATTTAAGAATCCTTGAATAAGCATAATCAATTGCTTTTTTTACCTTAGGGTCAAGTTTTTTTATTGATTTATTGATCCTATCATTAGACAACTTAATCTCTTTATTTTTACTAAATTTTTTTTCATAATTTAATAAAGCTTTAAACTTATTTTTTTTAATATCTTTAAGAATTTTATAAACAATTTTTAAATTATTATTTTTTTCAACTCTTCTTGTATCCAAAAAGTTTTTCAGTTTATTTATATTATTTTTATTACTACAATTTAGTATCTTTATCATTTGTTATTTGGTCAGTTAATTCGATATCTATCACTTCTGCGTTGAGAGTTATATATCTATTCGAGGAGAAGAGAAGAATAATTTCATAATTATTTTCCTTTTTTAATTGATCTACCGCAAGAAGTTTAAGTATTTCGTCTTTATCTAGAAACTTAAAATTGTTTAATTTTATTGAAAATATATTGCTAAACTTGACAATTGATGTGATTTTATTCGTATTTTTTTTATCTTCTTTATTTAATCTTTCAATTGAAAATAAAAATATTTTATTTTTAGGCAAATATTTTATTTCACTTAATTTTATTTTTCCTTCAGAAACAAACGCTGAAATATAAGGTAGGTCAGATGAGGAAGTACAAGTTATTTTTTTAAAAAACTTATTAGCCATCAAGATTTTTTTTTAATATTAACTCCAATTTTTTTTAAATTATTATATAAATTACTGTACCCTCTTAATCCATGATATACGCGGCTTATAGTGCTTTTTCCATTTGCTGCCATAGCTCCCAATATGATAGCAAAAGTGCTTCGTAAATCTGATGAAATGCAGTCAGCACCATTTAAGTGCTCTTCTCCAATTATAACTGCTATTGATCCTTTTATATTTATTTTTGCACCCATTCGTACTAGTTCTGGAGCTGACATATAGCGATTACTAAATATTGTTTCTTCAATTTTACTTTTACCATCTGCTTTGGTCAAAACAGCCATTAACATTGGCATACAATCTGTTGCAAAACCTGGAAAAGGAGCTGTTTTTATTTTTGTAGGTTTTAATTTATTTTTTCTATTTAGTTTGATTGAAAATTTATCAACTTTTATATTGCAACCTATATTTTTTAAAATTTTTAATTCTGCTCCTAAATGTTTTGGATTTATTTTGTCTATTTTGATACTTCCTTTTGTTATTGCTGCGGTACATAAATAAGAAAATGCTTCTATTCTATCACCAATAACTTCGTGTTCATGTCCATTTAATTTTTTTACACCATATATTTTTAATGTTCTTTTACCGACAGAATAAATTTTTGCTCCTCCATTTTTCAAAAATTTTATCAAATCTAAAACTTCGGGCTCTATTGAAACATTTTTTAATATAGTGATTCCATTTCCTAAAACCGATGCTAAAATTAAATTTGCTGTTCCGGTCACACTAACTTTAGGAAAATTGTAATAACCACCTTTAATTCCATTTTTGGCTAAAATATTTATGTAGCCCTTACTTAAACTATACTTGCAACTTAATCTTTTAAAGCCTGCTAAATGATAACCTATTGGTCTTGGACCTAAACTACAACCACCTGATAAAGCAGTTGAGCATTTTTTATATTTACCAAGCAAAGCTCCCATTGCAAGAACACCAGCTCTCATAGTAGAAATATACTGATATTTTACTAATAGTTTGTGTTTTTTTTTATTATTTATTTTTAATATTTTTTTTTTTTTAAATATCTGCACTTTTGATCCCAAAGATTTTAATAAAATAATCATCGTCTGAATATCTTTTGCGCCCAAAGGAACATTTTTTAATGTAACTGTATTGTCAAACAGAATTGAAGAGGCCATTAATGGTAGAACAGCATTTTTTGCACCACTACAGCTGACTAAACCTTTAACTCCTTTAGAAGAAGAACCTTTAATCAAAAATTTTTGCATAAAATTACTTTGATTTGGCAAGTGTTATGCCACGCTGATCTTGATACTTTCGTGAGCCTTCTGCATAAGAAATTGCAGGCTCTTCACCTTCAAAAAATAGTATTTGGGCAGCGCCAGAATTTGCATATAATCTTATTGGAAGGTTTGTATGATTTGCAAATTCCATAACTAAATTTCCTTTCCAACCTCCTTCAAGGACGCTAGAAGGCGTTCCAAGACCTGTTCTAGCATAAGTGCTTTTTGCAGTAACTAAACCGGTTATCCGCCTAGGCATTTTAAAGTATTCCATGCTAGCAGCCAAAGCAAAAGAGTTGGGTGGTATTAAAACAGATTCTTCACCTTTTACAGTTATAAAACTATCTTCAGTAAAGTTTTTTGGATCACACACAGCGCCTTTAGCATTACTAAAAATTTTAAACTCATCACCACAACGTATGTCATAACCAAAAGTTCCAAGTCCATGACTTATGCCATTGTGTACTAGCTTATCTACGAATGGATTAATCATTTCCTCTTCTTTAACTATTTTTTTTATCTGCTTATCATTCAAAATCATTTGATTTATTTTTTTTCTCTTTAAGTTTTTTTTGAAAATTTTTTCTTTTCTTTAGATTTTTTCTTAAGGCTAACTCAAGCTTGGAAAACTTATCCTTTTTTTTACCAATATTCATTTGCCTTTGTCTGGATTAGTTATAAAATCTAAAGAAAGAGGTTCATCAACTTTAATTTTATTTGAACTCTCTTCTTCTTTTTTATCACCAAGTTTTGCCTGTCTTTTTGCTCTTCTTTCAGCTAATTTTTTTTCTCTCTTGGCTTTTTTCTCCATCGCTTTTGCGCCTCGTGTACTTTTAAAATCATAATGAATTCCAAGATAGGACCAATTTCCTCGATAGTTATAAGAGTCTTCGTAAATAACTTTGTTATTTTTATCTAAAATAATTTTTCTGTATACTTTCATGATGAATTTAAAATTTATTCAATATATTATAAAATGCTAGAAAATTAAGGCAATTATTTGAAAAATAGCATTTTATACATAATTTTGTATACGCAGGAATTTTGCCCTCATAGTTAAATGGCATAACGGATCCATGGTAAGGATCAATTTCAAGTTCGATTCTTGGTGAGGGCACCAACTAATTTTTGTAAAATATTTTTCTAGCTACGATTGATATTAACATCAACAAAAGAAAAAATAAAATTGGAATATAA
>CACFBW010000002.1 GCA_902564565.1 uncultured Pelagibacteraceae bacterium | reverse complement strand
ACACGACACTTTCAACTATGCATGCACTGCAAAATATTATGAGGACATGGGATACTTTGGTCATATAAATTGTTCTACTAATTTTAACCGTGCTTTAAAAAAATTTGATGTAAAACCAAGAAAAGGTTGGATAGCTATTAATCTTTTTTTTAATACAGCTATTGATGCAAATAATGTTGCATCTTTTGATGAACCTTGGTCTAGACCTGGAGATTATGTATTATTTAGAGCTTTAAAAGATTTAACATGTGCTTCTTCAGCATGTCCTTGCGATGTTGATCCAGCAAATGGATGGAATCCAACTGATATATTTGTTAGAACTTATCCTAAAGATAAAAAAATTTCGAAAGGAGTAGCTTTTAGAGTGAACACAGATTCAGAACCAAAACTTACTCAGGAAACTGGTTTTCATGCCAAAACGGCCAATTTAACTAAAAATTTTATTAACTACAACGGGTATTGGCTTGCGAATAATTATACTAAGTATGGTGCAATCAAGGAATATACATCGTGTAGAGAAAGTGCGATTGTTACAGATTTATCTCCACTTAGAAAATTTGAAATTTTAGGACCAGATGCTGAAAATTTAATGCAGTACACTCTCACACGTAACGTAAAAAAATTATCTGCTGGTCAAGTTGTTTATTCTGCAATGTGCTACGAAAATGGCTGTATGATCGATGATGGTACATTAATGAAATTTGGACAAGATAATTTTAGATGGATTGGTGGTCAAGAATATGGTGGTGAATGGTTAAGAGAGCAAGCAAAAAAGAAAAATTTTAAAGTTTGGGTAAAATCATCAACAGATCAAATTCATAACATTGCTGTTCAAGGACCAAATAGCAGAAAAATTTTAGAAAAATTCGTTTGGACACCTGATACACAACCATCAATTAAAGACTTACAGTGGTTTAGATTAACCATTGCAAGAATAGACTCCGTAACTGGAACGCCGATTATGGTATCAAGAACTGGATACACTGGTGAATTAGGATTTGAAATTTGGTGCCATCCAAAAGATGCTGGGACAGTGTGGGATAAAGTTTTTGAAGCTGGTAAAGAATTTAAAATATCTCCTTTGGGCTTAGAAGCTTTAGATATGGTTCGTATTGAAGCCGGGTTAATATTTTATGGTTATGAGTTTGATGATACAACAGATCCATTTGAAGCTGGAATAGGCTTTACGGTTCCTATTAAGACAAAAGAAGACGATTTCATTGGAAAAGAAGAATTAATTAAAAGAAAAAACAATCCACAAAAAAAACTTGTTGGCCTTGAATTAGTGGGTCATGAACCAGCAGTAACTGGAAATACAGTTCATATTGGTAGAGGTCAGGTAGGAGTAATAACAAGTGGTATGTTATCTAAAACTTTAAATAAAAATATTGCACTTTGTAGAATAGATACAAAACACGCTGAAATGGGAAATGAAGTTGAAGTAGGTAAAATGGATGGTCATCAGAAAAGGATACCAGCAAAAATAGTTCCATTTCCTCATTATGATCCACAAAAACTAAAGGTAAGAGCTTAAATGAAAAGCACAAAAGCTTTACTAGATTTTTGGGAAAATCAAATGAAACAATCTCATACTTCAAGTAATTTTTTTTTTAGAAAATCACCTTCCCACTATCACATGATGCTTATAATCATGGCATACTATAAACAAAATATACCTATAACTGTAGAAGAACTAAAAACAAAACTTTTTAAAACTTCAAGACCAAAATCTGCCCTAATAATTAATGAGGCGTGTGAAAAAGGTTTTTTTTATTTACAAAAGACTGTGCAAGACCAAAGAAAAAAAAATATTAAGCCAACCGAAAACTTTGTGGCAGAATTTGAAGATTATCTTAAAAAATTAAGAGAAATATCTCTTTAACCAGTATTTTTCATGGCTGCAGATATACCAGCTATTGATGTCATCATTGCATCATTAAGATATTTTTTATCATTAAATTTAAATTTTTTCTTTGATATTTTATTCATAACAACGGCTTGTAGTATATTTAAAACCTCAGAATAAATGTTTCTAACTAGGACTGTTGTTCTAAATTTTTTTCTTTGATTAATTATTTCTCGCGGAGTTATGTATTTATTTAATTTTTTAATTACATCGAACTCGGATCTAAGTTTATCACCCACTTCTCTTAATTTTTTATCTGCAAGACTATTTTCATAAACCTCTGATATCTCTGGATCAACTTTTGAAATAACCATATCTAAAATATCCATTGTAGAATTAAAAAATGGCCAATTTTTTTCCATATCTGTAAGAATAGCTTTGTAATTTTTAACTGATGAATATTTTAAGGCGTCACCAGTTCCCAACCAAGCAGGCAACATTAATCTTATTTGCGTCCATGCAAATACCCAAGGTATTGCTCTTAAGCTTTGAATGTTATCTACATTTTTTCTTTTAGAAGGTCGTGATCCTATTGATAATTTTCCAAGAGCTAAGTGAGGTGTAATAGTTTTAAAATATCTTATAAAATCCGAGTTCTCATTTATATTTTTTCTATAAGCTAAAGTAGAAACTTTTGTCATTTCTTCTATTAATTTTCTCCAACTATCTTTAGGATATGGGGGTGGGTTTAGAGTAGCCTGCATTACAGATCCTATGTAGCTACATAAATTATATTTAGCCAAAGGTTCATATCCATATTTTTGTTGGATCATTTCTCCTTGGTCAGTAATTCTAATACGACCATATACCGAATTTGGAGGTTGAGATCTCATCGTTGCTTGAATTGGTCCACCACCCCTTCCATGTGAGCCACCTCTGCCATGAAAAAAAGTAAGTTCAATTTTATATTTTTTTGCGATAATTAAAACTTCTTCTTGAAGTTTATATTGATGCCAGCTAGCAGATAATTTTCCAGCATCTTTGCTAGAATCTGAATAACCAATCATAATTTCTTGTTTGTTTTTGATTAATTTCCTGTACCAACTAAATGAAAAAAGTTTTTCCATAATGAATTTTGCATTTTTTAAATCTTGCAAAGTTTCAAAAAGTGGAACTACTCGTAATTTATTCTTAATATTTGCCTGCATTTGCATTAAATAAACTGCTAAAACATCTGAAGCTGCTGAAGTCATTGATATTACATAAGCGCCCAAACATTCTGATGGCTCGTCAGCTAAAATTTTAAAAGTTGACCAAACTTCATTATTTTCTTTATTTTTAAAATTAAAATTTTTGAAATTTTTTCTATTTTTCTTCATTTCAGTTATCAAATATTTAATTTTTTTATTTTCATCCCAATTTAAATAATTAGAGTTATTTTTTTTCTTCACATATTCTGCTAAAAGTTGTGAATGTCTTGATGACTCTTGTCTTATGTCTAGTTTTGCTAGATTTATACCGAAACATTTAGCTCGTCTCATTAAATCGAGCAAATCACCACTAGCTATATTTTCACTCTGGTTTTGTTCTAATGACTCTCGCACAACTCTTAAAGGTTTTAAAATTTCCTCTTTAGAAGATAAAAGTTTTTTTTGGTCTAATGGTTTTTTTGCTACTAAATGTCTTTCTATTAATCTATGCGTCTTTCTCATTTCATCTCTCAATGGCCTTAAATAAACTCTATAAGGTTCAAAAGTTTTTCCAGTGATTTTTAGAATTCTTTTTGAACATTTTTCCATTGAAAGCCCTCTAATTAATTTTGTTAATTCTTTATCGTAAAGTTTCGCTGCTTCCCATCTTGATAAAAGTATTACTTCTTTAGTAATGGTTGCTGTGACATTTGGATTACCATCTCTATCTCCTCCCATCCAGGATCCAAATTCAATTGGATTAAAATTTTTAGGCAAACCTCTTCCCATATGTTTTACGAAAATAGCGTTTAATCTTCTATAAACTTTTGGAATTGTTTCCCAAAGACTGTCTTCGATTACTGCTAAACCCCATCTTGCTTCCTCAGAAGGAGTCGGTTTAAATCTTTTTAAATCGTCAGTATTCCAAATAATTGTAAACTCATCATAAAGTTTTTTTTCTAAGATTTTTAATCGTGATGGTTTGTCCTTCAAAAGATTTCTTTGTTCCATTATCTGAGTTATTTTATGGTATTTTTGTATTAATGTTCTTCTTTTAACTTCAGTTGGATGAGCTGTAAGAACTACTCCAATATGAAGATTTTTTGCAATATTATAAATTTTTTGAGGTTTAATTTTTTTGTTTTTAAAAAGATTTTCGAAAATTTCCTCAATAAAAATATTCTTATGTTTATCTTTCAAGCCAGAATTTTCAAATTCATCTAGTTTTCTAGAGGCATCTATAGATTCAGCAAGATTAATAAAATTCATAAAATGAGTAAATGCTCTTGATAATTTAAATATTTTAATTGGTTTAAGTCTTTGAATTTCTAAAGTAATTTTATTAAATCTATTTTTATTATTTTTATTTTTAATGTTTGCTTTTGACAGTAATCTTATTCTCTCTACTAAATTAAAAAAACTTGCTCCCTCCTGTTTTTTTATTACTCTCCCTAAAATATTTCCTAAGTATCTAACATCATCCCTCAAGGATTTTGTAGGTATTCTTTCGTAATAAAGGTCTCTTTTTAACATTTGGTATAAACTATTTGCTTTATATTTTAAGTTTTACTATTTAAGGCTGACTTTACAGTTTCTCCCATAACTGATGGGTTTTAGGAGATACTGCATCTTCTAGGTCTAAAAAAATATAATCAGCATTGGAATTTAATGCTTTTTCAAACATTTTAGGAGATGATCCAGGTACCGCCAGCTCACTTCTCTGCAACCTAGACTTTGCAGGTTTATAATATTGATGACTCATAATGATAATATAGTTTTTATAACATTTCTTAAAAATAATATAATTAAGGTATTATTTTTATATATAGTTTTTAGTAGTAAAAAATAGGCTTTAATAATTTTTTTGTTTTGTTAGTGACATAACTGATATGTCAAATTTGCCTACAAAAGCAAAAGTTGTGATAATTGGCGGTGGTATCCATGGATTAAGTACAGCATGGAAACTTTCAGAGACATATAAAAACCCAAATGACATTGTTGTATTAGAAAAAAAAGATACTGCAGCTGGTGCAAGCGGAATAGCATGTGGAGTTGTTAGAAATAATTATTTCCAACCTGCAATGAGAGAACTTATGGCTCACTCAGTTTCGGTATGGGAAAGTGATCCAAAAGCATTCAGATATAATCCTGTTGGTTACATGCAAATTTCACCTGAAATAATGCATAAAGATGTTGCAAGTATTTATGAACAACAAAAAGCAATTGGGTATGAATCTGTTTTTATTGAAGGTGAAAAAGACTGCATGAAATATATGAAGGAAATTTTTGATGATTGGCAAGCGCAAGGAATCACTTCCGTTCTACATGAAAAAAAAGGTGGATACGCATTTAATAAAGATTCAATTAAAGCTTTAGAAAATAAAGCAAATTCAAATGGAGTAAATGTTCATAAAGGAGTTAAGGTTACAGGGTTTAAAAGAGGAAGTAATAGTAATGCTATAACAGGAGTGGTAACTGACAAAGGAACTATTGATTGTGATCAAGTTGTTATAGGTGCAGGTCCATGGGTTAGAGATTTTTGGAATATGCTAGAATTACCAAAATCTACTGAAGTAAAAGGTAAAGATGGTAAAATTCATAATGTTGATATGTGGACGTATTGGTTTTTACAAGAAGGTGTTTTAGGTGTTGATGCAGACTATTTAAGAACTAATGATGGAAAACAACCTCCTGTAATTCATGTTGATACAGATGCTCCATTATATTCTGATAAAGATAAAAAAATATTAACTGATAAACTTTGGGGAATTTATTATAAACCGGATATTGAAGGTTTGGGTGTTCAAGGTGGTACTTCACCTTATATTGTGCAAAAACATTTTGATGAAGTTAATGTGGATCCATATGGAATTGAATCTCCAGACTACCAAACTACAGATACATTTTCTGAGATGTGGACATCTGCTTTGGCTCATTGTCAAAAACGTTTTGAAGGAAAATCTAATTTATATAGAAAAGGTCCTTCAGGTGGATTGGGCTGTCTAACTCCAGACTCATTTCCTATCTTCGATAGGTTTTGTGAAAACGTTTATATGATAGCTGATGCTAATCACGGTTACAAAATGTTAGGTGTTGGTCATTTAGTTGCGCAAGAAATTTTAGGCCAAGAAAGTAATTTGTTAAAGCCATTTAGATTCAACCGATACGCGAAGGGAGAACTGCACCCCACATCGAACAGTCCTTTCCCTTGGAGTTAAACTTACGATGTGGACACTAATTAAAATATCAGCTAACTTTTATATTATATAAAATTCTTTAAGGGGGAAAATGACTGATCTAGAAAAACATGTAAATCAACCAGGTAGAGATAAACTGGTAAAAAAGGTTAGAGAAAAAATTAATGAATTAGGAATTACATACATTTATTACCAATTTATATCTGTAACAGGACGTGTTGTTGGTAAGGGAATCCCTGCAGACCATTGGGAAAGAACTGCAGAAAAAGGTTTTCAATTAGTTTATGGATCTACTGCTAACTTATTTGTAGACAGACACAAAAATTATATTGGATATGGTCCTGAAGCTATGGAACTTGTTGGTATACCTGACCCTGAAACTTTCTGTCAATTACCTTGGGACAAAAGAGTTGGAAGAGTTTTTGTTACATGTTTTAGAAACAGAGAAGAAAGACAAAATCCAGGAGGGCATTTAACCTCTGATTGTCGAGGAAATCTCAGAATATTTATGGATGAATTTCAGAAAAAACATGGGTTAGAATTGAGAGTTGGAACTGAACCTGAAATGATGTGGTTGACAAAAAATCCTGACGGAACTCCTACTGGATCAGGTTTTTCTAAACCATACTGTTATCATATTGATCAATTTGAATCATTAAGACCTGTGTTTATGAAAGTAATTGAGTACGCTTCAGCCATGGGTTTAGATATGATCCAAGGTGACCATGAAGATGCTCCGGGACAATTAGAATTAAACTGGACATACGATAATGTTTTAAGAAACGCTGATAGACTTTCTACTTACAGACAAATTTGTGCGCAAGTAGCAAGAGAACATAATTTAATAGCATGCTTTATGACAAAACCATTTATGGGTGTATCTGCAAGTGGTTGTCACACGAACATGTCTTTATGGAAAGGCGGAAAGGTTGTAACAAACAAATTAGGTAATAAAAAATTACCTGGGGTGGAAGAAGTGTTTGGTTATGTACAAGGAGGCACAAATACTTTTATGCCCGATACTAAAGACATGCAGTTACCAGGTAAAATTGGTTTACAGTCCATTGCTGGAATAATGGAACACTTGCCCGCTTTAACTGCTTTGGGATCTTCAACAGTTAATTCTTACAGAAGACTTTGGGATCAAGGTTTCTGGGCTCCAGTTTATGCTGATTGGGGATATCAAAACAGAACTTGTGGCCTAAGAGTATCAGCTCCTGGAAGATTTGAGTATCGATCGGTTGACTCAATGCACAATCCATATCTTTTAGGTGCAGCTTTATTAAAAGCATGTGATCATGGTATTTCAAAAAAACTAACACCTTCTAAGCCTGAATCTAGAAGTATGTATGAAGCTAAAAAAGCAGGTAAAGATGTTAAAAAACTTCCATTAAGTCTAGGAGAGGCTCTAGACAGATTAGCTGAGGATGAAGTAATTAAATCAGCAATGCCAGATGAAATGTATAAAGTTTTTCATTGGTATAAAAATGATGAATGGGAAAAATTCTTAGGCGCTACCACTCAGTGGGATCTTGATACGTACTTGGATTGTTTGCCATAATAATAAAAAAGGAAAATACATGTGTGGGATAGCAGGATTAATTCATAGAGGAAAATCTTCAAACGTAGGTGAAGAACTGCAAAATATGCTTCAAGCCTTAAAGCATAGAGGACCTGACTCAACTGGATATGCTCTTTATGCCAATAACGATGGCCAAAACTATATATTGAGATTTAAAGTAGGCGAAAATGTTGGAGAAGGTAGTACATCGGTAAATGAAGATGAGAGCGTTTATGATGAAAGAAAAAAACTTGTAGATAAAAAACTTTCAGAATTAGGTGCTCCTATTATGAAGGAAGAAAAATTAACTCCCTATTCCTATAGATATGAAATTCAATATGGCAAAGATCTAATGTGGTTCTCAGAAGCGATTGAAAGTATTGAAAATGTTGAGATACTTTCTATTGGAAAATCTCTTGAACTTATAAAAGACTTGGGTGATGCAACAGCTGTATCAGAAAGATATGGATTAAATAAAGTGCAAGGAACTCATGGAATAGGCCATGCAAGAATGGCAACTGAGTCTGGTGTAGATATTAAATCAGCCCACCCTTTTTGGGGTTATCCTTTTGCAGATGTTTCTGTGGTTCATAACGGTCAATTAACAAATTATTGGAACAATAGAAGAGCACTTGAAAATAAAGGAATGCGTTTTATGTCTGAATGCGATTCAGAATTAATTGCGGTTTTTCTTGCTGAAAGAATGAGAAACGGAGCAACCTTAGAAGAAGGAATGAGAGAGTCTCTTACAGGACTTGATGGTGTTTTCACTTATTTTGTTGCAACAAAAGATTCTTTAGGAATGGCAAAAGATACTATGGCTGCAAAACCATTAGTATTATACGAGTCAGATGATTTAGTTGCTATGGGATCAGAAGAAATTGCAATTAGATCTATCCTTCCGCAAGAAATAGATACTTACGATCCTTTTGATGGAGAGGTTAAAGTATGGCAAACTTAAAAACAGCTGAGAAAAAAACAAAAGCCCAGTCAATGGGAATGCATACGGAAGTTCTAACAGGAAAAACTCAACAAAAGTTTTTTAATCCTGACGAAGCAGAAAATTTCTTCTATTGGGGAACTCATAATGTTGATTTTAATAAAAGAACTGAATTAGATGTTAAAGATTTGGATTGCAAGCAAGCAAACGAGAAAATTGATATACTTATGAGCGAAGGTTACGGAACAATTGTAATTAAAAATCCACAAGGAAAACACAGTTTAGGTGTTGGAATATTAAACAAACTTAATTTAATTTTTGAAGGAAGTTTAGGTTATTTTGGTGTTGGCTCAATAGATGGTCCAATAGTTACAGTTAAAGGTCGTGTAGGTTGGTCTTGTGCTGAAAATATGATGGCAGGAAAAGTTGTTATAGAAAAAAATGCTGGATCATGTTTTGGTGCAGCTATTAGAGGTGGTGATTTAATTTGCAAAGGAAGTGTGGGTGCAAGAACTGGAATTGACCAAAAAGGTGGTTCTATAATTGTTGGCGGAGATGCTGGTGCATTTACAGGTTTTATGATGCAAAGAGGACGAATTGTTATTTTAGGAGATGTAGGAATTAACCTTGGAGACTCTATGTATGATGGAACTATATATGTGGGTGGAAAAATTGGTTCATTCGGTAGTGATGCAGTAGAAGCTCCCATGACAAAAAATGATATAGATTGGTTGACTAGAAAACTTAAAATAGCAGAGATTGGAAATAATGTTGATTTATCAAAAATGACTAAAATTGTTGCTGGTAAAAAACTTTGGAACTATGACGCTCTAGAACCAACAGAAAAAAAGGGAGCTATATAATGGGAAAAAAAAATGGAAAAGCGAATGGAAAAAGTGAATTTGCTAAAAGAAATAAAAGCTTATTAGGCTACAATTCTATTTTTACTCCTGAAGTAATTGATGATATTCATATTAAAGCTCAGTTAGGAAGATACAGAATGCGTGGAATGGCATTGATGAAAAAAATTCCAACGTTTGATGACTTAGTATTTTTACCAGGAACTTTAACTAGATTTGTAATTGAAGGTTATAGGGAAAAATGTGAAACAAAAACAGTAATAGGACCAAGATGTGAAAATCCTATTGAATTGGATATTCCTGTTTACATAACTGGTATGAGTTTTGGAGCTCTTTCTTATGAAGCAAAGACAGCTCTAGCAAGGGGCGCTACAATGGCAGGATCAGCTACGTGTTCCGGAGAAGGTGGAATGATACCTGATGAAAGAAGATATTCAGAAAAATGGTATTACCAATGTATCCAATCAAGATATGGATTTAACCCTCATCATGCGCAACTTGCAGATGGAATAGAAGTATTTATTGGACAAGGACAAAAAGTTGGTATGGGTGGTCACTTGATGGGACAAAAAGTTACTGATCAAGTAGCAGAGATGAGATCGTTACCTGCTGGTATCGATCAAAGATCACCTGCTAGACACCCAGACTGGCTAGGACCAGATGACTTAGCTTTAAAAGTTCAAGAGCTTAGAGAATTAACTAAAAATAAAGTACCAATACAACTAAAACTTGGTGCTGCAAAAGTTTATGATGATGTTCGTATGGCTGCTAAGTGTGATCCAGATTCAATTTATTTAGATGGAATGGAAGGATCAACTGGAGCAGGTCCTCACATTGCTGCAGCAAACACAGGCATTCCTGGAATAGCAGCTATTAGAGAAGCTAGAAGAGCCCTTGATGATGTTGGTAAAACTGGAAAAGTAACACTTATTTATGCTGGAGGAGTTAGAGATGGTGCTGACATGGCAAAGGCTTTAGCTTTAGGAGCTGATGCAATTGCAATTGGAACTGGAGCGATGATAGCTCTTAATTGTAATAAAGAAATTCCAGAATCTAATTTTGAAAAAGAAATGGGAGTGCCTGCAGGTCATTGTTATCACTGTCACACAGGTCGCTGCCCAGTTGGTGTAGCAACTCAAGATCCAAAATTAAGAAAAAGATTAAATCCTGATGATGCAGCGTTAAGAGTTTACAATTATTTACATACAATGACTTTAGAGGCTCAGCTATTAGCAAGAGCATGTGGTAAAACAAATATACATTCTTTAGAGCCAGAGGATATGGCTGCATTAACTATGGAAGCTTCTGCATTAGCAAAAGTTCCTTTATCAGGTACAAATCATACTGTAGGAGTTGACGACTTTCATAAAATTTAGGGATACATATGGCAAAAAAAAAGAAAAATAAAAAGAAAAGCATTAAAGAAGTTAAAAGTCAGCTAGGAAAGAAGAAAGAAACAGCTAGAGAAAAAATGATTGGCCAAACTATTGGTTATAGATATGACGTTAACTTGTTGCCTGATTATAAAAAACTTACTCCATTTCTAAAAAAATATATTGAACATATGGGTTGGGATGATCTTAATTGGTTAGAAGATGTTCATATGGGTTATGAAGAAAACAGACCAGCTGTATTTGACAGAAATGCTAACGGATGGGTAACAATTCCAAAAAAAATTAAATTACCTGATAACCAACAAGATAGAGACATGATAGCAAGAGAGCTTCTAGTTAAATTTCAAATGTCTCCAAACCATCCATTAGTTGATCTGAAAAAAGCTTATTTAAAATTTTAATTAAATCACTCACCTCATAGTTGAATATAAATTTATCAAGCTAAAATTAATGTTGGTTTTCCTCTACTTTTAATAAATATATCTAAAAAAAACGATTGTTCTCACTGTAGCTAAATCTATCATGTTAACATTAAAATAAATATGGGAGGAAGATTATGACTGATCAATTAAGCGCCCTGACAACTATATTTACAGAATTTTACTACTGGATAACAGTGGTACTTATGTTTTTAATTCACGTAGGTTTCTGTATGTATGAGGTAGGCGCATCACGTTATAAACATCACCAACATACTTTAATGAAAAATACAATGTTAATACCGCTAGTAACGATAACATGGTTTTTCTTTGGTTGGTGGATATACTGGGCATTTCCAACAGGACCAGGATTAGCACCTTCAATCATGAATGAAAGTGCTGCACTAATAACAGATGAATCAACTTTTAGTGCTAAGTGGTATTTACCTAATAGCAATCTTATGGCTATTAATTTAGGGGATCATATCTCTGGAGTATTCTGGGCTGCTTTCTTACTATTCTCGTGGACAGCTGCATCAATCGTTTCTGGTGCTGTAATTGAAAGAATTACAACATTTGCTTTTGGAATTTTAGCAATAGCAATTGGATCTGTATTCTGGACAATTGACGCTGCTTGGGGATGGCACTTTGATGGATGGATGCTCAAATTATTAGGGTATCACGATGCTTATGCATCTGGAGTAATTCACGCAATTGCAGGAGGATTTGCTTTAGGTATTCTTATGGTTTTAGGACCAAGAATAGGTAAATTTTCATCAAGTGGTGAACCAAGAAATATAGGACCAAGAAATCCTTGGCTAGTAACAGTTGGACTGTTTTTAATTTATACTGGTTTCTGGGGATTTTATGCGGCATGTAATATACCGATATTTAACCTTGGACCTGAATATGGAATGGAAGGCGTAACTTACTGGACAGCAACAAACATATATGTAACTCCTACTACACTTAGTGGTATTACAATGAACTTCTTGATGTCGTTATCGGGAGGTTTGTTAGTTGGATATGTGATCGCTAAAGGTGATCCTTTCTGGACATACTCAAGTGGACTAGCAGGTATTATATGCGCTTCTGCAGGAAATGACTTATATCATCCAATTCAAGCAATGATCATTGGTGGTATCGGTGTTGCTATTGCATACAAACTACATTACTGGGTTGAACGTACGTTCAAAATAGACGATGCAGTTGGAGCTGTAGCAGTGCATGGTTATGCAGGATTTGCAGGACTTATAATTTGTGGTTTCGTTCTAAATGGCTACCCATCATCTGGATACAGTGTTGGAGCTATGTGGGATGGATCAACATACGCGTCAATTAACCCCCTAGGTCAATTTATTGGAGCACTGATAATGTTCTTTGTTCTTGGATTGATACCAGGCTGGATAATCGCTAAAGTACTTCATGGAATGGGTAAACTTAGAATTCCAAGAGAAGTAGAGATAGCGGGTCTAGACTACAACATGTTGGAAGCTTCTAGAAATGATGAAAAAGCAGTTTCCTCATCAACTAGGTAAAGGAGATAAATATGGCTACAGTAACAAACTGGATCGATCATCTCAGTGCTAAAGAAGTTGCCGGAGCAGTTTATCCGGGAGCCGGTTCGACTGAAACTTTGCTAGTTATAATTGGAATAGTTCTATGGATAGGATGGCATGTAATAACATCCGTATCTGAAGACGAAGAACTATCAAAATTAGCTAGAAAAAGACACGGTGCAAACGATCATAAAAGCAATATTACCGAGTGGTAATTAATTCTTATTTGAGGGCGCATTTTATTATGCGCCCTTGAAAATTTTTTTCATATAAAAGCTATTTAAAAGACGGCCAAATCATTCTATAATTTATAAATGCAAAATAAAACTCCAAGTAAAATGGCTAGATTGGCATGGCCTAAAGCCAAATACGGAGTAATTTTAGCTATAATTATAATTATTGCTGTAAATACAATATTTTACTGGGAAACAATTATTTCTTTTTTTAAATAAAAATATGCTAGATTAATTTATGCCTAAAAATTTATCCTCTATAGCAAAATCAAAAAAAATTAAATATTTCTTAATCAGTTTTGTTGATTTGTTTGGAGTTCTAAGATCAAAATTGGTACCTGCTCAAGCAATTAGCGAAATGCAAAAAAATGGTGCTGGATTTGCTGGATTTGCTACTTGGTTAGACATGACACCAGCAGATACAGACATGTTTGCTATTCCCGATCCTGATAGCTTAATTCAGCTACCTTGGAATAAAGAAGTTGGTTGGTTAGCATCGGATTTATGGATGGATGGCAAACCAGTAAAGGCATCTCCAAGAGTAATGTTAAAAAATCAAATTGAAAAACTTTCAAAAAAAGATTTGGTTATGAAGTCTGGCGTTGAATGTGAGTATTTTTTAATTTCACCCGATGGATCAAAAATTGCAGACGAGCGAGATACTCAATCTAAACCTTGTTACGACCAATCTGCATTAATGAGAAGATATGATTTAATAAAAGAAATATGCGATAGTATGATTGAGCTTGGATGGAATCCTTATCAAAATGATCACGAAGATGCTAACGGTCAATTTGAAATGAATTGGGATTATTCCGATTGTTTAACTACAGCGGACAGACACACATTTTTTAAATTTATGGTTAAATCTTTAGCTGAAAAACATGGTTTGAGAGCAACTTTTATGCCAAAACCTTTTGAAAATTTAACTGGAAATGGATGTCATGCTCATATTTCGTTATGGAAAGACAAACAAAATAAATTTTTAGAGACTAATGACAAATTAGGTTTAAGTAAAACTGCCTATAATTTTTTAGGCGGTATTATGAAATTAGCACAACCTCTTGCAGCATTTTTTAACCCTACGGTAAATAGTTATAGAAGAATAAACGCACCTCCAACAAAATCGGGGGCTTCTTGGTCTCCAAGTAGTATTTCATATTCTGGAAATAACAGAACCCACATGATTAGAATACCAGACCCAGGAAGATTTGAATTAAGATTAATGGATGGATCATCAAATCCCTATTTACTTCAAGCAGGAGTAATTGCTGCTGGTTTAGAAGGTCTTAATAATAGAACAGATCCAGGAGAACCTCTTAATTGTAATATGTATACAGATTACAAAAACTATTCACATCTTAAAAAATTACCTGATGAGATTGAAGATTCAGTTAAAGAACTTGAAGATAGCAAAGAACTTAAGGAAGCTTTTGGAGAAAATGTAATAAATAGTTATATAAAATTAAAAAAAGAAGAAATAGATGAATTCAATAGACAAGAATCATTTAACAAAAAAGATCCAATTACTGAGTGGGAAAGAAAAAATACCCTTGATTGTTAATATCAATGAAAACAATCAAACTAGACAACATTTGGTCCATTACATCCTTCTTAGAAAATAAACAGTACAATTTTGATAAAGAGAAAATACTAAATCATCTACCAGTAAATTTAATTGATGAGGCTATACAATCAATCCAGAATTGGAAAACTTATAAACCTACACCACTGATAAAATTAAATAAACTAGAAGAAGAACTTAAAATAAAAGAAATATTATATAAAGATGAAGATAAGAGATTTGACCTTAAATCATTCAAAGCACTAGGTGGAGCTTTTGCTGTAAACAAAATCGCAAATGAAAAAAAAAATGTGACTGTAGCTACTGCAACTGCTGGGAATCATGGAAGATCTGTTGCATGGGGAGCACAAAGACTTGGGCTTAAATGTAAAATATTTATTAGTGAAAATGTTAGCGAAAGTAGAGCAAATGCAATGAGAAATTTGGATGCTGAAATTATACGAGTTAAAGGAAACTATGACGACTCATTAAAAGAATGTGTTAAACAATCAGAAAAAAATAATTGGCAAATTGTTCAAGATGTATCTTGGGAAAATTACAAAGAAGTTCCAAAATTAATAATGGCTGGATACACAATTATGGTAAAGGAAATTATGGAACAAATAAAAGAAGATTCAATTACACATGTTTTTTTACATGCGGGTGTTGGAGGTATGGCTGCAGCAATGATTGCTGGATTTTCTAGATTTTCAAGTAACATTCCAAATTTTATTATTGTTGAACCAGAAAATGCTGATTGTGTTTTTAAAAGTATTCAAAATAATAAACCAACAAGAGTTAACATAGTTAAAGAAACTATAATGGGTGGAATGTCTTGTGGAGATGTGTCTACTGTTGCATGGGAAATACTTAAAAACTCTGCTAAATATTGTTTAACTATTTCTGACGATGCTATCCCTACTACGGTTGCTTTATTAGCTGAAAAACATTTATCTAATGAAAAGATTATTGCTGGCGAATGTGCAGTGCCAGGTATTATAGCACTTATCAGTGCATTTAAAGACAAAAATTATTTAAATAAATTAAATCTAAACTCAGAATCTAGAGTATTGCTATTTGGTTGTGAAGGTTTAACTGATAAAGATATGTATAATAAATTATTAAATGAAGGTTTAAAAAAAATCTAAGTTTAATATGGCTAAAAATGATTTCTACAGTACTTTTAAGCCGGACTTAACGCCAAAAGAAATGTTAGAACTTGGTGTTTTCGGTGGCGCGTATTTTGAAGATAAAATAGAAGAGTATCCAAAATCTTGGTTCAAAAAAGCAAAGCTGAGTAAAAAATTTGACGTAAAGTTAAATAGATTTAAAGTAAAGGCAGGTTTGTCGAGAAAAGAATGGAAAGATAAAGGTTGGATTTTTAAAGAAGATCCCCTTGGGTGGTTTCAGTGGTACTGCAGATACTCAAATGGAAGACGTATTCCAAAAATTGATGAAATCCAAATCAAAAGGTGGAAAAATTTTATTAGACACGTAAAAGCAATAAAAAATAACTGTGAAGAAGGTGATACAAGCTGTAGAAGAAGACAGCGTCAAGCTATACTTCAGTGGGCTTATAATCCTTTTCTTTAACTACTTTAGTAATTTTCGATAAGCAAATATAACTGCAAAAACTATTATTAAAGCAGCTATACCTTGATCTCCAAGACTTTTAAGCAAATTAATCAAATTGGAAGTAACCTGTGAACCAAAAAAAGCTACATTTGGTCCAAATAATATTTCCGCGATAACAGAAACAGCTAACAAAAGAACCCCTACTTCAAGAAACTTGTTAAGATAACCAACTATCTTGTTTACCCATGCATTCATAATTCTCCTTACATTTAGATTCCCTAATTTTCATGTGATAAAATTAGGGAATCGATTAACTAACTAGAGGGGATCGCGTTATTTATATAGGTTTAAGATTATAATTGCCGCAACCAAACCTACTATTCCTGCGTCTCCTAGTCCTTGCACTAGTTCTACTATATTCCCTGCTACTCCTCCTACAAATGGAACATTTCCACCTAAAAGAGAAACAACGATACCTAGTCCAAGTAAAGCTATAACTACACTGGTTAAACTATTAATAGTACCAGTAAGTCCTGATAATATTTTCATATTTAGCTCCCTTTTTGTTGTTTAACATTAAGTTATCGAATCAATCGATAACCTTATAAGGACGCTAACACAATGAAGACAGATTGATATATTTAAAAAGCCTTGAAAAACAAGGATAGTAGTCGATTAAGTGTTTATTTTTTATTAATTTTGAAGTCGATTCCATACTCTGACCTTGGGCCTTTTCGTAAACCAAAAGGTCCTGAAAAAAATAACGTTAAAGGTCTGGTTCCAGGTTTTAAATCAACTCTATGCAAATTATTAGCAGATCTGAAGCCAATATATCCCGGAGATCTCCAAAATTTACCATTTTTCAATGTTTCCCAATAGCCGTCTCTTAACACTATAGTCATATATGGAAATGTATGGTTGTGAACTCCTTCACCATGATCGTCCGCAAGCATCTCATGGATTAAAATGTTAAAAGGAAACCATTTTGGTCTATATCTAAACAATAAATAATACCTATTCATCCAAGGTTTTGCTTCAGAAAACATTGGATGAGAAGGCCCTCTATCCAAAACTGTTTTTTTTCTACCTAATTTTTCTAAAAATTCTAAAAACATTGTTAATTCAATTTTATAATAGAATTCTTCTCAATTATAAACAAATTTTGATCTAACACAAAAGGTCTTGATATTTTTTTACTATCAATTTTAAGAATTAAATTTGTTTGTCCATTTAAGATATCAATTACTAACAAACGACCATTACTAGTTGTTAAATAAATTTCATCAACACCAACTATAAAACCAATGGGTTTAATCTTTTTCCTCTTTTTTGGGTTAAACTTTTTAAATATATCAGTAGATCTAATTATATTGCCGTTTTCTTTATTAACCACCAATAAAAACCCTTCCATAGAAATTGTAAAAATTAACTCACCAATTAAAGTTGGTCTTAAATTAGAGTTTATTTTTTGTTTCCAATTTAAATGTCCTGTTCTAATATCAAGTGAATAAAATTCATTTTTATTGTTAGAAAATAAAATTAAATTCTTAGACCCAATGAGATCGGAAGTTTTTAAAGAAAAAGAATCTTCATATAAAGAGCTTGAGCGCGTGGGCTTTTGCCACAACATATTGCCCGTTTCAATATCAACAGCGCTTATATCTCCTAAAGAATTATTAAAAAAAACTTTGTCATCAATAATTAATAAAGATAATTTTTTTTGAGACTTAATTAAAGATTCTTGAGTTTTAAATTGCCAAACTTTAGATCCATCATTTATTGAATAACAACTTAATGCGTTATCAAAATCTATTGCAAAAAACTTATCCTTATAAATTTTAATTTGAGAATTAAATGGTGATATATTTTTCCTTTCCCATAATAATTCTCCGGTAGCAATATCTACTGCATAAAATTTTCCTATATTGTCAGTAACTATTAATATTTTTTTATTGTTTGCAAAAGAAAGTAGTGGTTTTGATTTTTTTTCAAATTTTTTATAAAAATTTCTTTTCCAAATTAATTTTGATGTATTGTCAAATTTTAATATTGATCCTTTGTTATCAAAAAAAATTAAATTTTTTTCATCAAAAGCAATTTCTGGTTCTGAAAAATCAAAATTATCGATTTTTGAAAATTTAAATCTTGAACTTTTTCTTAAAGTTCCTTTATAGTTAGTTCTTCCATTGTTGTTGTCAAAATTATTAATGAAACTATTTTTTTTTAATCTATCCGAAATTTTTATTTTAAGACTTGAATTGATTTCTTTTTCAAACACTTTGTCTTTTTTAAATACTTCATTTATTTTTAAATTCTTTTCTACTTCTATTTTTTTTTCACTGGTCCAAAATTTAGATTTACTATTTAGAGAGCAGCTTGTTACTAAAAAAAAAATAACCGTTGGTATAATTATTTTATTCACTAAAGTCTCTATTTAGTCTTTTTTGTGATTCTTTTTTGATTGATAAATTGCCATTCTCTTGAGATACAATTTTTTCAAAAAATTCTTTTGATTTTTGTTTTTCATTTTTAAAATAAAAGTATTCTGCCATTAAATAAAATGCATGGGATTTCCATATGCTTTCAGAATTCATTACTGGATTTAAAATTTTAATAAGATTATTTTCTGTTTCAAATTCAGAATTGTATAAAGCTTTTTTGTAAATCACTAAATTTTTTATCTCTTTTTCTAGATCTGTTTCATTTATTAAAATATCAAAAAGTTCATTAATTTTGCTATTTTCCACAATAATTTTATTTTCTAGTAAAAAATATAATGACAAAGGTGAATAAGTTTTGTCTTTTTTTTTTATTATATCTACCAATTTTTTTTCAATATTTTTTTCATTTCCTGAATAATATTCAATTGTTGCTTCATTATACCTGTCTGCTATTTTAATTTTATTTTTTTTCTGCAAATCACCATAAATGAAATAACTAAAAACAATTAATATAATGATTGTAGATAATAAAATTAATTGTTTTTTAAATTTAACGAAAAAATCTTTAAATTTTTTTTTTCTATTATTTGAATCAATTTTTACTAAGTCTTCATCCATAATTAAATCATTTTTCTTAAAACGTATTGAAGTATTCCTCCATTTTTATAATACTCCAATTCATTTTTTGTATCAATTCTACACAATGTTTTAATTTTTTTAATATCTCCGGTTTCGTATTTTATCTCTAATTCAACTTTTTGAGATGGGTCAATACCTTTTTCTAAATTTATAACAGTAATTAACTCTGATCCTTTTAGATTTAAGTTTTTTCTATTTATTCTTTCAATAAACTGTAAAGGTAGTATCCCCATTCCTATTAAGTTTGATCTATGTATTCTCTCAAAACTTTCTGCTATTACAGCTTTAATGCCCAATAACTTTGTTCCTTTTGCTGCCCAGTCTCTTGAAGAGCCAGTCCCATACTCTTTGCCACCAATAACTACTAAATCTATGTTTCTTTTTTTGTATTCTACAACAGCATCATAAACTGGCATAACTTTTCCTTCAGGATATAACTTTGTAAACCCGCCTTCTGTGCCTGGTGCTATTTCATTTTTAATTCTTATATTTGCGAATGTTCCTCTCATCATAACTTCATGATTTCCCCTTCTTGATCCATAAGAATTATAATCTTTTGGCAAAATTTGATGTTCCATAAAATATTCACCAGTTGGACTTTCTTTTTGGATAGATCCAGCAGGTGATATGTGATCTGTTGTAACCATATCTCCTAAAATTAGTAATGGTCTTGCATCTTTTATTTTTTTAAATCCTTCTGGCTTATCTGAAAGATTATCAAAGAAAGGTGGTTTTTTTACATAAGTTGATCCTTCGTCCCAATTGTAAATACTGCTTTTTTCAGTTTTAATTTTTTGCCATTGAATTGGTCCTTCTGATACATTTGAATATCTTTTAACGAACATCTCTGGATTTAATGCTTCTCTTAAAGTGTCTTCTATTTCTTTATTTGAAGGCCAAATATCTTTTAGATAAATTTTTTTGTTGTTTTTGTCTTTTCCTAAAGAATCTTTATATAAATCAATTTCCATGTGTCCGGCTAAAGCATATGCCACAACAAGTGGTGGGGAAGCTAAATAGTTTGCTTTTATGTGTGGTGAGATACGACCTTCAAAATTTCTATTTCCAGATAAAACTGATACTGCGTATATGTTTTTTTTTTCAATTGATTCAACAATATTGTTGGAAAGAGGACCTGAATTTCCAATGCAAGTTGTACATCCGTATCCTACCAAATTAAATCCTAACTCATCCAAATATTTATTTAGTCCTGCTTTTTTTAAATAATCAGTTACAACTTGTGATCCTGGCGCTAATGAAGTTTTTACCCAAGGTTTTGTTTTTAAGCCTAGTTCTACAGCTTTTTTTGCTAATAAACCTGCCCCAATTAAAACATTTGGGTTAGATGTATTTGTGCATGATGTTATTGCTGCAATTAATATAGAGCCATCTTCAATTTCAAAATCAGTTTTGTCGACTTTTGAAATATGTTTTTCTTTTCTTCCAGTGGTATTTTCAAATACTTTTTTAAATTCAGATGACGCTTCATTTAATGAAACTTTATCTTGAGGTCTTTTTGGTCCTGAAATCGTTGGAACAACCAAAGACATGTCTAGTGAAATAGTATCAGTAAACTGAGCATCTTCACTTGCCCATAATCCTTGTTCTTTTGCATATTTTTCTACAGTAACAACTGTATTTTTATCTCTTCCTGAAAACTTTAGGTATTTTAAAGTTTCATTATCAATTGGAAAAAAACCGCAAGTGGCACCATATTCAGGAGCCATGTTTGCAATAGTTGCTCTATCCGCAAGAGTTAAGTTTTTTAAACCTTCTCCGTAAAATTCAACAAATTTTCCTACTACACCTTTGTCTCTCAACATTTTTACAACTGTTAAAACTAAATCTGTTGCAGTAGTTCCTTCTGGCATTTTATTTTTAAGCTCAAAACCAATTACCTCAGGTATTAACATTGAAATTGGTTGTCCTAACATTCCTGCTTCAGCTTCTATTCCGCCAACTCCCCATCCAAGAACTGACAATCCATTGACCATTGTGGTGTGACTATCTGTTCCAACCAGTGTATCAGGAAATAAATAATTGTCTTCTTTGTATTTTTCAGACCATACCACTTTTGATAAATACTCTAAATTGACTTGATGACAAATTCCTGTGCCTGGAGGAACAATTCTAAAATTGTTAAAAGCTTGCTGTCCCCATTTCAAAAAAGAATATCTTTCACCATTTCTTTTAAATTCTATATCAACATTTTTTTCAAATGAATCGGGTTTAGCAGATTTATCTACCTGAACTGAATGATCTATAACTAGATCAACTGCAGAAAGAGGATTGATAGCATTTGGGTCTTTATTTTTTTCTTTTACTGCTTCACGCATAGCTGCCAAGTCTGCAACAGCTGGTATACCTGTATAATCTTGCAGCAAGACTCTTGCAGGTCTATAAGCTATTTCGGTAGTTGATTTTTTTTCCTTTAACCAATTTTTAATTGCTTCAATTTGATTTTTTGTAACAGTTAGATCATCCTCATATCTAAGTAAATTTTCTAAAAGAACTTTTAAAGATTTTGGCAACTTTGAGATCCCTGTTAGGCCATTTTTTTCAGCTTCATTTAGAGAATAATATTTATATTCTTTACCATTTATATTGGTAGATTTTAATGCTTTATAAGAATTTTTATTACCCGGTTTCATAAATTTACATCTTATAGATTATTTCGGCTAAATTATGAATCAAATTATAGATAAAATGTTGCTATGCAAGTTAATAAAAGAAACGACATAACATAATTAAATCTCTTTATAAATTTCTCATTTGTCGCGAATCTTCTTAAAAATTTGCCTACTAGTGTCCAAAAATTAATACTAATTATTGCAAATAAGAAAGCCACACCTATTACCCAAAAAGAGTAAAATAAAAAATCTTGACCCCTCTCAACATAAGTTGAAACCATTATAACTGCCACAATAACAGATTTAGGATTGATAAATTGAAAGAAGAAGGTTTCTATAAATTTTACTGGATTTTTTTTAGAATTTTCCGAACTGCTTTTTGAAAAAGAAATTTTGTAAGCAAGATAAATTAAAAAAAATGATCCGGTATATTTTAAAATTTCTTGAATTACAGGATATTTTTGAAAAACATTTACCAAGCCAAAATTCATAATAACTACTAAACTTGTAAAACCAAAAATAACTCCGAGCATATGAGGAATCGTTTTTAAAATTCCAAAATTAAAACCTGAGTAAGATGCTACAATGTTGTTGGGTCCAGGTGAACAGCTTGTAACAAACATAAAAAGACATAAAGATATTAGTTCTGGGTGCATATAATTATGCTATTGGCAAACCATTTTCAGCTTTTTGAGATGGATGAAGCAAAGTAACTCTACCTTCTTTGTCTATAGACCCGAGAATTAAAACTTGTGACTTAACGCCAGCTATATTTTTTTCAGGAAAGTTACAAACTCCTATTACTTGTTTTCCTAACAAATTTTCTTCATTATAATAATGAGTTATTTGAGCTGACGATTGTTTGATCCCAATTTCTTTACCAAAATCTACTTCGACAACTAATGAAGGTTTTCTAGCTTTTTCATTTTTTTTTACAGATATAACGGTCCCAAGTCTTAAATCTACTTTATCAAATACATCGTAGGTTATTTGTTCTTTCATGAATTTAATATATAATTGATAATAAATATGAGTACAGAAAATAATTTGGAATCTTTATACGAAAATTCTATTAAAATACTATCAGATTTAATAGCCTTCAAAACAATTTCAGGTGAAGATAATAATTCATTAATTAATTACTGCGATAAAATATTAAAAGATCTAGGAGCAGAATCTTTTAAAACATATGATGAAGAAAAAAAAAGAGTCAATTTATTTGCAACTATAAAAGCAAAAAAGTCAAATGGAAAAAGTCCAATAATTCTTTCGGGTCACACCGATGTAGTGCCAGTTTCAAAAAGTTGGTCTACAGATCCATTTAAAGCTACAATTAAAGATGATAAGCTTTATGGAAGAGGCTCATGTGACATGAAAGGGTTCATTGCATGTACATTGGCTTATGCTCCAATTTATTCTAAATCTAATTTAGACAGAGATATTCATTTTTCATTTACATTTGACGAAGAAACCGCTTGTCAAGGAGCTCCGATTTTAATAGCTGAGTTAAAAAAAAAAGGTATTAAAAATGGTATTTGTATTGTCGGAGAACCAACAAATATGAAAGTGATTGATGCTCATAAAGGGTGTTATGAATATACAACACACTTCGAAGGATTAGCGGGTCATGGCTCAGCACCAGATAAAGGAGTAAATGCAGTTGAGTATGCAGCAAAGTTCATAGATAAATTATTAAAACTTAGAAAAATTCTTAAAGAAAGAACACCAAAAAATTCTGTTTTCAATCCTCCCTACACAACGCTTCAAATTGGTGGAATTTCTGGTGGTATAGCTAGAAATGTAATTGCAGATAGATGTAGAGTTGATTGGGAACTTAGACCAGTTGTAAAAGAGGATGGAATTTTTGTAAATTCAGAAGTAGATAAGTTTGTTAATGAAGAACTGCTTCCAGAAATGAAAAAAATTTATCCAAAATCTTCGATTAAAAAAGAAATTATCGGAGAAATAATAGGTTTCAATAGAGATGAAAAATCAGAAGCATGTGAATTAATTTCAAACATTACAGGCGACAACTCTCGTGAAGTTGTTTCTTTTGGCACAGAAGCAGGTTTATTTCAAGAAATAGGAATAAGCACAGTTGTGTGTGGTCCTGGTTCTATTGAGCAAGCTCATAAAGTTGATGAATATATTAAATTGGATGAGTTAAAAAAATGCTTAAATCTTCTTGAAGGAATTAAAAAGCAATCTAGTTAGGATTAATTCCAACCACCAACTGTTTTAATTTCTAAAAACTCAACTAGACCTTCGGTTCCAGCTTCTCGTCCAATACCAGAATGCTTATATCCACCAAAAGGAGAACTTACCGCTATACCAACTCCATTTACATCTACCATTCCGGATCTAAGTTGTCTTGCAACTCTTTTAACTTTTTCTTTATCTTGTGTTTGAATATAATTTGTTAAACCATACGGAGTGTCGTTAGCTATTGAAATAGCTTCATCTTCATTTTCAAAAGGAATTATTGATAATACGGGGCCAAAAATTTCTGTTCTTGCAATCTCCATTTGATTATTAACATCAGCAAAAACTGTTGGTTTTACATAATAGCCTTTTTCTAAACCTTTAGGTTTACCTGTTCCGCCTGCAACTAATTTTGCACCTTCATCTATTCCTTTTTGAATTAAAGTTTGAATTTTATTAAATTGTAATTCAGAAACTACTGGTCCAATATGATCACCATCCTTTTGTGGAGAATCTACTTTAGTATTGTTTGCTAATTCTTTAACTTTTTCTACAGTTTCATTGTAAATTGATTTTTCAACAAGCATTCTTGTAGGTGCATTACAAGATTGTCCTGAGTTTCTAAAACATCTTAGAACACCTCTTGCTATCGCTTCGGAGTCAGCATCTTTAAAAATTATATTTGCACCTTTTCCACCTAATTCTAAGCTTATTCTTTTAAAATCTTTCGCAGCATTTTGAGAAATTAATGCACCAGCTCTAGTTGATCCTGTAAAAGAAATCATATTGATGTCAGGATGGGCTGTTAAAGCATCTCCAGTAATAGCCCCGTCTCCATTTACTAAATTGAAAACTCCAGAAGGAAACTTCACCTCATCAATCATTTCTGCAAGCAACATTGAGGACAAAGGCGCTATCTCAGATGGTTTTAAAACTACTGTACACCCTGATGCTAATGCAGGAATTACTTTTAAATTAACCTGATTTATTGGCCAATTCCAAGGTGTAATTAAAGCACATACTCCTTTTGGCTCATACAATAATTTTTGATTATTCTTTTCTTCTCCTAGATCTTTTTCAAATTGAAAATCTTTTAATATATTTTTGAAAGATTTGATATGACTAGCGCCTGTTGCAGCTTGCATTTCTGTAGAAAATTTCATAGGAGCTCCCATCTCAAGAGAGATAAGTTTTGCCATTTCTGCCCAACGTTTTTTGTAAATAACATAAAGTTTTTCTAATAATTCTAGTCTTTCTTCTTTTTTTGAGAAAGCCCAGGTTTCAAAAGCTTTTTTTGCAGCACTAACGGCTTTATCTACATCTTTTTTTCCTCCTAGAGATATTTCTGCGCAGGGTTCTTCATTGGAAGGGTCGATTACTTTATGGTTTCTTGGTTCTAGTGGAGAAACCCATTTTCCATTAATGTAAAAATTTTTTTTATCTAGCATCTGGCAAATTTATCTTAAAGTTTTTTATTTGCAAACAAATTTGTTAATTCATAAATTATAGTTGCTGCAGCTAATGATGTAAGTTCTGCATGATCATAGGCTGGAGCAACTTCAACTACATCCGCGGAAATTAAATTCATTCCTGAAAGACCTCTTAATACGTTTACTATTTCTCTTGTTGTCATTCCTGCTATCTCAGGAGTACCTGTTCCTGGAGCATGCGCTGGATCTAAAACATCAATATCTATTGATAAATAAAGTGGATTATTACCAACTCTTTTTCTAATTCTTTCAACTATTTTGTCAATTCCTTCGGTTTGAAATTGGTCACAATGAATTATTTTAAAACCAAAACTTGCATCATTTTTTAAATCATCTCTGCTATAAAGAGGTCCTCTTATACCAACATGCATTGAAGCGTCATCTAAAAATAAATTTTCTTCTCTTGCTCTCCTAAATGGAGTTCCATGAGTATATGGAGCTCCAAAATAAGTGTCCCAAGTATCTAGATGAGCGTCAAAATGAACTAACGCAACTGGTCCTTTATTTATTTTGTTTATTGATCTAAGCAATGGAAAAGCAATTGTATGATCCCCTCCCATACTAATAATTCCTCCAACTTTCTCTAATAATTCTGTAGCGCCTTTTTCAATCTGCTTAATTGCTTCAACAATATTAAATGGGTTGCATGCTATATCTCCTGCATCTGCAACTTGTTGTGTCTTGAAAGGTTCTGCGTCATAATTTGGGTGATAGTTCGTTCTTAAATGACGAGATGCTTGTCTAATACTCTGTGGTCCAAATCTGGCTCCAGGTCTATAACTAGTTCCTGCATCAAAAGGAATTCCTACTATAGCAACATCACAACTTTCAACGTCTCGCAGCTCTGGCAATCTAGCAAATGTATTAGGTCCTGCATATCTTGGAACTTTTGTTCCCATAACAGGTTGGATTGTTTCTTTTTTTTTCATTTGTAAGCAATTACATTTAAACTAATTGGGAAACCATATGGCTTATAATTACTTGTATCTGCAAATAACCCAAATGAATTAACACGTTCAACTTTGCTAAAATTAGAGGATATTAAATAAGAATTTAAAAATTCAAAATTCCATCCAAAATAATGAAAATCGTGCTCGTCTGTTTGTCCACCAAACATCATTCTCATAGCATGAAATTTCTCTTTTCCATTAGCTTTTTCGTTAAGAAAAATTTTACACAAAATATCCATATCAGGAACTGAAATATAAAATTTTCCACCTTTCTTTAAAATTCTATTAACACCTTTTAATGTCTCTAAAACTTTTTTTTGTCCAACGTGCTCTAGTACGTGGCTAGCATATACTTCTTCGACAGAACCATCTAGGAATTGACTTAAATCTGTAAGATCTCCTACAAAATCAACACCATCTTTTTTTTGTATATTTAAAATTTTCCATCCTTCTTTTGTGGTTTGCCCGCCTATGTGAAGTTTCATAAGTTAATACTAATATTCTTTTATAATTAATACAATTAATTGTTTATAAATTTTTTTCACTCAGAAAATGGAGGTGTAAGATGTTCTAAATTTTTGGACTCTTTGGCTAAAACAGATATATAGGCTGAAATTGATATCCTCTCGTTATTATTAATATTTTTTTCGGTTCCATGAAGCGTTTTGATTTGGCTTTAAACCTTTATCAGAATCTCTTTTCATTTTTATAATTTCTTCAATCATCGCTTCTTTGTTTTTTTGTGATAGCTTTATCTTTTGTTTGTAAATTGAAAGTGGGAAAAAGTTATATATTTGACTCATTTATAAAACATAAGGTTCTGGTCTTGCATTTTTTTGCAATACTCTTTCTACACCAAAACAACTTATATCTATAGATCTATAGGATCCAGTAGTAATTAATTCAGTTAATGCTCGCCCAATTCCAGGTGCTTGCATCAAGCCTCTGCCAGTAAAACCAGAAGCCAAATATACATTTTCATATTTTGGATGTTTGCCAACTACTGCATTATTATCAAGCTTGTTGCAATCGTAATATCCAGCCCAACCACCGGTTAATTTTAACTCTTCAAATGCTGGAATTCTTTTAGCCAGTGCAGGCCAAACTAATTCTTCAAAATCATTCCAGGCAGGTTCCAGATCTTCTGCATCAAAAACTGAATTTGGAGATCCTGCTAAATATTCATTTCCTTCTGGTCTCCAATAAACTCCTGTTGTTAAATCACCCGTCAAAGGCATTTCGGGAATATGAGTTGGGCATTTTACTCTAAACACAGTATGTTTTTGTGGAACAACCGGAATATCGTTTAATAATTCTTTAGTCCAACATCCAGCAGCTGAAATAATAGTTTTTGCTTTTATCTCAGCAATGCTTTTAACGTCACCTTTAATAAATTCAGCCCCAAGTTCGGTTGCTTTGCTCTTTAGTGCACTATGAAATAAAAAAGGATCAATCCATCCTTCATTTTTATCATCGGTATAAGTTGCTGTTTCAATGCCTTCATTATTAATATAAGGAAATATTTTTTTTAAATCACTACCTTTAATATTTTTTGTTCCAGCTTCACAAGCTTTGTGATTTTCCAAAGCTCTATATTGCTCTTCAGCATGCTCGGGTCCAAACATAAGCAGATAACCATTGGGCACCATACTAGCTGTGGGGTTAGGATTTTTTTCTGTTTTTAACAAATTTGGAATTTGATAAATAAATTCTTTTGCAAATTTTCCTAACAAAATATTTTCTTTTTGATAAAATTGTCTTCTAAATCCACCAAGAGATAATGGAAAAGAAGCTTTTTTGTATGTGGGATCCCTTTCTATAACTTTAACTTTTCTTCTTTCTTTGGACAAAAAATATGCAGTAGCAGCACCAATTATCCCACCTCCAATAATAACGACATCATCCATAATTAATTTAAAATAAGTAAGGTTAAATTTAGAATTAAGGCATAACAACTCCAAAGTAAATATGGAATCATCAAATAAACACTTAAATTACTTACATCTTTAAACTTTAACATTAAATAAATAATAAAAAGAATAATTATAATTAAATTTATTAACGCGACTGAAATGCTGTGGTAAACAAAAAAAACTATACTCCAAGTTGTATTAAAAAATAAATGAATTAAATATATATAAACTAAATTTATATTTTTATTATTTTTATGCCACGCATTCCAAATTGCAATCGACATAAGAAGATACAATGTAGTCCAAACAGGTGCGAAAATCCAATCTGGAGGTGTAAGAAAAGATTTATTTAAGGTGGAATACCACGGTTCTTTAGAAGAGAAAGTTGAAACACTACCAATAAATGAAGCAAGGTATGTTATTGTTAGAAAAAAAACAAAAGATACAAATTTATTTTTAAGCATAAAAGTATTATACATCAACATACCATGAATAATAAAACAATTTGGATTACAGGAGCTAGTAGTGGAATTGGTAAAGCTTTAGCAATTAAATTTGCTAAAGAAGGTTGGAAAGTTGCAATTTCCGCTAGAAGAGAAAAATTATTAGAAGAAATTTCAAAAAGTCAAAATAATATTGATTACTTTCAACTTGACGTAACTGACAGCGAAAAATGTAAAATAGTTTTCAATGAAATAAAAAAAAAATTTGGCGATATTAATATTTCTATTTTTTGTACAGGAATCCATGATCCTAAATCTGAAAAAAAATTAAATTTAGAAAAAGTAAGAAAAATTATGGAAGTAAATTTCTTTGGAACAGTGAATTCTATCAATGCTGTATATGATTATTACAAAGAAAAAAAATCAGGACAAATTTCTATTGTTTCTTCGGTTGCTGGTTACAGAGGTTTGCCTGCAGCTGGTGCGTATTGTGCTTCAAAATCAGCTCTGAGTAGTTTTGCAGAAAGTCTATACTTTGATCTTAAAAGGTTTAACGTAAGAGTTTCTCTAGTAAGTCCTGGTTTTATTAAAACACCAATGACAGATCAAAATGACTTTCCTATGCCAATGATTAAATCACCAGAATTTGCTGCAGAACAAATGTTTAAAGGATTAACAAAGAGCAAAAGTTTTGAAATTCATTTCCCCAAGTCATTTACATCTTTAATGAAAATTTTAAAAGTAATACCAAACGGTCTTTATTTTAAAATTGTCGAAAAAGGTATGAAAAAAATTATAGATTAACTTTTAATAAACGTAACTGTAAGCTCTGCTACCTTAAAACCAAATTTAGTCATAGTGGCTCTATTAATTGCTACTTTTTCATCTTGCATAAAAATCCAATCATCAAATGTAATTTTAATTGTTTTGCCTTTAAATGGAACCAATAAAACATATTCAAACTTAAACGCAGGACCATAAGAAAAACCTTTAGCAGTACCTACTACGTCATCGGCTACTCCTTCATAATGGTGGTCATCAATTTTGGTAATTTGCCATTGTCGAGTTTGTATTTCACCATCGCTCCAATTAAATTTTTCATCAAGAATTAATTGTTTGCCATCCCATTTTCCATCAAGATCAGCAATAAATTTTCTAGTAACTTTTCCAGATCTGTTTTGTAAAATTCCATAAGCTTTTACATTTCCTGACAAATAATTCTCTATAATAAGTCTTGGTTTTTTATCTTTAAAATCTATTGGTTGCATATCATTATTTAAACATCCAGCTAATATAAATAAAACAAAGATACTAAAAACAATTTTCATAAATGTCTATTTATTAGATAAAGAAAATTGAATCAGATCAATATTTTTTGATTTAAAACCTGCTTCGCAATAAGAAAAGTAAAAATTCCACATTCTTTTAAAAGTTAAATCAAATCCTTGTTCTGAAATATTTTCCCATTTTTTTATAAATTCATCCCTCCAAATAAAAAGAGTGTTTGAATAATGAAGGCCATAAGAATTACATTTTTCAAATTTTAAGCCTGTTTCTTCAGAAAGTTTCATAATTTTTTTTTTAGAAGGTAAAAAACCACCGGGGAAAATATATTTTTGAATAAAATCTTCTTTTTTTTTATATCTATCATACAAGTTTTCATTAATTGTAATCGCTTGAATTGCAGCCTTTCCATTGTCAACTAAATTTTCTTTTATTTTTTGAAAATATTTTTTTAAATAATTTTTTCCGACTGCTTCGATCATTTCGATTGAAGTTATTGAGTTATATTTTTTTTTAACATCTCTATAATCTAACATTTGAATGTTAATTTTTTCGTTTAAACCATTTTTAAAAATTCTTTCTTTAGCATATTCAAATTGTTTTTTTGAAATTGTTATGCAGTCTAATTTAACATCATAATTTTTTCCTATATATTCGGCAAATCCTCCCCAACCACATCCTATTTCTAGCATCTTGTCACCCTGTTGAGGTTTAACTAAACTAGATAATTTTTTGTACTTATTAATTTGAGCTTCTTCTAAATCTTTTTTTTCAGTTTCAAAAATTGCGCTTGAGTAAGTTAATGTTTTATCAAGCCATAATGAAAAAAATTCGTTACCTAAATCATAATGTTTAGAAATATTTTCTTTGCTTTTTTTTTTTGTATTTTTATGAAAAATATTTTTAATATAATTAACTAATGGTATATCAAACAATCCTGTCACTTTATGAACGGTTTTAATATTTTTTGCAGTAATTTCTATAAGATTAGTTAAGTTATCAGTTTCAAAATCTCCTCTCATATAAGATTCTGCAAGACCTACACTTCCTTTATTAATTATATCTAAAGTGAATCCGGGTTTTTTTATAATTAATTTAGATTTTAATGAAGAATTTATATCTCCTAAAATTATTTTTTTACCATCATGGTTTATAACTTCTATAAAACCAAACTTCATATTCTTTAGAGTTGTAAAAACTATTTTATCAGAAATAAAATTCATTTTTTCTAGTTTTCAATTGTAATATTATTTTTAAGTTTGATTTTTTTCTTTACAAGTTTAATACCTTTTGTCCATAATCTTAATGCCTCAAAATGTATCGCTGATATAATTTTGAAGGTCATTAAAGGGTGTTTTAAGTACAAAAAAAGTAAGTTTTTAGAAGATAAATCAATTCTTTTACCATCTTGAGAGGCAAATAATAATTTACCTTCTTTGTCTCTTTGGTCTATTACAACAGATAATGTGTCTTCTGGGTAAAGAATTTTAAAGTAATAAGTTGAGTCAAAGTCCATAAATGGAGAGACAAAAAATTTTTTTTGGCAATTATTTTCAACTAATTTAGATTTGTTTTGAATTTTAAATATATAGGTATGTTGCTCACCAAAAGTATTTTTGACTTCATAAAGTATTGCAATTAAACATGAATTTTTATCATAAATAAAAAAAATACTTAATGGGTTAAAAACATATCCTAAAATTCTAGGATAACATAAAAGTTTAATTTTAATATTTTTTGTTTCAATTCCTTGTTTTTTAATATTTTTAATAACCCATTCACTTAGGTTTGAACCATTTCTGTCACCATGATCTTTATCAAAAAAACTTATTAAATTAAATCTATTATAAGAAAAAAATAAAATTTTTTTTGAAATTAATTTAATTTCTGACAAATCTACAAAAAGCGAAAAAACTCTATATTTAAAAAAATGTTCTTTTGGTTTAAATCTTTTGTGAATAACATTTCCAGAGTAAATACAGGATTCCTTAATCATTTAAAAATTTTATCATTTCTAATGATGATTTTATCCCATCTTCGTGAAAACCATAACCAAAATAACTTCCACAAAATAAAACATTATCTTTATTTTGTAGAAATTTAAGTTCATTTTGATTTTTTAACGCTTCTTCATCGTAGTATGGGTGAGTAAAAATAACTTTTTTATAAATTTTTTCTTCAGAAATTTTGTAATATGGATTTATTGTTAAAAAAATATTTTTACTTATTTTTAAATTTTGCAAAAGATTTAACCAATAAGTAACTGTGCTTTTTTGTAAATTATTTTTATTTACTGTTGCGTTCCAAGAGCACCAATTTCTTTTATTTTTTGGCATCAAACTTTCGTCCGAATGTATAAAAGCAACATTTTTTTTATATTTAAAATTTTTTAAAATATTTTTTTCTTTTTCTGTTGAATTTTGAATTAAATTTAAAGCTTGATCCGCATGGGTAGCCAATATTACTTTATCATAAATAAAAAATTCACTTTCATCACCATAATAGACACTTACATTATTTTTATTTCTTACAATTTTATTTATATTATAGTTTTTAAAATGTTCGCCGCTTAATTTATTTATTACTTTTGCAACATAATCCTTGCTTCTATTAGCAACCGTATACCATTGTGGCCTATTTTTAATTTTAAACAAACCATGATTTTTAAAAAAAATAACAAAAAATTTAAAAGGCATTTGTCTAACTTCGCTTGGTGGTATGGACCAAATTGCTGAGACCATTGGTATTATATGGTAGTTTATAAAGTAGTTAGATAAATTCTCCTTTTTCAAATATTCATCAAGCGTTAATTTTTCACAATTATTTATATTTATTTTTTCACATTTTTTATAAAAATTAATTATTTCATAAAACATTTTTAAAAACTTAATATTAAAAAAGTTTTTTTTATTGGAAAAAAATCCACTTAATCCTTTTCCACAGTATTCTATATTTGTCCTATCCACCGATACAGAAAAAGACATATCACTTTTCTCATATTTTACATTCAGTGTCTTAAAAAAATTTATTAGATTTGGATACGTTTTTTCATTAAAAACTATGAAACCAATATCAATGTCTATTTTTTTTTTATTTCCTATATCGTATAAAATATTTATTGTATGTGAATGTCCGCCAAATCGATCTTCTTTTTCGTATAGATCTACATGATATTTTTTTGATAGATAATAAGAAGCACTTAGACCCGAAATACCTGAACCAATAACTGCAATTTTCATTTACTTAATTTGTATTGGTGAAAAAATTGAAGCAATACTGCAATTATTACAATTACCCCTCCCGCTATAACAATCATTGGTGGCTTCTCGTTTACAAATAACCATGCCCATAATGGTCCAAAAATAGCCTCTGTTAACATTATAATTCCTACCATTGCAGAAGGAGTTCTTTGAGCTCCAATGGTTATAAAAATAAATCCAAAACCTAGTTGAAAAAAACCTGCAAGAAAACCTAAAAATATATCATGATAAGATATGTTAATTTTTCCAGACATTAGATAACCAACTATTAAAGCAAAGACACCAGCTATAAACTGCGAAGGAACCATGTCTACATTTGGATATTTTCTCACAACAAGAATAAGTACAGCGAAGGATATGGGCATTATAAAAGCTACAATGTTACCGAGCATTTGACCTGGGGAAAGAGTTTTTCCTACCATTAAAATAATTCCTGATATTGCTAAAATTATTGAAACTAATGTAGTTTTTGAAATCTTTTCTTTTAGAAAAAAATATCCAAAGATTGCAAGAAAAATTGTTTGGGTTTGAATTATAAAATTAGTATTTGCAACTGTTGTATTATACATTGCAAACACATAACCACAAAAACCAAAAGATAGTATTAAACCACCAAAAAATCCTGGGATACCAGAAACATAAAAAGATTTAAAGATATTTTTTTTGTAAGTAAGAATTAAATATACTGAAATAACTAATAAAAAAAACACAGTACGCCAAAATAAAATTTGCCACTCAGTTGCACCATGAAAAGATTTTACAATCAAGCCTCCAAAGCTCAAACTGAAAGCACCTAAAAAAACTAATAGAGGTCCAGGTATATTTCTAATTAATTGCATTTAAATATTTATTTGTTTCAGATAAATAATTCTTAAATAAATTTTCAGCTTCTACAAGTGATACTTCTTTAAATTTTATGCTTGTGCCTGGAGGTAATTGTGCTACACGATCTAAATCAGCTGAGATAACAACTCCAATTTTAGGATAACCTCCTATTGTTCCATGGTCATTTAATAAAATAATTGGATTACCATCTGCGGGGACTTGAACTACTCCTTTTATCAACCCTTCAGATTTAATGTTTGTGCTTTTTATGTTTTCTAAAATTGAACCTTTAAGTCTCATCCCCATTCTATCGGTCAAATTAGTTATCAAATATTCATCTTTAAAAAATTTATTCTGAGAATCATTTGAAAAATAATTAAAATTTGTTCCTTTTAGAACTCTAATTAAATTATTTGTAGGATTTGTGTAATTTATTTTTTTTTCTTTTATTTTTAAATTTTCATGATTTTTTATGAAAATTTTTTCACCTATAGAATATTTTTTTCCATTATTTGGTCCTATGTTTGCTTTGGTATTAACTGAAAAACTATTCCAAGTTTTTTTAAACTTAAAACCACCGCTAACTGATAAATATCCATATACCGATTTTTTCGTTGATATAATATCTAATTGATCATCACTTTCTAAAAGATAATTTTGATAGCATTTACCCTCCTCTACCATTGAATTTTTTCTAACAATTTTAAAAGCAACGTCTCCTGTAATAGCAAAATTAATCTTTCCATTCTTTAATTTTAAAAGTGGTCCTTGATAAGCAAACTCAATAGATGGCTCTTCAGTTTTGTTTGCAACTAGTGCATTTGCTAACTTGTGGTTTCTTAAATCCATTGCTCCACTAACTGTTATTCCTATATGATACAAATGTTTTCTCCCGCAATCTTGTGCTGTGGTATTTATGCCAGAACGTAATATTTCTAAATAAACTTCACTCATTCCAATTTAAATATTCCTCATTTGTAATTTCATAAAAAATTACTTTGTCACCAGGTTTAATCAAAACTGGATCATTTATGTTTTCCTTTTTAAAGATCTTTTTAGGTGTGCTACCTATAACGTTCCACCCACCAGGACTTTCAAAAGTGTAAATATTTGCAAATTGTTCAGTGATTCCTACTGATCCCTTGGGAACTTTTACCCTAGGTGTTTCGAGCCTATCGCATCTAATATTCTTATCTAAATCTCCTAAGAAAGGCATGCCAGCGATAAAACCCGTCATATAACAGAAGTACTCCTTATCTAAATATAATTTAAGTATTTCTTCTTTAGGAAGACTTAGTTTTTCTGACAGTCTTTTAAAATCTAATCCATATTTATCATCACAACATACAGGAATTTTAACTTTCTTAGATGATTGCTTTTTACTATCTTCTATTTTTAAATTTTCTATTTTTTTTTTAATATTTGAAAAGTTTGTAATACCTAAGTCAAAACTAATTATTAATTTATTATATGATGGTGTTAAGTTAGTAATTCCTTCTATTTTTCTCTCTTTAATTACATCAGACAAATAATTAAAGTATTTAATAACTTCAGAATTAATTGTTTCATTAACTTCTGTACCAAAATCACAATAAATTGCTGCATCCCCAAGATTAGATATATTTTTTATCATGCCATGTTATACTCTAGACTTTGAGTTATGGAAATTAATATCAATTGTGATTTAGGTGAAAAATCAAAATTTCATTCTACAGAGAATGATCCTGATTTATTAAATATTGTAAATTCTGCAAATATAGCATGTGGCTATCATGCTGGGGATGAAACAACAATGAATAAGGTTATAGATATATCAATAAAAAATGATGTCAGCATTGGTGCACATCCTTCATTTAAGGATCCAGATAATTTTGGTCGTAAACGAATGAGCTTGAATTCAAACGAAATAAGAAAGCTGATATTTGATCAATACGAAATCTTGCAAGCAGTTGCATCTAAGTATAGTGAAAATGTTACTCATATAAAACCTCATGGTGCCTTAAATAATATGGCCTGTGAAGATATTGATCTAGCAACAACAATTGCAAAAGCTATAAATGAAATTAGTAAAGATATGATTTATTTAGTTCCTACTGGATCTAAAATGGAAATAGCAGCAAAAAAATTAAATATGAAAATTGCATGTGAAATTTTTGCAGATAGAAATTATGAAGACGATGGTAACCTTGTATCCAGGTCTAAGCCAAACGCTTTGATTACAGATCCCGATAAAGCAAAAACTCACGTTTTACAAATGGTAAAAAACCAATCTATAAATTGCTTATCAGGAAAACAAATACCTTGCGAAATAGATTCTGTTTGTATTCACGGTGACAACAAAAGTTCTTTAGCGACCGCTAAATCAATTAAAGAAAATTTAATAGAGAATAAACTTATCTTAAAGCCATTAAATAAAATGAAAAAATTTAGTTGATATTCTGTACCATTTGTTGGGGTAGCCACAAAGCTATCTCGGGAAAAATAATAATTACAATTACAGCTAAAATCATTAATATGAAAAGTGGAAATGCACTTTTGGCTATATAGCTCATATCTTTATTTGCCATACCTTGCAAAACAAATAAGTTAAATCCAACAGGGGGAGTAATTTGAGCCATTTCCACGACTACTACCAAAAATATACCAAACCATATCATGTCAAAACCTGCCTGTCTTATCATCGGTTCTATAATTGCCATTGTTAAAACAACTGCTGAAATTCCATCAAGAAACATTCCAAGAATAATATAAAATATCATTAGAACAAAAATTAATATGTAAGGTGATAAATCCATATTCTGTATCCATATTGCTAAGTTTCTTGGTAAACCTGTAAACCCCATTGCAAGTGATAGAAAAGAAGAGCCTGCCAGAATAAAAGCAATCATACATGAAGTTTTGGTTGCTCCTAACAAAGATGCTTTAAATGTTTTTAAATTTAAGCTTTTTTGAAAATATGACAATACTAGCGCACCAACCACACCTAATGATGCAGCTTCTGTTGCCGTTGCTATTCCTGAGTAAATTGACCCAATTACAGCTAAAATTAATAAAATAACTGGAAGTAATTGTTTTGATTTTTTTATTTTTTGAAGAAAAGAAAAATTTTCAAACGACTTTGGCATGATTTTTTTATTCAATAATGACCAAACAACTACATATAACATAAAAATAGCTGCAATCATTATTCCAGGCAAAATTCCAGCTATAAATAATTTGGCAATAGACTCTTGCACAGTTACACCATAAATAATTAAAATTATAGAAGGAGGGATTAGTAGCCCTAAAGTTCCTGAGCCCGCTAAACTTCCAAGTAAAATTTTTTCAGGATATTTTCTTTTTCTTAATTCAGGGATCGACATTTTTCCAACAGTAGCAACCGTAGCTGCTGAAGAGCCAGATATAGCTGCAAATAAAGCACAGCCTACAACGTTAACATGTATTAATCCTCCTGGAAGTTTTTGCATCCAAGGTGATAAACCTTCAAAGAGATTTTTTGAAAGTTTAGTTCTAAATAAAATTTCACCCATCCAGACAAATAGTGGAAGCGCTGTAAGTGTCCATGATGAAGAAGTGCTCCAAATAGTAGTTGCCATTGCATCCCCAACAGGTCTTGATGTAAAGAGCATCATTCCAATTGCTGAAACACCTATCATGCTTATTGCAACCCAAACACCTGTTCCCAAAAAAAATAATAAAATACTTATAAAAAAGATTATTAAAAAAAATTCGGTCATTATTTGCTAAATATTTTTAAAATTAATTGATGAAAAATACATATGAAAAAAATAGCAGATCCTAAAGATACACTAGTTTGAGGTATCCAAATTAGAATCTCATCCGCTCCTTCACTTCTTTCTTGAAAGTTATAAGAAATAATTAGCATTTTTAGAAAATAATATGCTAAATAACCCGAAAAAATACTTGCAACACCTAAACACCAAATTTCTAAAAATTTTTTTTTTGCTCCCACTAATTTTTCAAAAAATAAAGTTATTCTAATATGTCCACCTTCAATAAAAGTATAAGATAAAGCAAAAAAAGATGCTGCGGCCATACTGTATCCGGAATATTCAGCTAATCCCCTGATATAAAAATTAAATATTCTTGATGAAATTCCTATTAAAATAAATATAGCAACAAAAATTAAAAATAAAGCTGCTATGTATCCAGAAAACTTATAAATTTTATTTAAATTTTTATCTAAAGACTTAAACATGATTTCAAAAGGCCACTAAAAACAGTGGCCTTTTTTAAGATATGTATTTTATTTATATGCTGATAGTACAGCAGCTCCTCTTGAACCTGCTTTTGCAGACCACTCTTTAGCCATGGTTGCACCAACACTTTCAAAATGTTTTTGTAAAATTGAATTTACTTTTCCAACTACCATCCCTGCTTCAGCTAAAGCTTTTTTATCAGCAACATTACCTTGTTTTGAAAGTTGCCAACCTTTTCTCTCAGCAAGAGCAGCTTCTTTTCTAACTAGATCTTGAGTAGCTTTGTCTAACTTATTCCAAGCGTCTTTGTTTGCGATTATCATGTTTTTAGGAAACCAAGCTGCAATATCATAGAAATATTTCACGCCATTTTCCCAGATTTTTTTATTTTTTCCAGTTGTTGGAGATGTAATCATGCTTTCAACTGCTCCAGTCGAAAAGGCTTGGCTTATCTCAGCGGCTTCAATTTTTGTTGGAGCCATTCCAGTTAATTCAGCAATTCTAATTGTAGCAGAATTGTATGCTCTAAATTTTAAACCTTTTAGGTCATCAAGTGTATTGATTTCTTTCTTGCTGTACAATCCTTGAGCAGGCCATGGTACTGCATACAAAAACACAAGACCTTTCGAGTCTAGACTTTTGGCAATTTCATCTTTGCTTGCTTTATACAGTCTCATTGCATCTGTATAAGAAGTTGCTAGAAATGGTTGTGAATCTATTTCTAACAAAGGGTCTTCTTTTCCTAATGCTGACATAAACCTTTCCCCAATTGGTGCTTGGCCAGTTCTTACTGCTCTAAAGATTTCTCCACCTTTATAAAGTGATCCACCAGGGTGTGTTACAATTGTTAATTTTCCACCACTTTTTTCAGTTACATTTTTTGCAAACTCTGCAGCATTTGCAGAATGAAAATTTCCAGCACCATAAGCTAGTGCCATATCCCATTTTTCCGCCAATGATACGTTTGTAAATACAATCAAAGAAGTGAAAATAGTTAAAAAATATTTAATTAATCTCATTTATCCTCCATTTTTATTTTTTGTATTTCATTATGTAAAAAAAATTAAATCAATAAAAATAAATACTACTTTTAATTGAATTATTTAAAATTTGGATTAATATGAACATATCTTGATAGAACAGTCACTAATTTTAGTCCAGATTATATTTATAGATATAATTTTAGCGGCAGATAACGCGATAATTATAGGTTTAATTGCAGCAAGCTTTGTACCCAAAAATAGAAAACAAATTATTTTATGGGGAGTTGCAGGGGCGTTAATTTTTAAAGTTATTTTTGCAATTTTTGCGACTTATTTATTTGAATTTTATTTTATAAAAATTCTTGGTGGGTTGTTGTTAATTTGGATTGTTAATGATCTTCGTAAAGATTTATTTGAAATCAAAAAAATAAAATCACCTACAAAAAAATCTAAAGAACCTTCATATATTGAAAGTGTTTACAAAGTTTTGCTTGCAGACATCACTATAAGTTTTGACAACGTAATTGCCGTTGTTGGGGCTGCAAAAGATTACTTTGGTTTTATGATATTTGGTCTTGTTCTATCAGTTGTATTGACTGGTGCTCTAGCAACATATTTGGCTAATTATATACAAAAACATTTATGGATTGCTTATATCGGCTTAGGTTTTATTTTGATTGTTGCAATTCAACTGATTATAGGCGGATTAGTAGACTTAGAAATCTTAGAGATAAATAAAAAATTTATTAAATATTTTTAATAAGAATATTTTTTTGAAGGGTATTTTTTAGAAATAACTTCTTTCCTAAATTTTTTTAATCCTTGGTTTATGAATTTTTTTAAATTTACAAATTTTTTTACAAATCTTATTTTGGTTTTATTTAAGCCCAAAAGATCATCTGTTACTAAGACTTGACCGTCACAATATTTTGAAGAACCAATTCCAATAGTTGGTATTTTAATAGATTTGGTTATCATTAACGCAGTATCTGATTTAACACATTCTAAAACTATGGAAAATACACCAAGATCTTGAAGCAAATTTGCATCATCAAGTAATTGTTTTTTTTCTCTTTCGACTTTTCCTTTATATTTAAATTTTCCTTTTACACTTTGAGGCAAAACACCTATGTGACCCATCACTGGCACATTATTTCTAACTAAATATTTTACAATTTTCTTAATCTTCGACCCTCCTTCTAATTTTACAGCATCACATTTTGTTTCTTTAATAACTTTAATTGCATTTTTTAAAGCGGCTTTTTTATTTTGATAAGTTCTGTATGGCATATCCACAACCATTAAACTTTTTTTTATACCCATGCGCACACTTTTGGAGTGTTCAATCATATTGCTTAGAGTAACTTTTCTAGTTGTTTTGTAATTGTAAAGAACTGAACCAAGTGAATCTCCAACTAAAGTTATATCGGCATACTTATCTACTTCGGTCGCAAAATTTTTTGAATAAGCGGTTAGGCAAATAATTTTTGTTTTATTTTTTTTCGATATAATTTTTTTAATCTTATTTATCATCACTCTAGCTCAATAGTGCTTGGCGGTTTTGAAGTTATATCATATACCACTCTATTTATACCTTTTATATTGTTTATAATTTTATTTGATATTGCTTGCATAAAATCTTTTTTAAAATTAAAAAAGTCTGCAGTCATTCCATCCTCTGATGTAATAGCTCTTAAAAGACATATGTGCTCATATGTTCTGTTGTCTCCCATTACACCAACTGTTTTGACTGGTAGCAAGGCAGCATAGGCTTGCCAAATTTTGTTATATAAATTATTTTTTTTTAATTCATTGATAAAATAAAAATCAGCTTCTTTGAGTATCTTAATTTTTTGGCTTGTAATTAATCCAGGCATCCTAATTGCTAAGCCTGGTCCTGGAAATGGATGTCTGAATATAATATCTTTAGAAAGGTTAAGTTCTAAACCAAGTTTTCTCACTTCGTCTTTGAACAAAAACTTTAAAGGTTCTACTAATTTTAATTTCATTTTTTTAGGTAAACCCCCAACATTATGATGGGATTTTATTTTAGAAGTTTGACTACCAGTAACTGACTTGCTTTCTATTAAATCAGGGTAAAGAGTGCCTTGAGCTAAAAATTTAACTCTTTTAATTTTATTCGCATATTTTTCAAAAATTTTAATAAACAAATTGCCTATAATTTTTCTCTTTTTTTCAGGGTCCGATACGTTTTGAAGTTTTTTTATAAATTCACTTTCGGCATTTACATAAATTAAATTAATATTTAGTTTTTTTTTAAAAGTATTTATTACTTGTTTTTCCTCATTTTTTCTCAACAATCCGGTATTAACAAAAATACATGTTAAGTTTTTACCTATAGCTTTGCTTAACAGTTGAGCAACTACAGTGCTATCAACTCCACCTGATAATGCACATATTACTTTTTCTTTACCCACTTGTTTTCTCGTATCATTAATTAATTTGATTTTTTGATGCTTTGAAGACCAATTTTTTTTCGCTTTACAAATTTTTATTACAAAGTTTTTTAATAAAACTTTTCCTTTTTTTGTATGAGTTACTTCGGGATGAAACTGAACTCCAAAAAAATTTTTCTTTTTATTTTCAATAATCGTATATTTAGAATTTTTTGTTGATGCAATAACAGTAAAGTCTTTTGGTAATTTTGAAACTTGATCTGCATGACTCATCCAAACTTTGCTTGTTTGAGCTTTATTAAAAAAATTTTCAACTAATTTACTTTTGTTTTTTTTTTTAACAATAGCAGATCCAAATTCTCTATATTTTGACTTTTTAACATTGCCACCTAAAACTTTAGCAATTATCTGATGACCAAAACATATTCCAAGAATAGGTATATTTAAATTTAATATTTTTTTATTAAATTTAAATTTATTACTATCATAAACATTAAGTGGACCTCCTGATAAAATTATTCCTTTTATTTCTTTATTAAATAATTTTATATTTTTTGCTTTTTTGTGGTTTATGATTTCAGAAAAAATTCCAAGTTCTCTTATTCTTCTTGCTATTAGTTGTGTGAATTGAGAACCAAAATCAATAATTAAAATTTTATTTAAATTATTGCTAAGTATCATTTTTTGGTTCAATATTTTTTAATGTTTTATTTATTTCTTTTGTTTTCTCACAAAGCTTTTTACATATAATAGCAAATTTTTCTTTTAAATCTTGAACTTTTGAATAATTGGATTTTTTTAATTTAATCTTTATTAACATGTACATGGCTTCTTCGTTTGCAGGATCCAAAAGCAAAGTTGTATCTAAATTTTTTTCTTCTTCTTTTTCATTTTCTTCTAAATTAAATATCTTTGCTAAATATAGATATGATTTTGCATCTTTAGGATTAAATACTATATTTTTTTGAAACAAAAATTTTGAAAGTTCTAATTCCTTTTTATCAAAATTTTTTTTAGCTTCATCATAATAATTTTCTTTAGCTAATGAAAAGCTAATAAATATAAAATATACAAATAAACAAGTTATAAATTTATTATTAACAAACATTAAAATTCGCTATCTTTTTTTACTTCATCAACATTATGCACCATGCTCTCATAAAATCCAGCTTTAGTAATTTTCACAAAATTAGGTTTTTTTCTTAATTTAATTATTGTTTTAGCTCCCAGATATCCCATTGAAGATTTTAAACCTCCCACAAGTTTAAAAATTACTTTATGAACGTTTCCTTTAAATTTAATCAATCCCTCAACACCTTCGGGTACATATTTAGATTTATCTTTTTGTTTTTTTTGAAAATACCTGTCAGCTGAGCCTTTGTTCATAGCTCCAACTGATCCCATGCCTCTAAAATTTTTATATAATTTTCCTTTTTTTTTAATTAGTTTTCCAGGTGACTCGGCCGTGCCTGCAAAAAGTGAACCTATCATAACCGCATCTGCCCCCGCTGCAAGTGCCTTTGCTATATCTCCTGAAAATTTAATTCCTCCATCAGAAATAATTCTAATATTTTTATTTTTTACACCATTTTTTACATTTATAATTGCACTTAACTGAGGAACTCCAATCCCAGCTACCAGTCTTGTGGTGCAAATAGAGCCTGGTCCTATTCCTACTTTTATAATATCTACTCCTAATTTCATTAAAAACTTTGCTGCCTCTGGAGTTGCAATATTTCCAGCACAAATTGATGTTTTATTATTTTTTTTTCTTTTTATTTTTTTGATTATTTCAGCAACTTTTTTAGTATGACCGTGTGCTGTATCAACTACGATTAAATCTACCCCTTCTTTTAAAATTGCTTCAGCTCTTACAATTTCATCAATACCTGCACCAACAGCCGCGCCCACAATTAAATTTTTTGATTTTACTTTTTTAATTTCTTGAATTTGTTTTTTAATATTTAGATTTCTATGTATGACTCCAATTCCTCCGGCTTTAGCAATTGATATTGCCATTTTTGACTCGGTAACTGTATCCATTGCAGAAGATAATAAAGGTACTTTTAAAGTTATATTTTTTGATAATTGTATTTTTGTATCAACTTGTGAAGGGAGTACCTCAGAATACTTTGGAGCTAAAGTAACATCGTCGAATGTAAGTGCTTCTTTTATGGGACCCATAATCATGTATATACGATTCTTTAAAAATTTAAAGTGTATCTATCTTAAAAATCTACAGATTATAAAAGTTTCTTTTGAATTTTTTCTGCTAGCTGAGGGTTTAAAAACCTTAACAACTTTAAATGATTTTTTAGCATATGCAATAATTTCATTAAAACTGGATCCCATAAAAATTTTGGATACAAATTTTCCATCTTGATTGAGTGTTTCTAAAGTAAAATTCATAGCTTCAAGACAAAGTTCACCAGTTACAATTGAATCTATATTTTTGTTACCGATAGTGTTTACTGCCATATCAGAAATTACTAGGTCAATTTTTGAATTAAAATATTTTTTAATCCTTTCCTTACAATTTTCTTCAGTAAAATCTCCTATGATTTGGTGGGTATTTTTTATTTTTTCAAATTCAATTAGATCTATTGATGCAATTTTTTCACTTTTAATTTTGTTAGATGCATACTGAGACCAGCTTCCTGGGGCCGCACCAAGATCTACTAAAGAGTTTACTTGATTGAATATTTTAAACTTTTCATCAATTTCTTTGAGCTTATAAACCGCTCTTGATCTAAAACCTTCAATTTTAGATTTACGAACGTAAATATCTTTCCTTTGTCTATTAATCCAATTTTTTGAGATTTTATTTTTTTTCAATTAATGACCAAATCTTAAACTTTTAGTTAGAGATTTATTGTCTAGAGTTTTAATATCTATTTTTACACTTTTATCTAACCTCATATCTTTATTATTTTCCCACAGTCCCGCAGCTAAATGCATAATGCCAATTTTATAATTTGGTAAATAAGGTTCAACAAATGTATTGCTTTGCTCATTAAATTTTGGCAACAAATTGCTTGCTATCCAATTACAATTTAAAGGTAAAAATTCAGTTTCAACATCATCTATATATACACTCATATTGATTGCCAATCCTTCTGAACCAAATATTTTTCCTGAATTTAAAGTTATCTCTAAATTTTTTTGCCATATTTTCCAACAAGGTGAATCTTTTTCAAGTGAAAAAACTCCAATATTAATATGAGGTGCAAATGCTAATTTTCTAGCTTTATCTAGTCCAATTTTTGAACTTATAGCATGTTTAAAATTTTGAGACTTAATAATTGCTAACTTTCCGAAAAGCCAGCTGACTTTAGACATAATTTTATAACCAGGACCTAAAGTTTGTGTTATTCCAAGCTTTCCGTTTTCACATGCTTTAAAATATAATTCAACAGAATTCCAGTCATTTACCCAAGCATCACAATCAATCCATAAATATTTTTCATAACTTGGAAAATAACTAGGCAAAAATGCTCTTGATACTTGGCTTTTTAACCATTCTTTTCCTCCTACTTTAATTGATGAAACTTTAATATCCCATTTTGCACTTTTTATCTCATCAACTTTTGTTGATAACATTTTTTTTTGATTTTCATTTAGACCAGCATCTAAAATGCATATTGCTGTAGATGAACTTTCGCTAAATTTTTTAATAGAGTCAATTAGCTCGTTCAATAAATCAAAATAATTGGAGTCTGCCAATGAAACAATTACATTTTTTTTTCATTTATAAAACGTCTTCTGGTTCCTCATCATTAAAGTTATTGTCATGTTTGTGTGTTTTTTTTATTTTATGATGGTGAAATAAACTTATTGGCACTGTTAATAGATAGGCTGTGCTACCGACGATAAGAGCTTTAAACGGAAAAATTAATAGCAAACCAAACGAAAGAACTATTCCAAAAAGTAAGAAAATTGTAGTACTTCTTGGCACCACAATCTTTTTCATAGAGTATGTTGGAATTTTACTTATTAACAGTATTGAAACAACTACAAATATAATTGGAGTTATTAATTTATAATTTAAATTAATAATGTCAAATCCGCTAACCTCATAAATCAGTGGGCTCAAAACTAAAATTCCCCCTGCTGGTGATGGCACACCTTCAAAAAAATTATCTTTCCAGGAAGATCCCGATGATGTGTTTACATTAAATCTTGCCAATCTTAGTGCTACACAAACCACATATATTAATGAAATTAACCATCCTATTTTTCCTAAAGCATTCATTATCCAGAAATACATTATAAATGCTGGGGCAACACCAAAACTAATTACATCTGTTAGAGAGTCTAATTCTTTTCCAACTTTTGAAGTTCCTTTAATTAATCTTGCGATTCTTCCATCCAAACCATCTATGATTGCTGCAAGAACAATTGCAACTATGGATAATTTATAATTTTGATTTATTGCAAAATTTATTGAGGTTAAACCTATGCACACGCCTATAAGTGTCAAGGTGTTAGGCAGTATAACTCTAGCTTTAGTATCGGTTACTATTTTAAAATTTTTTTTTGGTTCGTTTATCATCTTATTTCTTTGCTAAAAGTGTTTCACCAGCTATAGTTTTTTGATTAATTTTAACTAGTGGATTATGATTCTCAAAATAGATATCGACTCTACTTCCAAATCTAATCATGCCTATTCTGTCACCTTGTTTTAATTCAATATTTTCTTTTACTTCGCAAACTATTCTTCTCGCTATAAGTCCTGCAATCTGAACAACAATTATATCTTCTCCGCTAGAATTTGAAATTTTATAATAATTTCTTTCGTTGTCTTCGCTTGCTTTATCTAGAGAAGCATTTAGAAACTTTCCTGGTTTATATAAAATTTCAGTAACTTTTCCTGAACAAGGAGTTCTATTAACGTGACAATCAAAAACATTCATAAAAATACTTATCTTTTTAAACTTTTTACCTTCAAGGTTTAATTCTTTTGGTCCATCTGAATCTTCTACTTGTAAAACTATCCCATCGGCTGGACTTACAAGATAATTTTCATCATTAATAGGAATTCTATCTGGGTCTCTAAAAAAATAATAAACCCATATTGTTAAAACCAAACCTATTAGTCCCAAAAAACCACTTATTAAATACAATATTAGGGTTACAAAACCGAATATAACCAAAAACTTGTACCCTTCATTATGAATCTTTGGAAAAACTTTATCTATCATAATCCTTAATTTGATAATTTTTGTTTAATATGTATATAAAATGCTTAAATTCAATTAGTAAGATAACATCTAAATATGAGCAAAATTAAGGTAAAAAACCCAATAGTTGAGCTAGATGGCGATGAAATGACCAGAGTGATTTGGAATTTCATTAAAAATAAACTCATTCTTCCATATTTGGATTTAAAAATCGAATACTACGATCTTGGGATTAAAAGTAGAGACAATACATCTGATCAAATAACAATCGATTGTGCAAAAGCGATCAAAAAAAATGGAGTTGGAATTAAATGCGCAACAATTACTCCTGATGAAAAAAGAGTTAAAGAATTTAATTTAAAAAAAATGTGGAGATCTCCAAACGGCACTATAAGAAATATTATTGGAGGAACGGTATTTAGAGAACCGATCATTTGTAAAAATATTCCAAAGTTGGTTCCTTCGTGGACTGATCCATTAATTATTGGACGACATGCATTTGGTGATCAGTATAGAGCTACAGATTTTCAAGTTCCTGGAAAAGGTAAACTAGAAATAAAATGGACATCAGAAGATGGTAAAGACGAAAAAAAATATGAAGTATTTAATTTTCCTGGACCAGGTATTGCTTTATCAATGTACAACCTTGATAAATCTATAGAAGATTTTGCACGCTCCTGCTTTAATTATGGATTAATAAAAAAATGGCCAGTTTATTTATCAACCAAAAATACAATACTAAAAACTTACGATGGTAGATTTAAAGATATATTTCAAGAGATTTTTAAAAGTGAATTTAAATCTAAATTTGAAAAAGAAAATATTACCTACGAACACAGATTAATCGATGACATGGTAGCATGCGCAATGAAGTGGAGTGGAAAATATATATGGGCATGTAAAAATTATGATGGCGATGTTCAATCAGATACGGTTGCACAAGGATATGGGTCTCTAGGATTAATGACAAGTGTATTGCTTGCGCCAGATGGAAAAACAATGGAAGCTGAAGCGGCACATGGAACGGTTACTAGGCATTTTAGAATGCATCAAGAGGGCAAAGAAACTTCTACAAATCCAATAGCATCAATTTTTGCCTGGACGAGAGGTTTGGCTCACAGGGGAGAATTAGATGGAAATAGTGAGTTAATTAAATTTTCAAATACACTAGAAAAAATTTGCATTGATTGCGTTGAAAAAGGATCAATGACAAAAGACCTGGCAATACTAGTAGGTCCATCCACAAAGTATTTAAATACAAATCAATTTTTAGATATAATTGATCAAAATTTTAAAAAGAAATTAAACTAAATATTTTAATCGAGCAAATGCTTCGTTTATTTTACTTTCATTCACACCACCAGCTTGAGCAAAATCAGATCTTCCACCGCCACCTTTGCCACCAACTACTTTAGATCCAATTTTTACAAACTTCACAGCGTCATATTTATTTTTTAATTTATCTGTAACTCCTACTGCTAAACCGACTTTTCCTTCTATGCTCGTAAAAATTATAACAATACCTTCTCCTAGTTCTCTCTTACCTGAATCAACAAGCTTTCTTAATTCTTTTGTTGGTAGATCATACACTCTCTGAAATCTAACTTTGATTTGCTTAATAGTATCATCACAAATTATATTTTTTGATTTATCGTTTAAAATTGATTTAACCATGAGAGATTCAAATTGTTTGGTTAAATCTTTAATCAATTCTTTTTGATTTACATTTTTTAAATTAGGTTTACCTCCTAATTGTAAAATTTTATTTGATAATTCTTTAATTATTCCTTCATTTTTCTCTAATGACAAATCTGATAATTTTTCCTTATTTAATAAAAAATCCTCCAATTGCTTATCCCTTAAAGCCTCAATTCTTCTAACGCCTGCAGCTATAGATGACTGGTTTATAATTTTAAATTTTCCTATATCTCTTGTATTTTTTACATGTGTTCCACCACAAAGCTCTGTAGAAAAATATTTATCCTTTTCATCACCCATGGAAATCACTCTTACTTCGTCTCCATATTTTTCCCCAAATAGGGCTAAAGCTCCATTGTCAACTGCCTCTTTAGGTGTCATTAATCTGGTTTTTACTTCAGATTTGGTCTCAACCATTGCATTTACAAAATTTTCAATTTTATTTATCTCATCATTCGAAATTGCTTTCATATGACTAAAATCAAACCTTAATCTATCTGGAGCAACTAGAGATCCTTTTTGAGTTACATGTTTTCCTAAAACTCTTCTAAGGGATTCATGTAAAAGATGAGTTGCTGAGTGATATGCTCTAATATTTTTCCTTCTTTCAACATCAATCTTCATCTCTATATTGTCATTTAAGTTAATATTGCCACTTTCAACTTTTCCATAGTGAGCAAATAAGTCCCCAAGTTTTTTCTGAACATCGTTTACTTTAAATTTAAAATCTCCAGAAACTATATGACCAATATCACCAACTTGACCTCCGGACTCACCATAAAAAGGTGTCTGATTAACGATTATAATTGCTTCCTCTCCCTTTTTTAAACTTTTTACTTCTTTGTTATTTTTAATTATTGAAAGAATTATTCCTTCGGCTTGATCAGTTTCGTATCCTAAAAATTCAGTTGGTTCTATTTTATCTTTTATTTCAAACCAAATTTCTTCAACGGAACTGTCGCCAGATCCTTTCCAATTTTTTTTAGCAAGTTCTCTGCTTTCATTCATTAACGATTTAAATTTTTTGCGATCTACTGAAAGTGATTTATTTTTTAATATATCTTCAGTTAAATCTAAAGGAAAACCATAAGTATCGTAAAGTTTAAAAGCAACTTCTCCGGGTAAAACTTTTTCAACTTTGGTAATTTCATCATTCAAAATTTTCATACCTCTTTCAAGTAAAACTAAAAATTTTTCTTCTTCGGTTTTTAATGTTTCTCTTACAAGTGACTCTGCTCTTTTTAATTCTGGATAGCTATCAGACATTTCGTTCATCAAAGTTTTAAAAATATTAAAAAATATTGGTTGTTTTGAACCTAGCAAGTGAGAATGCCTCATACCTCTTCTCATAATTCTTCTTAATACGTAGCCACGTCCTTCATTGGATGGCAAAACACCTTCGGCAATTAGAAAAGAACTAGCTCTTAAATGATCTGCAATAACTCTAAAGCTTGAAATATTTTTTTCATTCGGTTTTATTTTGACGGCATCAGCAATAGAATTTATTAATTTAATAAAATGATCTGTTTTATAATTATCATGGGTTCCCTGAAGTAAAGCCGTTATTCGTTCTAAGCCCATTCCTGTATCTACAGATGGTTTTGGTAAATTTATTCTTTTATCCTTTGAAACTTGTTCAAATTGCATAAATACTAAATTCCAAATCTCTATATACCTATCTCCATCTTGATCTTTAGTTCCAGGCAATCCACCTTTCAAATGATCCCCATGATCAAAAAATATTTCTGAACAAGGTCCGCATGGACCAGTTTCCCCCATTGACCAAAAGTTATCTGATGTGGAAATTTTAATTATTCTATCTTCACCTAATCCTGTTATTTTTTTCCAAAGATTAAAAGCATCATCATCTTCGTTAAAAACTGTGAAATATAGTCTGTTTTTATCTAAACCAAAATCTTTTGTTATTAAGTTCCATGCTAGTTCAATTGCTCTTTCTTTAAAGTAATCTCCAAAAGAAAAATTTCCAAGCATTTCAAAAAACGTATGGTGTCTAGGTGTGTAACCAACATTTTCTAAATCATTATGTTTTCCCCCTGCCCTTACGCATTTTTGAGAAGTGGTAGCTCTTTGATAGTCTCTTTTTTCAAGGCCAGTAAATACATTTTTGAATTGTACCATTCCAGAATTAGCAAACATTAACGTTGGATCGTTATTTGGAACTAAATTGCTAGACTCAACAATCTTATGATCATTTTTTTCAAAATACTTGAGGAAAGTACTTCTTATTTCATTTAGTGATTTGTCGGCCATATTTTTAAAATACAGCTTTTTTATTTGATGTCTAGATAACAGTAGGGAAAAAAGGCGCTTAAAACAAGCGCCTTTTTAGATAACTAAAAGTTAATTCTTTTTAGGTGGTGTTTCTTCTTTCGATTCAGCCTTTACTTTTTCTTCATCTATCGGATTTCCTTCAATCTTCTTTGAAATCATTCCAGCTTTTTCTCGTATCGCCATTTCAATTTCAGCTGCTGCTTTTGGATTTTGCTCAAGATAGAGTTTTGCATTTTCTTTACCTTGGCCGATCTTTTCACCTTTATAAGCATACCAGGCACCTGCTTTTTCTACTATCTCAGCTTTTGCACCAAGATCAATTAGCTCACCTGTTTTACTAATTCCTTTGCCATACATTAAATCAAATTCAACAACTTTAAATGGAGGCGATACTTTATTTTTTACAACTTTTACTCTTGTTGCATTTCCTATAATTGCATCTTTTTCTTTGATGGCACCTATTCTTCTAATATCCATTCTAACTGATGAGTAGAATTTTAATGCATTTCCTCCTGAAGTAGTTTCAGGGCTCCCAAACATAACACCAATTTTCATTCTTATTTGGTTAATGAAAATAACCATTGTATTTGTTCGTGAAATTGAGCTTGTTAGTTTTCTTAAAGCTTGACTCATTAATCTTGATTGGAGACCAACATGATGATCTCCCATCTCTCCTTCAATTTCAGCTCTTGGGGTTAAAGCTGCAACAGAGTCGACAACTAATACAGAAATTGAGCCTGATTTAATTAATGTATCAGTTATTTCTAAAGCTTGTTCTCCTGTGTCAGGTTGAGATATTAGCAATTCTTCAGTATCTACTCCTAATTTTTTTGCATAAACTGGGTCCAAAGCATGCTCTGCATCTACAAATCCACAAATGCCTCCAGCCTTTTGAGCTTCAGCAACAACTTGCAGTGCAAGTGTTGTTTTTCCAGAAGACTCTGGGCCATATATTTCTATAATTCGTCCCTTAGGCAATCCACCTATTCCCAATGCTAAATCCAAGCTTAGGGATCCTGTAGAAATGGACTCAATATCCATTGTCGTTTGTTGACCAAGCTTCATTACAGAGCCTTTTCCAAAGTTGTCTGTAATCTGGCTAATTGCTGCGTCTAAAGCTTTATTCTTTTCTTTGTTTTCTGAATCTTTCTCTTTAGTAGACTTAACTACTTTTAGGTTGTTTTTAGTCATTTTTTGCCTCTTTTTTTGGGTTTTTTATCAATCGAATCATACAATTAAATGTACACATTTTGTTCTCATTGGCAATAAAAATATTAAATTAATGAAAAACCACCCAATTTATTGAATTTTTAGATAGTCGCTGTTTAATAAACCTAGAGATTTAAGCAGATTGAACTTAGCTAAAAGATAGTTTCTTTCAGAATCAGCTAAACTTATTTTTGAATTTAAAAGTAAAGTATTAGACTGGATTAGGTCTAATGTTGATCTTCCGAGTCCAGACTCGTATTCAGCACTTATTCCTTCGTTTGCAATTTCTGCTGCTTTCACTTGAGATTTTACCGAATTTAATAAGCTTTCAGTGGACTGTAAGTTTGCCCATGCGCTCGCAACATTAGTATCATTTGATTTATGGGCATAATCAAATAGTAATTTTTTTCTATTTTTTAAACTTTTGCTTTTGTTTATCTCTGCAAAATTTTTACCTCCCTTAAAAAGAGGCCAAGATATAGTTGCTTTAACTGTTTCTTTATCCCTTTCATCAACGGTTGCACTTAAATCATCTGTTTTTGAAGACTCTAAAGATAGTGTGGCTGAAGGTGAAAGTTCAGATTTTGCAATTGTTACATCTTTTTCAGATTGTTCATATTCTAACTTAGCTATAGTTAGATCTGGATTGTTATTTTTAGAGATTTCAATTGCTTGATTTAAAGATGATGGAACTTCAAAGTTAAGTTCATAATTATTATTGAAATTATCTATATTTTCTAACGGTCCAATTATTTTTTCATACTCCAACCTTGATGTAAGTACTTCGTTTTGAGATTCTGTTAATTTTGCTTGCGACTCTGCTAAAGAAGACTCGGATTGCGCGACGTCTGCTAAAGTTATTTGTCCTCTTTCTAATCTTGATCTATCTGTTTCAACTTGTCTTTCTGACAAATTTACGTTGCTTAAATTAATTTCTAATTTTTCCTTAGCAAAAGCAAGACCGGTATATGCTTCTACAGCTTTAAATAAAATATCTTGTTCTTTTTTTAAAAATTTTGCTTGAGCTAAACTTAAGCCAATTTTATTTTTTTCATATCCTGCAATGCCCGCAAATCCTTGAAATAGTTTTTGTTCAATTAACACAGATTGAGTTACTGGATTAACATCAGTCGCAGCTGAATTTGCACCTGATCTATCTGTGTTCTTGCTTGTGTCTTCGCTACTTTTAGACCCAGAAATAGTTACGCTAGGTAAAAATTCACTTTTTGAAATTTTAAAATCTTCTTCAGAAACATTTAAATTTTCTCTTTCAGCATTTAACTCTGGATTATTTTTATAAGCTTCTAATAGTGCATCCGATAAAGATATTGCTTGCGCAGAATTAAAACTAATAATTGTGAATAAAAAAGTTAAAAATATTTTTTTCATTATTTTTTTTGATCTAAAGGGTGGTTTTCTCCATCGCTAACCGGAACATTGACTATTTCAAATGGTTTAACACCTTCAACGCAAGCTATGTTTATTCCATATATTTTTGGATTCATTCGTGGTCTATTATGTGTGTGTATGCCACAAACTTTACAAAAATAATGTTGAGCAGTTTTTGTATAAAATTGATAAAGGGTTAAAAGATCTTCTCCTTTAACTAATTTAAAATCATCTGGCCCAAGAACTCCTATAATGTACCCTTTTTTTTTACAGATAGAACAGTTACAACGCAAAACCTTTTCAAATCCTTTTTCAGAAACATTAACTAACGCTTCTACTCCTCCACAATGGCATGTTAATTTTTTTTTCATAATTTTTTGCAGACTACCCTTAGTTGAAGTTATCCACAATGTAACAAAACACAGCTATTAATGTTCACGTTTTGATTCCTTTTCGATTCACTTACAGACTCAAAATACAACCTATTGACTATATTTAATAATTAGAGTATTAATTAGAACAAAGCAAGAACATGAAATTGACTGTACCATTTTACCTACATAAAGCCGGAGCTGGATTTCCTTCTCCTGCAACAGACTACATAGAAGAAGATGTTGATCTTAACGTTCACCTAATAAAAAATGTTCCTGCAACCTTTGTTATCCGAGTGCAAGGAAAATCTATGACCGATGTTGGTATTTATGATGGGGATTTATTGATAGTCGATAGAAGTTTAGAACCCAAAAATTTCTCTACCGTAGTTGCAAATGTTCATGACGAATTAGTTGTTAAAAATTTTATTAAATCAAAAGAGCAAAACTTTTTATCATCAGGATCAAATAACACTGAAGATAAAATTATTATGAATGAAGATTCAAATGTTTTTATCTGGGGAGTTGTAACCTATGTCATTCACTCGACGCACTAAAAAAATAGCCCTTGTTGATTGTAATTCTTTCTATGTTTCATGTGAAAGACTATTCAATCCTAAGTTGAGAAATAAACCAGTGGTTGTTTTATCTAATAATGATGGCTGCATTATTTCAAGATCAACAGAAGCAAAAGCTTTAGGGATTAAAATGGGAGAACCGTATTTCAAGGAAAAAAATATTATTATTAAAAATAATGTTCAGGTGTTTTCATCAAATTATTCTTTGTACGGAGATTTATCCAGAAGAGTAATGAGAACTCTTAAACGATTTAATTCTGAAATAGAAATTTATTCAATAGATGAAGCTTTTCTAGATTTGTCAAATTTTCCTGATAACGAAGCGGAAGATATTGGCAAAGAAATCAGAAGTATAGTTTTAAAATGGACTGGTATACCAACCAGTATTGGTATCGCAAAAACAAAAACCTTAAGCAAGGTTGCAAATCATATAGCGAAAAAAAAACAATCTGGAGTTGTTAGCTTGATAGGAGTTGAAAATATTGATCCAATATTAGAAAAAGTAGAAATTAACGACGTGTGGGGAGTTGGTAAACAACTAACAAAATTTTATCATCAAAATGGAATTTATAACGCAAAACAATTAAAAAATAAATCCAATACATGGATTAAAAAAAGCTCTAATGTTTTAAGCTCAAGAACAGCAATGGAACTTAAAGGTATTTCTTGTATTGGCTTAGAAACAACAAGTTCTAAAAGAAAGAGCTGTGTTGTGTCGCGTTCATTTGGAAAAAGAGTAGAAGATTTTCAAGAATTAAAAGAGGCAATAGCTGGTTATTCTTTGAATGCTTCAGAAAAAATTAGATCCGAATCTTTAGTTACAAAATCAATAACAGTTTTTATTAGAACAAGTCCTTTTCAAAATCGATATGGTTTTTACTCTAATTCAAAAACAATAGACTTACCAATAGCTACTAATAATAGCATTGAAATTGTAAAAGTTGCGATTTCTATTTTAGAAACTATTTTTAAAAATGGTTATAGATATCAAAAAGCTGGAGTGATGCTGTCTCATTTGTCAGATTCAAATAATGAAAAAAATTTATTTTCTTCAGAAAAAGATGAAAAAATAAATAACTTAATGAAATCTATTGATAATACTAATTATCGATATGGTCGATCAACTTTAAGTCTTGCAAGTGCTGGCATTCATAAAAAATGGAATTCAAAAAGACAACATTATTCAAAAATAGATACAGCTGATTTTTATTCTCTACCAACAATAAAAGCTTCTACTTAATAAAATGGCAATTTGGCTCAACGACCGTCCAGGAGGCAGAGCCGAAACCTTTTTTTCCTATGTTGAGATATTGATAAACAATATTGCTTTGATAAGAATTAAGTTCACTTTTATTCAAAGACCATTGTTTCAATCGTTTAATATTTTTATGATCAGGAAATCTTGATGTATAAGCATACAACCACCCCCAATGACTTCCTGTGTTCGACTTGAGATCTTGAACTTTATAATTTTTAGCTGGTCCAGGTGATCTGTTTTCTTTTGCATATTTAAATACAATTTCGTTATTTTCAGTAAAATCTATAAAAAATTTAACTAGATTATGGTAGTTTTTACCTTTGAAGTCTAAATCCCAAATATTGTAACCTTGATTTTCAGCAATAATAGCTATTACGGCTAAAGCGGTCATGGCTCTACCTTGATAAAACATAGCTCTTCCACCTCTTCTCACTTCAATAGGAAGACTGCCATCTTTTCTCTGATATTTAATCGCACCTTCATAGTTTTTAAAAGCTTTTCTAAATTCTTTTTTATCATTTAATAAAATTCCCAATGACATATGAGCAACTGCAGAAGATAAAGCGTGGTTATGAGCTCTTTTTGGAGTGCCTGTCGCTCCTCCATAATTATAAGTTTTACCATACATTAAATGAGTATTTTTTTTTACAATTTTTTTAAACCAGTCTTTTATTATTTTGTCTTCCTCATCTGGTATTTCTATAACTTGCTTTGCAAAAGAATAGGCTGCTATCCATGGAGCTGCAATATATAAATTTACAGTAAGAGTATCATTCCAATGTCTGCCTTCGTGGTCTGATGGTCCTGTTCTTTTAGCAGCATTTGCTTTCGCCCAACTTAATATTACATTTTTTACATACTTGCACGCATCAACATTTCCGCCACCACAAGGAAAACTAAAATTTGAAAATCTACTGTTTGCATAATCATATCTATCGTCCAAACCATAACCTACAGGCGCTTTGACTTCTAACAACGTAGGAATTTTGTTAAGCTCAGGACTTACATATAGTTTTGTTTGACATCTTCTCAAATTTTTAGGTATCGGAAAAACTATGCCAGGTTTATTGACCTCAGCTTTTTTTTTTATTTCTTTAAAATTTGCAAAAGAAAAAGAATTTGAAGTGAAAATTAATATTAATATTATTAATAATAACTTTTTCACTAAACAGTATTTAATTTGACACCCTTTAATAAAAAATCTGATATTTGATTGGCTACCATTTGAGCTACAACCATTGATGCTTCTGTTGTAGATGCTGCTATATGTGGAGTTAAAATAACTTTTGGATTGTTGAATAAAATATTTTCTTTAGCTGGTTCTTTTGAAAAAACATCTACTGCTGCTCCAGCAATTAGGTTTTCATTAAGCGCATCATTTAAATCTTTTTCATCAACAATGTTACCTCTAGCAGCATTAATTATATAAGTTGTAGGTTTCATTTTTTTATAATGCTCTTTAGCAATCATTGGCTTGCCATCTTTAGGGGCCTTACAATGAAAACTTATAATGTCACTTTTGCTTATCAATTCATCGAAGCTTACATTTTCTACATGTGGATAGTCTTTTTTTCTAGATTCTAGTGACTTCGAATTAACCAATATTTTCATATCAAAACCTTTAACAAGATTACTTAATCTCACACCTACATTTCCAAAGCCAACTATACCTAAAGTTTTTTTTGAAAGTTCGGTACCTTTAATATTTTTTTTCTCCCATAGTCCTTTATGAGTTGTCTCATTGGCAAAAGGAATTTTTCTTAGAGTTGACATGATTAATGCAAATGCATGTTCTGCTGTTGCATTGGCATTTCCACCAGGGGTATTCATAACAATCATATTTTTTTCTTTGGCTGTTGGCACATCTATATTGTCAACACCAGCACCAGCTCTTCCGATTACTTTTAAATTTTTTGCAGCTTCAATTATTTTTTTTGTTACTTTTGTAGCTGATCTAACAACCATTCCATCGTACTCCGGAATAATTTTAATAATTTCTTCTTCTGATAAGCCAGTTTTTACATCAACAGAAATATTATTTTTCTCAAAAATTTTTTGAGCAACACTGCTCATTGAGTCTGAAATTAAAACCTTAGGCATTATTTTTTATTGAATTATACGCCCAATCAATCCAAGGTAATAGTGCTTTGATGTCACTATTTTGCACAGTTGATCCGCCCCATATTCTTATACTAGGAGGTGCTTTAGGATAACCGTTAATATCATTAGCTACTCCTTCTTTTTCTAGGAGTGAAAATAATTTTTTTAATACTGCTCTTTGTTCTTCTTCATTAAATTTTGTAAACCATTCATCTTTAATTAACACTGTAATACTTGTTGAAGATCTTGATTTCTTATCTTCACACATAAATTTAAAATTATCACTTTTACTTATCCACTCTTCTACAATTTGTAAGTTGTCGCTTGAAATTTTTATTAGTCCTTTTGTGCCACCCACAGACTCAACCCACTTTAAAGCATCCAATACATCCTCAACACAAATCATTGAAGGAGTATTGATTGTACCACCTTCAAAAATACCTTTTATTAATTTTTTTTTATTTGCCAATCTAAATAGTTTTGGAATTGGCCAAGAAGGAGTATGAGTTTCAAGTCTTTGAACTGCACGTGGAGATAATGCTACCATTCCATGAGCAGCTTCTGCTCCTAAGACTTTTTGCCAAGACCATGTTATGACATCAAGCTTACTACAATCTATATCCATAGCAAAAATTCCTGATGTAGCATCACAAATTGTTAAGCCTTCTCTATCTTCAGGTATCCAATCACCATTAGGAATTCTCACGCCAGCAGTTGTTCCATTCCACGTAAAAATTACATCATTTTTGAAATTTACCTTTGTTAAATCTGGAAGAGTTCCATAATCAGTTACATGACTGTTTACATCTTTTATTTTTAATTGTTCAAGTATGTCTATTACCCAATCTTTTCCAAAATTTTCCCAGGCTAAAACATCAACGCCTTTACAACCCAAAAGAGACCACATGGCCGATTCCAAAGCACCAGTATTTGAGCCCGTCATTATCCCAACTAAGTAAGAATCCGGTAACTGTAGAATTTTCTTAGATTTAACTATCGCCTCATTCAGCTTTTCTTTGCAAACTTTATGTCTATGTGATCTTCCTATTGGGGAATTTTTTAAAACATCCATACTCCAACCAGGGCGTTTAGAGCATGGCCCGCTTGAAAAATTTGGATTTTTAGGTTTTGTGCTTGGTTTTTCCATTAGTTCGTTTTGATATATTGTTTTTTAAAAATATGTCACTATTTTTTTTATATATATTTTTTAGCAATAAATAATGAAGAATTGACGCAGCACTATAATTTTAAAAGAAAATAATAAATTTTATTCGAAATCATATGCTACTAAACCATCTAAAGGTTTAGGATCAAACCAAGTTGATTTTGGTGGCATATTTAATTTTTTATCCGCAAAACTTATGACGTTTTCCATTTGAGTGGCAAATAAAGCGAAGCCAACTTTTGCTTGGCCCGAATCTACTTTTTTCTCAATACCTTCCAATCCATGAAAACCTGCTAAAAAATCAATTCTATTATCGTATCTAGGATCCCCAATTCCCAAAATGGGTTCCAATAAATAGTAGTGCAATAAATTTATGTCTAAATTAATAATATGAAATAAATTCTGATGGGGTTTTTCTTTAAGTTCCAAAGAATACCATTGTTTTTTTAAATACATTCCAAATATTTGAGATTTTTCAGGTTTGTACGAAGAACTTTGCTTTTCTACTTTAAATTTTTTTTTAACTTCCTTAATAAAATCTGAAGATGAATATCCATATAAATCTTTTATAAGTCTATTGTAATCAAGAATTCTTGCCTGGCTTGTTGGAAAAATTGCTATCATAAAATAATTATATAATTCTTTTCCAGTATGATCGTGGTTTTTATGTTGTTTAAATTTTGAGAGTTTTAATAATGCATCCATTCTATGGTGTCCATCCGCAATATAAATCCTATTTATAGAATTAAATAAATCAGATATTTTTAAAACTTTATTTTCATCATCAACAATCCACATCTCATGCTTGCTTCCGTCCATGCCCTCAAAAGAGTATTCAGGAGAATTAACTAACTCTTTTTCTACCAAATCATTAAGTTGTTTGTTGTCGGGGTAAACAGCATATATAGGACCTATTTGTGCATTTAAATTGTCCATTTGTTTCATTCTTTTTTGAGATCTTTCAAAAAAAATTTCTTCATGACCTCGTATATGTAAATTGTCATAAGCAGAAAGTTTTGCAGTCCCAACTATCCCTACTTGTGAATGATCTCTTGTTGATATTTTGTAAATATAAAATGAATTTTTTTTATCTTTTTTTATGATTGATTTTTTTTTCATTAATTCAAATTGTTCTTTAGATTTAGAGCTATCTTTTTCACCAAAAACATTCAAATAACTCCACGAATTATTGTTTTTATGGTCTACAAGAGAATCCTTCGATAAATGATCGGTGCTAGAAACAGCGACTGATGATGCATTTTTTTTAGTTGGTCTTAAACCTTTAAAAGGATTGATGAAGTACATAAAAATTAATTTTTTTTATTTTAAATCATTTTTAAAGTAAAAAAGCTAATTAAATCTTTTTCATTATTTGATGGTATCAATATTAGAGATATTTGATAAAGAATTTTTGTATTCATCTAAATTTTCTCTTGCAGAAAGTGTAAAAATCATTGCATTTAACACTATGATCACAACTACTGGTATTAAAGTAATAAAAGAAATAAAATTTGAAATAAAGTAACAATAAACTAATAAAAATATTATAGATCTTGCCAGCCAAGTAAATTTAAAAACAGAAATTATGGATAATGAGTGTTGAATTAAATTTGAAAAACTCATTTTTGACGGACCAAAAAACCTTGTTCCGCGTATAGAAGAAATTGACTTCCTATCTTTTGATACTTTGCATAATGAGCCGGAAAAACTATTCCAAGTTGCTTTTTCATGAACCATTTTTTCAACAATTGATTTTGGCAGTAAAGTAAAATTACCAAACTTTATGTTTTGACCTGTAAATATTAAAGTTAAAAGTTTGTGTGTTTCATAACAAAATTTAAAAAATAAACCTTCTGATCTTTTTACTCTATTTGCTGTTATTACATGGCTAGGATAATCTTTAGATTTTTCTATTAATAATTTTATTTCTTCTGCTCGATCTTCACCATCTCCATCCATTGGAATAACATAATCAAAATCTTCATTTTCAAATATATGCTTTAAACCTGCAGCGTTACATCGTGCATGTCCTTTGTTCTTTTTCATATTTATAATTTTAATTGATTTTATATTTTTGAATTCAGGAACTTCCTCTTTTTCTTCGTTTGATCCATCATTAATAATTAATACGGATATTTCAGCATTAATATTATTAATTTCTTGGTCAATATTTTTTAAAAGTTCAAAAACTGAGCGCCAATCATTATAAATAGGTATTAATATTTTAACTTTCATAAAGTTAATTTAGCGAATTTAAAAATCTCATTAAAGAAGCAAAAATACCATATCCTGAAAATTCAATAACCAAAACAATTAAAACTATAAACAGTATTTTTTTTACCTTATCGTTAAAAAAATTTTTCATTTATTTCCTACACAAATATTATCTATACAAATAAACATATTATAACTGTCCAGCTTTCTTTTATCCAGCTTCCCTTCCCAGACTGGTCTGGATTTTAAGTGATATGATAAGTTTCCAGCATTCCATTCATTACCCAAAACAACATTAATTGGTTCATTAAATTCCAAATTCCATTTTTTTTGAACTTTTGATGCTATTTCTTTTCCTGGATAATCCGTTCTCTTATCTGTTTGATTAATTGAAATATAAGCGTAAATAATTGGCGAAAGTAAAAATAAAAACATGAATGTGATATAAAAATTTTTAATTTTTTTTAAATTTATTTGTTTTTGAAAAATATAAAGTAGCAAAGTTCCAAAAAATAAATAAAATGGAGTCATCCACATAGTTCTTATTTTAGCACCTAAAACTAATGAAGTTAGAAACATTAAAATAATTGGTGCTATGTTGATTGCTAATAAAAAAAGTAGTTTTTTATCAATTAATTTTAAGCTAAATTTAAATTTAGAAATTAAAAATAAGCTTAATATAAAAAATGGAATTAGTATTCCAATTTGTTTAGCTAAAAATATGAGCGGATATTTTAAGTGGTTGATAAAATTTATTTCAATTAAACCTGTTCTATGAAGACCATAAGTAATAGCAACATAATCATTATCTTTTAACCAAATAATATGAGGAATTAACAAAACAACAAAAACTATTAAAGGTATTAAATAATTAAAATCATATTTTCTGTCTTTTTTTATAAATATTAAATAAAAAAATAATAAGTCGATCGAGACTAACAAATAAATAAATAGATATTTGGATAAAAAACCAAGTGCGGCAAAAACTCCTAGTAATACAAAATCTTTAATATCAACTTTTTTTTTACTATAAAGTTTCCAAGAATAATAAACGGTTAATGTCCAGAAAGGTAGTTGACAAACATTTACGTTAAATTCGGGTGATGTAAAATTATAAAAATAAATTGCCTCAAGCAATAATACTGAAAACAAGGAAAGATTTTTATTTCCTAAAAATTCATAAGAAAATCTCCAAACAATAAAAAAAGAGAATGTTACAAAAATTTGACTCAAAAAATAATATGCCCAATCATTGCTTCCAAAAACCTGATAAAAAATTTCTACAAAAAAAGCACTAGCTGGAGGGTGTTTGTTAAACCCCCAGTCTAAATTGCTTCCCCAAGCTAAAGCTTCAATAGTATCTAAAGGTAAATTTTGATTTGTTAGCGTAGGAATCAATGTCCAGACAGTTAAATGAATTGTTAAAAAGATATAGAATAACTTATTTACATTTGTTTTATAAATATTCATTTTTCCAAATTTATACGAATTAAGTTGTATTGACACCCATTAATTGCTGAATATACTCCGGCACGTCAAAATTATAGTATGGTCAAAATCTCTAAAACTTACGTGCCAAAATTAACAGAAAAGTATATGTGCGAAAAACATAAAGCTTATTTTAAGAAAAAACTAACAGAATGGAAATCGGATATCATCAAAACAAATAATGAAGCTTTATATAATGGCTCCATCGATGACAACAGTGTTTCAGCAGATATCGTTGATCAAGCAAGTTCTTACACGGATAAAAATGTTGAAATGAAAGCTATTAATAGACAAATTAAACTAATATCTAAAATTGATTCAGCGCTAAAAAAAATTAAAGATGGCACATATGGTTTTTGTGAAGAAACTGGAGAGCCAATAGGCATCAAGAGATTAATGGCAAGACCAGTAGCAACTCTTTGTATTGCTGCTCAAGAAAAACATGAAAAAGAAGAAAAAGTTTACGCTGACAATTAAGGCTTGGGAATAACCGCTCCACTATCCATTAAATCATATCCTTTAACTACAGCTTTTCGACTGGCTATTTCTAAATACCACCTAGTTAAATTTTTATAATTTTTAAGTCCAATATCATGCCATTCGTGTCTTGCTATCCAGGGCCATGTTGCAATATCCGCAATTGTATAATTTTCACCGGCTAAAAATTTAGAAACTTTAAGTCTTTCATCAAGATTTTGGTAAAGTTTTTTAGCAATGTTAAAATATCTTTCTTCACCGAACTTGCTTTTACCAGGATTAAAATGATGAAATTGATGATGCTGTCCAATTAATGGACCAATTAATCCCATTTGAGCCATCAACCATTGATTAATTTTTGTTCTATTATTTTTTTCATAAAATTTATTACTTTTTTCTCCTAAATAAATAAGAATAGCGCCAGACTCGAATATACTTAGATTGTTATCATGATCAATAATCACGGGGATCTTGCTGAAGGGACTTATTTTTTTAAACTCGGACTTAAATTGTTCACCTTTATATATATCAATTTTTGTTAGCTTATATTTACAACCAATTTCTTCAAGCATTATAGAGATTTTTTTTCCGTTTGGTGTATCAGCGGTGAAAAGCTCAATCACTCTTTTTTACCAAGTCTTTTTAATAAGTTAGTAGAAGTTGTAGTGAATTCAAATCTATATTTTTCATTCGGTCTTGCTAATTTAAAACATGCCCGAGCAGCTAATGCTCCTTCGTGAAATCCTGATAAAATTAATTTTAATTTTCCAGGATAGGTACAAATATCACCCACTGCGTATATGCCTTTTTGATTAGTTTCAAACTTCTCTGTATCAACATTTATTGTTTTTTTATCTAAATTAAGTCCCCAATTAGCTATTGGACCAAGCTGCATTATCAAGCCAAAAAAACCTAAAACAAAATCAGTTTTGAGATGTTTTATTTCTTTATTGTCATGTTCTATATCAATGCTTTCAAGACTTTCTGGGCCTCCTTTGACATCCTTTAATTGATATTGTGTGTATAAGCTTATACTGCCTTCTTTTGCCCATTTATGCATTTTGTCTACTGTTGATTTCGCACCTCTAAACTCATCTCTTCTATGTATTAAGTTTACTTTAGAATTTTTTGATAGTTCAATTGCCCAATCTAAAGCGCTATCTCCACCTCCAAAAATTGAAACGGTTTTGTTTTTAAAAATTGTTTTATCTTTTATTGCATAAAAAATAGATTTATCTTCAAATTTTTCACAATCTTTTAAGGAAAACTTTCTTGGCTCAAAAGAGCCAACTCCTCCTGCTATAATTATGTTTGGAGTGTTAAACGATGTTCCTTTATTGGTTTTAACTTCCCACCTGTCATTATTATTTTTTACTTCTTCTACTCTTTCATTTAGGTGAAATTTAATATTAAAAGGTTTTAATTGATCAATTAAACTGTTTGTTAGTTCTTCACCAGTGCATTCTGGTATGGCTGGAATATCATAAATTGGTTTATCTGGATAAAGTTCGATACACTGTCCGCCAATTTTATCTAAATTATCAACTACCTCACAATCCAAACCTATTAGTTTTAATTGATGAGCTGTAAATAACCCGGTAGGACCGGCTCCAATAATTACTGCATCAGTTTTTATCATTAAGCTTGTTTAGAAGGAAGTTGAACAGTTAATCCATCTAACTCATCAGTAACAGTTAATTGACAACTAAGTCTGCTAAATTTATTTGGTTCAAATGCCATGTCTAACATGTCTTCTTCTCCATCTTCTTTTTTTGGAAGTTTATTAAACCATTCTTCTTTGACATAAACGTGGCAAGTAGCACATGCCATAGAGCCTCCACAATCTGCGTCAATACCAGGTACATTGTTTTGTATAGCTCCTTCCATTACCGTTAATCCATTTTGCACATCTATGCTATGTGATTTTCCACCATTTTCAATATAGACAATTTTGGTCATTAAGAATTTTATATAAGCAAAAAAAAAATAGGGCAAGTAACTTAATACCTGCCCTATCTTAAAAGTCTTAACTCTGAAGTATTATCTTCCTTTAGAGTTTGCAACAGCGCAAGACCAAATAATAACACCAAAAGCGATCTTATTAACAAAGTCTGCTAAGTTGTAAATCACGTTAAGTGAGTTAGCGTCAATTCCTCCTGTTAGGTAACCAAAAATGTAACCTAATGGGTAAATTGCCCAACCAACTGTAACGATCATTCTTAAAGCGCCAAATGCTGTAACAAGTGCTTTGTTTCCAGATTTAGAAACAGCTTTACCTGCTTCACCTGAGAAGATTTCATAAAGAATGTAAATCCATCCTGCCATACCGATAATAAAACCAAGCATAGGGTTGATGAATCCTGCTTCTCCAAGATATCCACCTACTAACATTACTAAAGAACCAATAAGGATTCTCCAGAATATGCCGCTATCAACTTTTCTTACTGCTGAAAGAATTAAATAAAATTCTACAAGCTGTAAAGGTACAGTAATTAACCAGTCAATGTATCTGTAAACAGTTGGGGTATCACCTGTTTCAACCCAAACTCCTCTCATGTACATATAGTGAATAAATGCAATACCTGTTACTAGTCCAGCTACGTTCACTGATTTTCTCCACTGAACGCCTACATTGGCTTGTTCCATAAAGAAAAACGCAGTAGCTGCTAACATACCCATTGATATTAACCAGAATGAAATACCTACAAAATCATCCGTAGCCAAAAAGGTAGTTGCTGCATTAGCTGCTGTAGTTACTCCTATAAGAGCAAATAAAGCAATTGCTAACGTTTTAAATGTTTTCATAAAAAAACTCCCTCGTTAGTTAGTTTTTAATAGTTTAAATTTAAACCACGACTTCAACTTTATAAGTTAAAGCCAAAGTTGAGATTAATTATCAAATATAGATGCTTAATTGAAGTCTTTTTTATCACTATTTTGTATTGATTTTATTGACTTTTTAAAATTAAATACATTTTTTTACTTAATATACTAATAAAACTCAGGAAGAATCGATAAATAATGTCATCAGCTTTTAAAGAAATTTACGAAACTTCCATAAAGAACCCTGAAGAATTTTGGCGAAAAGTATCTGGGGATGTGTTTTGGTTTAAAAAACCAACTCAGATATTAAACAAAGATAAACCACCATTTTACAAATGGTTTTGTGATGGGAAAACAAATACCTGCTACAATGCTCTAGATATACATATTGATCAAGGTAGAGGAGATAAAGCTGCACTAATATATGACAGTCCTATCACGGGAAATAAAAAAAAGTTCACTTATAATGAACTAAGAGGGAAAGTTTCAAAATTTGCAGGGGCTTTAAAAAACCAAGGTATCACTAAAGGGGATAGAGTTATAATTTATATGCCAATGATACCTGAAGCTGTTATTGCTATGCTTGCCTGCGGAAGAATTGGCGCTATTCACTCAGTAGTTTTTGGTGGATTTGCTTCTAACGAGTTAGCAAGCCGTATAGATGACAGTAAAGCGAAACTACTAGTGACAGCTTCATGTGGTTTTGAACCGGGAAGAACGGTTGAGTATAAACCTTTAGTGGATGAAGCTTTAAAACTTGCTTCTCACAAACCCGAAAAAATTATTCTTTACCAAAGATCAGGTCATGAAGTAAAACTTAATGCTCCAAAAGAAATTAGTTGGGATGAGTCTTTGTCTAACGCTCAAGATGTGGACTGCGTTGAAATGAATGCAAATGATTTTGCATACATTTTGTATACATCAGGCACTACAGGAATACCAAAAGGGATAGTAAGAGATATAGGTGGTCATATAGTTGCTCTTAAATGGACTATGAAAAATATTTATAACATTGATACAGATGATATTTGGTGGTCTGCAAGTGATATTGGTTGGATAGTAGGTCACTCGTATATAGTTTACGCTCCATTGTTTAAAGGGTGCACTACAGTCTTGTTTGAAGGCAAACCTGTAGGAACTCCTGATGCAGGAGCTTTCTGGAAAATAATTTCAGACTACAAAGTTAAATCCCTATTTACTGCCCCAACAGCTTTTAGAGCAATTAAAAAAGAAGACCCTGAAGGAAAATTCTTTTCGAAATATGATTTAAGCTCATTTGAGTCTTTGTTCCTTGCGGGAGAAAGAGCAGATCCTGATACTATTAAATGGGCAGAAACACTTTTAAAAGTGCCTGTTATAGATCACTGGTGGCAGACAGAAACTAGTTGGGCAATAAGCTCTAACTGCACAGGAATAGAAATGCAAAAAACAAAATATGGTTCAGCTTGTAGAGCCGTTCCAGGTTATGATGTAAAAGTTTTAAAAAATGATAGCTCAATTGCTAAACCAAACGAAATGGGAGATATTGTTGTAAAACTTCCTTTGCCCCCAGGCACCTTCCCTACTTTATGGAATGCTGATGAAAGATATAAAAAAACTTACATGACTAATTATGAAGGTTACTATCAAACTTATGATGCGGGTCATATTGATGATGATGGATATATTTGGATTATGTCTAGAACAGACGACATTATAAATGTTGCAGGGCATAGATTGTCTACCGGAGCAATAGAAGAAGTTTTATCAGAACATCAATCTGTTGCGGAATGCGCAGTATTAGGAATTGCTGATAAACTAAAAGGGCAATTACCAATAGGATTGGTTGTTCTAAAAGCTGGTGTTAAAAAAGACAATGAAACAATATCTAAGGAATGTGTTCAGATGGTTCGAGATAAAATTGGACCCGTTGCTGCATTTAAAATTGCAATTGTTATTAAAAGATTACCAAAAACAAGATCAGGTAAAATATTGAGAGGAACTATTAGAAAAATTGCAGATAAAGAAGAATACAAAATGCCCGCTACAATTGATGATCCTGCGATATTAAAAGAAATAGAAGAAGATCTTAGAAAAAATAATATTCTAAAATAGCATTGGTTTACCAGACGGTTGCCCCAATAACTTACCATTTTTCATTTTAATTTCACCATTAACAATCGTTGCAACAGGTGTGCCTTTAAATTTATATCCATTAAAAGGAGACCAGCTGCACTTGCTTTGAATATTTTCATTTTTAATTTCTATAACTTTTTTTAAATCTATTATTGTAAAATCAGCATCAAAATCTTTTTTAATATATCCTTTATTTTTAATTCCAAAAATTTTAACTGGGTTTTCACATAAAAATTTTACTAATTGGTCCAGTTTTAGTTTCCCATCATTAATATGATCAAGCATAACTGGGAGTAAAGTTTGAACGCCTGGCATGCCTGATGGGGAGTTTGGATATTCTTTTTCTTTATTTACTTTCAAGTGTGGCGCATGATCTGATCCGATGGTGTCATTATAATTATTTCTCACAGCATACCATAATCGATCATAATGAGATTTGTCTCTGATTGGTGGATTCATTTGTGCGTACGTACCAAGTTTTTGGTAACAGTCTGGTGAATACATTGTTAAATGTTGCGGCGTAATTTCAAAAGTAATATTTCCTTTATGCTGAGATAAAAAATCTACTTCTTCTTTGGTTGTAACATGAAGAATATGTGCTTTTTTATTTAGACGTTTTGCAATTTTAACTATTCTTCTTGTTGAAGACATTGCAGATTCTTCATTTCGCCAAATTGGGTGGGTAAGAACATTTCCGTTTTCTCTTAATTTTTTTCTCTGATTAAGGATATCCTCATCTTCAGAATGTACCGCAACAACTTTGGAAGTATGCTCAAAAACTTTTTCTATATCTTCTTCTTTATGTACAAGCAAATTACCAGTTGATGATCCTGCAAATAATTTTACTCCACAACATCCATCTAAATTTTTAAGTTTTGATAATTCTGCCTGATTAGAAGGAGTTGCACCAAAATAGAAAGCATAATTACAAAACATTCTGTCTTTTGCTAAATTTAATTTTTTTTGAAACTCTTCTTCATTTGCAGTTGGTGGGTTAGTATTTGGCATTTCAAACACAGCTGTTATTCCTCCCGCTACTGCAGCTTTACTTCCACTATTTAAATCTTCTGTATCTGTAGAGCCCGGTTCCCTGAAATGCACTTGAGTATCGATACAACCCGGTAAAACAATTAGATCATTTGTCTCCAAAATATCTTTTGATGATTCTTCAATTGAATCTTCTATTTGAGCAATTTTTCCATCTACTATTCCAATATCTTTTTTTTGGAGTTTTCCGTTGATAAAACAATCACCATTTTTAATTATAAGGTCTAACATTTTTAAGAAAAGTAATTATATTATAAAGTAAGAACAATCAATTATGAATAGAAATAACATTTATACACTAGAAGATAGAGGAATACTTTATATTCAAGGAGAAGATGTTCTAGAATATTTACAAAATGTAATTACTAACGACATTAATAAAGTAACAAATAATATGAGTTGCTTTGCTTCTTTGCTCACACCTCAAGGCAAATATCTTTTTGATTTTATTATTGTAAAACATAAAAAAGGTTATTTCATTGATTGTGAAAAAAAACAAATAGACCAACTTTATAAACAATTACACATTTATAAATTAAGGTCTAAAGTAGAAATTTCTAACTTAAGTAATGAGTTCGTCGTAGCTGCAATTAGTAAGGAAAAATTTTTATCTTTAGAAGATTCAAAAGAAGAAAATGGCTTTACAGTAAAATATATAGAAGATCCGATTGTTTTAGATCCAAGAAACAAAGAATTGGGGGGAAGATTAATAATTAATTCAGAAAAACTTTATCTATCAATTAAGAAATTAGAATTAAAAACCTCAGAAAGCAAAGATTATTATAATTTTAGTTTTAAATTAGGAATACCACCACTTCATACAGATAAATTAAAAAATCAACTTTTTGGTATTGAATGCAACTTCGATGAACTAAATGGTATTGATTTTAAAAAAGGATGCTACGTTGGACAAGAAAATACTGCAAGAATCAAATTAAAAAATAAATTAAATAAAAGACTACTGCCTATTGAGGTACTAAATGGTAAAATTAAAATAGGAGAAGCCATATTAAACAATAATAACGAGATTGGAAAAATCTTGATTGATAACGAGTATCCCTTTGGTTTAATCAAACATCGAAGTGAATTTTTTGATTTAGAAAAAAAATTTCAATGCAAAAATGCAATTATTAAAATTAAAAAACCTGAATGGATAAAATATGATAATTAAAGTAAAAAATTTCATTAATAGCATTTTTTTTAAATTAGGCTACAGAGTTTCAAAAATTAACAATTCACACGAATTATTTAAAATATATAAATATGACAATTATGATGATTACAAAAATACCCAAACTTTTTACAACAAAAAAAAGATTCGCCATGTTTGGGCGGATGAGGAAAATTTGATAAAAATTTGCAACTTTATAAAAAAAAATGTTTTAAAAGATAGTATTAAAGGTATTTGTCATGGATCTAGAAATGGTTTTGAGCAAAAAATTATAAAACAAAATATAAACAACTCAGAAATTATAGGTACAGATATTTCTGAAAATGCAACAAAATTTGAAAATACTTTTGTTTGGGACTTCCATAAAGAAAAAAAAGAGTGGATAGATTTTTTTGACTTTGTGTATACAAATTCTTTAGATCAGAGTTACGATCCTAAAAAAGCTTTAGGGATATGGTTGGATCAAATAAAAAAAAATGGATATATTGTTATAGAGCATTCCGAACAACATGGTGTTTTGGCTTCAAACAAGATGGATCCTTTCGGAGTAGAAGCAAATTTTTTTCCATATTTACTATCTGATTGGTTCGGCCATAAAATTTCTATATCTATAATTAAATCAATAAAAAAAAATAAATCAAATGCTCCAGTTTGGTTTTTTATGTTGAAAAAAATATAATTAATTTTGGTGCGGTCAGAGAGAATCGAACTCTCATGGGCTAGGCCCACACGGCCCTCAACCGTGCCTGTCTACCAATTTCAGCATGACCGCTTATGCGTCAGAATAATTGAATGACATTTATGTTTCAAGTTGATAGATTTGTAATATGGAATTTACTGCTGAAATAAGAAAAGCAACAGAACCGATTTATCAAAAAATTTCAAAGGCTATTCCTGAGATTGAATGGTCAAGTCATGCTCCTTATATTTATGAAATCAATAAATTAAAAAAAAAAAAGAACGCAGTTATACTTGCTCATAACTATCAAACTCCGGAAATATACCATGGAATATCAGATTTTTCAGCTGACTCACTTGCGCTAGCTGTTGAGGCAGCAAAAACAAAAGCAGATATTATTGTTATGTGTGGCGTGCACTTCATGGCAGAAACTGCAAAACTTATGAGCCCAAATAAAAAAGTTTTGCTTCCAGACATGAATGCGGGTTGCTCATTGTCATCATCTATTACAGGTGAAGATGTAAAAAATTTAAAAAAGAAATATCCAGGCGTGCCTGTGGTATCTTACGTTAACACTTCAGCAGATGTAAAGTCTGAGACCGATGTATGCTGTACTTCAGCAAATGCAGTTAAAATAGTAAATTCGCTCGATGTTAAAAAAGTAATTTTTTTACCTGATGATTACTTAGCAAAATATGTTGCATCACAAACAGATGTTGAAATAATTTCTTGGAAAGGAACATGCGAAGTACACGAACAATTTAATGATGTTGAAATAAATGAAATTAGAAAAAATAATCCTGGAATTAAAGTAATAGCACATCCTGAATGTCCGCCAGATGTTATAAAAGCAAGTGATTTTACTGGATCAACTAGTGGAATGATAAAATATGTAAAAGATAAACAACCAGAAAAAGTTATGATGGTTACAGAATGTTCGATGAGTGACAATGTACAGGTAGATAACCCCAATGTTAAATTCATAAGACCATGCAACTTATGCCCACATATGAAAAAAATTACTCTACCAAAAATTTTAGATTGCTTACAAAACGAAACTAACGAAATTTTAATGAGTGATGAGACTATTGAGAAAGCTAGAAAATCAGTAGAAAGAATGGCAGAAATAGGCAGATAATATCTGTGTCAAAAATAATTCTAAGTAAAAATTTTATAAGAAACGTTTGTAAATTAGCTTTAAATGAAGATCTTTATCCATCAGGAGATATTTCCTCAAATTTATTAAAAAATAATATTAGAAAAAAGGTAAAATTAATTTCTAATCAAACTGGAATAATAGGTGGATTAGAATTTGCTAAACAAACATTTAAATTAATAGACAAAAAAATCAAAATTAATTTAAAAAAAAAAGAAGGATCTAAAATCAAAAAAGGAGATTTAATTGCTATAATAGAAGGCAATATAAAACATATATTAACTGGGGAAAGAGTTGCGTTAAATTTCCTATCTCACATATCTGGAGTTGCCAGTAAAACTAATAAATTTGTAAAAAAAGTAGGAAAAAAAAGTAAGATTTGTTGTACAAGAAAAACAATACCAAATCTAAGGGTAGTTCAAAAATATGCTGTAAAATTAGGTGGTGGAACTAATCACAGATTTAATTTAAGTGATGAATACTTATTAAAAGACAATCATGTTGCAAGTGCAGATATCAAAAAATTAATTCAATTAGCAATCAAGAAACAAAAGGGTAAAAAAATTACCGTAGAAATAGATAGTCTTAACCAGTTAAAAAAAATAATTGGTTTAAAATTTGATAGAATTTTATTCGATAATATGAAACCTAAACTTTTAAGAAAAGCTATAAAGCTCTCAAAAAAACTTTATGAAACAGAAGCCTCTGGCGGTATTACATTAAAAAATGTAAAAAAAATTTCTAACACTGGTGTTGAAAGAATTTCAATCGGATCTTTAACGCATTCTTTTAATTCTTTAGATTTGAAGTTAGAGATTTAGTTATTTTTTTAATTCTGCTTGAGCAGCTGACAATCTTGCAACGGGTACTCTATAAGGTGAACAAGAAACATAATCTAAGCCTGTTTTAGAACAAAAATGAATACTTTTTGGATCTCCGCCGTGTTCTCCACATATTCCCAGTTTAATTTTTTTGTTTTGTTTCTTTCCTCTTAAAGTTGCAATTTCAATTAGATCCCCAACTCCTTCGTCAATTGATATGAAAGGATCTATATCAAAAATCTTATTTTCAATGTAGTCACTTAAGAATTTTCCACTATCATCTCTGCTAATTCCAAATGTTGTCTGAGTTAAATCATTTGTTCCAAAACTAAAAAATTCAGCATGTTTTGCAATATCTTTTGCTTTTAAAGCAGCTCTCGGAAGTTCTATCATCGTACCTACTAAAAAGTTTATCTTCACTTTATTTTCATTCTCAACTTTTTTTGCTACTCTAATTACCAAATCTTTCATAATTTTTATTTCAGCTTCCGTTGAAACTAGTGGAATCATTATTTCTGGCATAATAGGTTTTAATTTTTTACTCTTACATTGGATTAAAGCTTCAAATATAGCTCTACATTGCATTTCGTAAATTTCAGGAAAAGAAATTCCTAATCTGCATCCCCTATGTCCAAGCATTGGATTGTGTTCATGAAGTTCACCGATTCTTGCTTTGACTTCTTCGGTTGATAAATTAAGCGATTTTGCTACATCGTTTATTTCACTTTCGCTTTTTGGTAAAAACTCATGCAAGGGTGGATCCAACAATCTTACTGTAACTGGCAATCCATTCATTATTTTAAATATTTCAACAAAATCATTTTTTTGGTGAGGTAACAACTTCGTAAGAGCTTTGTCTCTATCTTCTTTTGATTTTGATAATATCATTTGTCTAACTGAAAGAATTCTCTCTTCTTCAAAAAACATATGTTCTGTCCTACATAATCCAATGCCTTCAGCACCAAATTCTCTAGCAATTTTGCTATCAAGTGGAGTTTCGGAATTTGTTCTGATTTTTAATTTTCTTGAACTATCTGCCCAATTCAAAACTTTAGAAAAATCACTCGAAATCTCAGGCTTTATTGTTTTAACTTTTCCTAAAATTATTCTACCGGTTGAACCATCAATCGTAATTACATCTCCTTCTTTAATCTCGTGATTTTTTGTTTTGAATAATTTATTCTTATAATCAATCTCAATTTCACTAGACCCTGATACACAAGGTCTTCCCATTCCTCTAGCTACTACCGCTGCATGACTAGTCATTCCACCTCTTGCAGTAAGAATTCCTTTTGCTGCATGCATTCCATGTATATCATCAGGAGAAGTTTCTATTCTTACTAAAATTGTATTTTGCATAACTCCATTGAGTCTTTCGGCTTCATCAGATGAAAAAACTACTTTTCCACTTGCTGCTCCAGGAGATGCCGGTAAACCTTTGGCTATTACATGTAATTCACTTTTTTCATCTAAACTTGGATGCAAAAGAGTCTCTAAAGTATTTGGGTCTATTCTTAAAATTGCTTGTTTTTTTGAAATTATTTTTTCTTTAACCATATCAACTGCAATTTTAACTGCAGATTTTGCTGTTCTCTTTCCTGATCTAGTTTGTAAAATCCAAAGTTTTTGATTTTCAACTGTAAACTCAACATCTTGCATATCCTTGTAATGTTTTTCTAAAATTTTAAGAATTTTTTTTAATTCTTTAAAAATTTTAGGCATAGATTCTTCCATAGAACTATCTTTTGAGTTTGAGTCTTTTTTGGTTTTTTTAGTTATATATTGAGGTGTTCTTGTACCAGCCACTACATCCTCTCCTTGAGCATTAATTAAATACTCACCATAAATTTCATTTATTCCATCAGATGGATTTCGTGTGAATACAACGCCAGTTGCACAATCATTACCCATGTTACCAAAAACCATTGACTGGACATTAACTGCTGTTCCCCAGTCTGAGGGAATATGGTTAAGTTTTCTATAAACTTTAGCTCTACTACTTTCCCAGGATAAAAATACTGCGGAAATGGCTCCAATTAATTGCTGGTAAACATTTTGTGGAAATTCTTTTTTTGTTTTTTGTTTTACGATATGTTTAAAATCTTTAATTAAACCGTCCCAATCATCAGCATCTAATTCTGTATCAAGAAGAACACCTTTTGTAAGTTTATAATTCTCAATTAACTCTTCAAAATTGTAACTTTCAACACCCATAACCACATTTGAGTACATTTGAATAAATCTTCTATAGCTATCTTTTGCAAATCTATTATTAGAAGTTTTTTTCGCTAATGCTAAAACTGTTTTATCGTTCAAACCAAGATTTAAAATTGTATCCATCATGCCAGGCATAGATGCTCTGGAACCAGATCTCACTGATACCAACAAAGGATTGTTTAAATCACCAAATTTCTTTCCAGATTCTTTTTCTATTTTTTTGAGCTCTTTTTGAATGTTTTTAACTATTTTGAAAGTTAGTTTTTTTTTATTTTTATAAAATAACTCACATACTTTTGTTGAAATTGTAAATCCAGGTGGAACAGGCAAACCCATTCTTCCCATTTGAGAAAGGTTTGCTCCCTTCCCTCCCAAAAAGTTCTTAGGATTTATTATTTTTTTTGATTCTTTGGATTTAAAATTTAAAATTAATTTATTCATTAAAAACTTTCAATATTTGAAAAATTTATATAATTGTCGAACGTTTTACATAACATTTGCAAAAGTTCCAATCGATTTTTCTTTATACTTTGATCGTCGTCATTAACTATTACATTATCAAAAAATTCAGCAATAGTTACTTTAGCATCAGCTAAATTTTCAAGTGATACTTGATAATCTTCATCTTTATTAATGCTAGTAAAATATTTTCTTAATTCATGTATTTTTTTATATAAATTTTTTTCATACTCATTTTTAAAAATTCCGGGGTCAGTCGTATTTGAAAGATTCAACTCTTTATTTTTAAGCTCGTTCTCTAAAATATTTGAAGCTCTTTTGTAGCTAGAAATTATATCGCTCCCAACACTTTTAATAATAACTTTATTTAAAGCTGATGCTTTATTGTACATTTTTGATGCGTGGTCTATTGAAAAAGAATTTATACTTGCTTCAATAATATCATAACGAATATCTTTTTCTTTCATATAAAATTTTAATCTATCAATCAAAAATAAAGATAAGTCTTTTTGGACATTGGCATTTGGAAATTCAAATCCTTGATCTCTATAAAGAGAGATTGAATAATTTATCAAATCACTTATTTTAAATTCTTTTTTATTTTCTAATAGCAGTCTGATAATTCCTAATGCTGATCTTCTCAAAGCATATGGATCTTTTGAGCTAGTAGGTTTTTGATTAATTCCAAAAAAACCTACCAAAGTATCCATTTTGTCAGTTAAGGCTAAAGTAACGCTAAAAGGTTTTCTCGGAACCCTACCATCTAGTCCTGTAGGCAAGTAATGTTCGCTTATAGATAAAGAAATATCTTTATCAAACCCCTGAGAGTCTGCAAAATATCCGCCTATTATTCCTTGAAGTTCTGGAAATTCATTCACTATGTCAGAGGTTAAATCTATTTTACATATAGATGTCGAAAGCTCTACTTTGTCTTTGCTTATGAGCATTTCATCTGAAATCATAGCGCCAAGTTTTCTCATCCTTTGAATTTTGTCAAAATATGAACCCAGTCCTTCAAAATAATTGATTGATTTTAATTTTGATATTTGTTTGATTAAATTCTGAGATTTATTTTTTTCCCAAAAAAATCTAGCATCATTCAGTCTTGCATCGACAACTCTTTCATTTCCTAATTTTATAAAACCTTTGGTATCTTTGATATTTGCTACAACAAAGAATTCATTAGTAATATTTTCTTTTTGATCAAAAGTATGAAAATACTTTTGATGGTGTTGCATTGTAATAATAAGAATTTCTTTAGGTATTTCCAAGAATTTTGGATCAAATTTACAAATTAAAATATTTGGCTGTTCAACTAAATCGGTGACCTCATTCAAAAGTTTAGCATTAATATCCAGTTTAAGATTTTTTCTTTTAGAAATTTTATGAAGAGTATTTTCAATTAATTTTTTTCTAGAATTTTGATCAATAATAATACCTATTTTTTTAAAATAACTCTGGTAACTTTTAAAGCTTCTAAACGTCCCTTTTTTTTCCTCAAACTCTTTATCAAGAAATGTGGTGTTTGAACTTTCAAGATGATAAAATTTAAATGGTAAACTTTTATTATCAAAAACACATAAAATTGACTTTAAAGGTCTTCCCCACTCCAGATCAAAATCTCCCCATTTCATTGATTTTTTCCATGATATTTTGTCGAGAATTAAAGGAACATTCTTTTCTAATAAGTCTATAGTTTTAATAATTTTTTCGGGTTTCTTAAAAAAATAAAATTCTCCTTTTTCATTTTTTTTTTTATAAATTTCATTTTCAGTTATTTTATTTGATCTTAAAAATCCTTCTAAAGCCTTTTCTGGTGCATTAACATTAGGACCTCTGATTTCTTCAGATTTTTCTTTAATTTCTTTATCTAAACCTTCAAATAAAACTATTAGTCTATTAGGAGTCGAATAAGTGCCAGATTTTTTAAACTTTAAATGTTTTTCTTCAAACAGTTTTTGAAAATTTTCCAAAAAAAATTCTCTTGCATTTTTTTGTAGATTTGGAGGTATTTCTTCACTAAAAAGTTCTAAAAAAAATTCTGCCATTACTATTTTTGACTATTTACCCATATTTCGGCAACACCTTTGGTTATATCTCTTATTCTACCAATATATTCGGCTCTTTGTGCAACACTAATTACGCCTCTGGCATCTAAAATATTAAAAACGTGACTTGCTTTTAAACATTGATCATAAGCAGGTAAAGATATTTTCTTTTCTATAAGAGATTTAGCTTCTAATTCTAACATGTCAAAAATCTTAAATAAATTTTCAGTATTTGCGTGTTCAAAATTATAAGCAGAAAATTCTTTTTCGGCTTGGTGAAATACTTCTCTATATTGGATTCCTTCATTATTCCACAAAAGATCAAACACATTTTTTTTTTGCTGAGTAAACATACAAATTCTTTCAAGACCATAAGTTAATTCAACAGAAACTGGTTTACATTCCATACCGGCCATTTGTTGAAAATAAGTAAATTGAGTTATTTCCATTCCATCACACCAAACTTCCCACCCAAGTCCTGCGGCTCCAAGTGTTGGGCTTTCCCAGTCATCTTCAACAAATCTAATATCGTGATCTTTGTGACTAATGCCGATAACATTTAAACTGTTTAGGTAAAGTTTTTTTATTTCTTTAGGGGATGGTTTTATTAAAACTTGGAACTGATAATAATGTTGTAATCTATTTGGATTCTCTCCGTATCTTCCGTCAGTTGGTCTTCTTGATGGTTGCACATATGCAACCTTCCAAGGTTTTGGTCCTAAAGATCTTAAGGTAGTTGCGGGGTGAAATGTGCCGGCTCCTACCTCCATGTCATAAGGTTGCACAATAACACAACCCTGTTTGCTCCAATATTTTTGCAAGTTCAAGATTGTATCTTGAAAAGATTGAAAATGGGGTTTTTTTGTTTTCTTTTTTTTAGAAACCATATCTTTGCCAGATGGATCTTTCTTCTAAAACGCTAATTGCTTGATCCGCATAACTTTCTGATGATGATAATTTTTTGGCTAACCAACCTTTTGATTTTTCAAATTTTTTAATAACAACATCGTCCCCAAATTTTTCTCTTAAGATTTGATCTGCATTTCCAATTCCATCTATTAAACCTAGTTCTTTTGATTTTCTTCCTGACCAAAACTCGCCTGAGAACAACTCAATTCCTGTATCTTTTTTTAATTTAGCAGATCTGCTTTTTTCGACAACTTCTATAAAATCTTTGTGTAAATCTAGTTGTATATTTTTTAATCTTTCAATGTCTTCTTGTTTTTCTTCCATAAAAGGATCCAAACTGCTTTTATTTTTTCCAGCAGTATATACTCTTCTTTGAACTCCAATTTTTTCAATTAAATCTTTAAAACCAAACGAAGAGTAAATAACACCTATTGAACCAACAATTGAGCTTTGATTTGCATAAATTTCATCCCCTGCGCAAGCAATTAAATATCCGCCCGATGCAGCAACGTCTTCAGCAAAAATTATAACTTTTTTTTTATTCTTTTTAGCTTGATGTCTTATAAAATCATGTATCAGGTGCGATTGAACAGGTGAACCTCCTGGAGAATTTATTGATATTGCTACAGCGAGTGCTTTTTTTATTGAAAAAGCTTTTTTTATTATTTCTTCTTGCCCTGCAAAATCTATCCCTTGTTTAAATTTACCAACGTTTCCTATTACCCCATTTAGTTTTATATGTGGAATAATTTTCTTTTTTTTGAAAAATGAAATCATACTAATGCTTATAAAATTTTTGGTTTAATATAAAGTCTCCTTATAGTTGTAGTTTTGGGTGCGTCAATTGAGAAGTATAATATTATGTCAATTGTACTAACTTATTCTTATGGGAACAGTTGTTCAGTTAAAAAATCGAATAAACAATTCATACATGGAGCTCAAAAATTCTGTTGATGATAAGCTAGTTTTAGTTGAAGAAAAGATTAAAACAAAATTATCAAGCAAAGTAGAGCTAGTAGATGAAATGACAAAATATCATCTTAGAACAGGTGGTAAGAGACTGAGAGCATTGCTTACTTTAGGCTCTTCTAAACTTTGTGGATACTCTAAAGGTTCTAGAGATGTTAATCTTGCTGCTTGTGTAGAGCTTATACATGCCGCAACCCTAATGCATGATGATGTTATAGATAAGGGAGAGACTAGAAGAGGAAAAAAAACTTTACATAATATTTGGGGGAATAAATCATCAATTTTAGTTGGAGATTATCTGTTAAGTAGATGTTTTGAAATGATGGTAGAAGATGGAAATCTTGAAATTTTAAAACTTCTTTCTTCAACTTCTGCAGAAATATCTCAAGGAGAAGTGTTACAACTACAACATGAAGGTGAAATCGATATGCTGGAAGAAACATATCTAAAAATAATATCTGCTAAAACAGCCTCTTTGTTTGCTGCGGCAACAAGAGTCGGTTCTATATTGGCAAACAAAGAAAAAAAAATTAAAGATGCTTTGGAATTCTACGGAAAAAATCTTGGATTAACTTTCCAAATAGCAGACGATACTCTGGATTATAATTCTGAATTAAAATTGTTTGGCAAAGGAATGGGAAATGATTTTTATGAAGGAAAAATAACTTTACCTATAATATTGCTTTACCAGAAATTAAAAAATGATGAAAAAAAAGAATTAAAAGAAATATTTTTGAAAAAAGAAAGATCAGAAGAAGAATTTAAAAAAGTTCTTTTAATGATTAAAAAATATAACATAGTTTTTGAGTGTCACAAAAAAGCCGAGCACTTTATTAATCTAGCATCCAATTCTCTAAGTATATTTGATGATACAAAAGAAAAAAATATACTTCAAAAGTTAACTTCTTTTAGTTTGGAAAGAACTTTTTAAGGATTTAATAAAATTTTTTCCCAACTACTATTATTTTTAATGTATTTTAACCTTTGATGTATTCTGTTTTTACCATCTAACCAGAACTCTATACTAGTTGGGTCTAAGTTCCATCCTGACCAGTAATCTGGTCTAGGAACTTCATTTTTATTTGGATATTTTTTTTTAAAATCATCAATTGATTTAATGAGTTCTTCTCTATTGTTTAAAACTGAACTTTGGTTTGACGCCCATGCGCCAATTTTACTTTCATAAGGTCTTGTTTTGTAATATGCGTCCGATTCCTTGTTTGACACTTTAGAAACTTTCCCGCTAATTCTTATTTGTCTTAAAAGACTCTTCCAATGAAAGCATAAAGAAGCATTTGGATTTTCTTTTAAATCACTACTTTTTTTACTATTAAAATTTGTATAAAAAATAAAGCCATTTTGATTAAAATCTTTCAGTAAAATCATTCTTGCTGAAGGAATCCCATTTGTGTCAGCAGTAGCTAGCGTGAATGCGTTTGGGTCATTTATCTCTGTTTTTTTTGCTTCATTAAACCACTCTTTAAAGAGTTCTATCGGATTTTCTAAATCCTTAAAGCATTTATCCAGATCAAATGGATTTTTTTGATTCATAATTTCAACAAAATAATTTATATAATATACTTAATGTCATTTAATACTTTTGGAAAGATATTTCGTTTCACAACTTGGGGTGAATCTCATGGACCTGCAATAGGATGTGTGGTTGATGGGTGTCCTCCAAATATAAAAATTAAAGAAAAAGATATTCAAATTGAGCTAAATAAAAGAAAACCAGGCCAGTCAAAATTCACAACTCAAAGAAAGGAAGATGATAAAGTAAATATTTTATCAGGTGTGTTTGAGGGTAAAACTACAGGCGCCCCTATCTCTATGATTATTTATAATAAAGATATGAGATCAAGAGATTACGAAACAATCAAGGATAAATTCAGACCTGGTCATGCAGACTACACTTATTTTAAAAAATATGGAATTAGAGACTATAGAGGTGGTGGTAGACAATCAGCTAGAGAAACAGCAACAAGAGTAGCGGCAGGAGCTATAGCTAAAAAAGTTTTGGAAGATAAAATTGGAAAAAAATACAAAGTTGTTGGAGCAGTTACTCAATTAGGTATACTTGGATGTGATACAAAAAAATGGAATGATAAATTTATTAATAAAAATCCACTTTTCTGTCCTGATAAGTCCATATTAAAACTTTGGGAAAAATATTTACTAAGCATAAGAAAAGCGGGCTCGTCATGTGGAGCAATAATTGAATTAAGAGCAAAAGGGGTGCCTGTTGGATTGGGTGCACCAATATATTCAAAATTAGATATGGATTTGGCATCTGCAATGATGAGTATTAATGCAGTAAAAGGAGTTAATATTGGATCAGGTATGAATTCCGCCCAATTAACTGGAGAACAAAATTCTGACGAAATATCTCAAAAAGGAAAAAAAATAAATTTTAAATCAAATAACGCTGGAGGTATTCTAGGTGGAATATCATCTGGACAAGATATAATTGTTTCGTTTGCTGTAAAACCAACTTCTTCAATTCTTGTCTCACGAAAAACTATTAATAAATTTGGAAGAAATACATCAATATCTGTCAAGGGTAGACATGACCCTTGTGTTGGTATTAGAGCGGTGCCAATCGGCGAAGCAATGATGCACTGTGTGCTTTTAGATCATTATTTAATGAATATTGCTCAGTGCAATAGCTAATTAGTTTTTTTTATTATTATTTTTGAATTAAGAGTGTCTAAAATTTTATTTTCTATACTATTTGCATCTAACCCAGCATGTTTGTACATTAAATCAGGTTTATCATGATTTATAAATTGATCAGATAAAATCATAGATCTATACTTTAAGTTATTATCTAGCAAATTTTTTTCAGCAAGGAACTGCCCTACATGTGAACCAAAACCTCCAATTGATCCTTCTTCTATAGTAATGATTGCTTCATGATCGGTTGCAATTTGCCATATTAAGCTTTCATCAAGAGGTTTAGCAAATCTTGCATCGATTAATGTTATGTTAATTCCTTTTTTTATAAGATTTTCTCGAGCAATCAGACATTCATTTAATCTTCCCCCAAAGTTTAACAGGGCAACTTTTTTACCTTCCTTAATAACTCGTCCTTTTCCAATTTCTAATTTTTCTTCAATTGTTGGTAAGCTCAATCCTATTCCGTTGCCTCGTGGATATCTAAAAGCTGAAGGTTTATCATTTATGTCAATTGATGTATTTATCATCCTTACTAATTCAGCTTCATCACTAGCAGCCATAACAACAAAATTTGGTAAGGTTGATAAATATGTTATATCAAATGATCCTGCATGTGTGGGGCCATCAGCACCAACTAATCCTGCTCTATCAATTGCAAACCTAACTGGTAAACTTTGAATAGCAACATCATGAACAACCTGATCGTATGCTCTTTGCAAAAATGTTGAGTAAATTGCTGCATATGGCTTATAGCCTTCGGTTGCAAGACCAGCTGCAAAAGTAACGGCATGTTGTTCCGCTATTCCCACATCAAACATTCTAGAAGGAAATTTCGCTCCAAAAATATCCATTCCTGTACCGGAAGGCATTGCTGCAGTTATACCAATAATTTTACTATCTCTTTCAGCGTGTTTCAAAAGTGCATTTGCAAAAACTTTTGTATATGACGGAGTGTTTGATTTTGATTTTTCTTGTATACCAGTATTTACATTAAACTTTGTAACGCCATGATATTTATCAACTGATTTTTCTGCAAATTTATACCCTTTTCCTTTTTCTGTTTTTATATGAATCATTATTGGACCTTCATAATTTATTTCTTTTGCATTTTTTAATACTGATATTAGGGTGTCTATGTCATGCCCATCAATTGGTCCAATATAATAAAAGCCCATTGAGTTAAATAAAGTTCCACCAGTAACAGCTGATCTTAAAAAATCTTCAGCTTTTCCTGCTTTGCTACTAAACCTTTTTGAAAAAGCAGATATAATAAGTTTTACCGTCTCCCTTAAGCTAAAATATATCTTTCCAGATAAAATTTTTGCCAAATATGCTCTCATGGCTCCAACTGGCTTAGCTATTGACATGTCGTTATCATTTAAAATAACAATCATTTTAGTTTTACTTGTTCCAGCATTATTCATCGCTTCATAAGCCATTCCAGCACTAATAGCGCCATCTCCTATCACTGCAATTACATTGTCGGATTTGTTTGATAGTTTATTTGCAACAGCAATTCCCAAAGCAGATGATATTGATGTTGAACTATGTCCAGCACCGAAAGTGTCGTATTCACTTTCTGATCTTTTTGTAAAACCAGACAAACCATTTCCTTTTCTTAATGTTCTAATTCTATCTTTTCTTCCTGTTAAAATTTTATGAGGATATGTTTGATGACCAACGTCCCAAATTAATTTATCATTTGGTGTATTAAATATATAGTGTAAAGCTACAGTCAATTCCACCACTCCCAAGCCAGCACCTAAGTGGCCTCCGGTTTCAGAGACAGCGTCAATCATTTCTTCTCTGACTTCTTCTGCTAAAAACTTTAATTCTGATTGACTGAAATTTTTAACATCTATGGGAAAATTAATTTTATCTAAATATTTATATTTCTTCTTCACTTGCTTCTTTCTAATATATATTTAACTGTACCTCTTAAATCTTCAGCTCTTTTTCCAAAAGAATTAAGTTTTTTAAATATTTTATATTTTAGTTTGTTTCCATATTTAATAGTATTTCGGTGACCTAGTAAACTAATTAGTGTTGCTTTACCTTTCTTTAAATCCTTTCTTGTTTTTTTTCCTGCTTCTTTTGAATTCCCACTATAATCAATAAGATCATCTGCTATTTGAAATAGCAAACCAATATCAGCGCCTATCTCATCAAAATTTTTCAGATAATTTTTCTTTTTATTAATGATCACGGGTGCCATACAACAAAAACTAAAAAGCTTTCCAGTTTTTTTTATTTGCATTTCTACTACCCTGTTCAAAGGAATTTTTTTTCCTTCAAAATTTAAATCAGAATATTGGCCTCCCGCTATTCCAGAGTGTCCTGAGCATTCTGATATTAATTTAATCAATTTTACTTTAACTTTGTTATCTACTAGAAAATTTTTTTGGCTCAGAATTTCAAATGCTATTGTAAGAAGAGAATTCCCAGCAAGTATTGCTGTTGATTCTCCAAATTTCTTATGCGTTGATAGCTTGCCTCTTCTTAATAAATCATTATCCATACAGGGAAGATCGTCGTGAATTAAAGAATAAGCATGAATACACTCTACAGCTGCTCCAACTTGGATTAAATTTTGATATTTTATCCGAAAGATTTTTCCAACATCTACAATTAATTTTGTTCTAATTTTTTTCCCTCCTGGCAACAAGCCGTACTTCATGGGCTTTATCAAATCTGTTTTTTTTTGTTTTGATAAAAATTTTGATAAAAACGAATTAGTATCTTTGGCAATTTTATTTAATTTTTTTTCCATCTTTATTTATTAACAATTTGCTAATTTTTTCTTTAGTATTTTGAGATATATTTCTTGAAGTTGTGTGAAATTTTTTTTCAATTAAATTATTCAACCTTATTAATTCTTGGTACTTATTTATTGAGTTTTCCAAATCTTTATCTTTCTCAAGATTTTCAATTATACTATTAGCTAATTCTGTAAGTTCGTCTAGAGATTTATCTTTAATATCGTTTGGCAAATTTTTATCTTTCATATAATAGTTGTAATATTACATGAAAAACAATCTTTCAAATATTAAAAAAGCTAAATACTATTTAGATAAAAATGAATGCGTAGGCATTCCTACAGAAACTGTATACGGATTAGCTGCAAACGCATATTCTAATATTGCAACAGCAAAAATATTTAAATTAAAAAAAAGACCCAAAAAAAACCCATTAATAGTGCATTATCATAGTTTAAAAATGTTAAAACTTGATTGCGAAACAAATGATTTTTTTTATAAATTGTATAGAAAATTTTGCCCAGGACCCATCACTTTCGTTTTAAAATTAAAAAAAAATAGCAAAATTTCAAAAAATGTTACTAATAATAAAAAAACTTTAGCTATAAGATTTCCAAAAAATTCTGTTACAAAAAAATTACTTAAAAATCTTAAATACCCAATTGCGGCACCAAGTGCAAACATTTCAACTAAAATTAGCCCAGTATCAAAAAAAGATGTAAAAGAAGAGTTTGGAAAAAAAATTAAATTTATCCTTGATGGCGGCAGATCAAAAATAGGTCTTGAATCCACGATCATTAGTTTGATAAACAAACCTGAGATTCTAAGGTTAGGCGGAACTGAAATAAAAAAAATAAAAAAAATACTTAAATCTAATATTCAATATAATAACAAAAAGAAAAAAATTGCTTCACCTGGACAAGAAAAAGTTCATTATTCTCCCGGGATTCCAGTAAGATTAAATGTTAATAAAGCAAAACAAAATGAAGCTTTCATATTAATTAAAAAAAGAAAATTATCTGGTAAAAACTTTTATTATTTAAGTAAAAATAAAAATCTTAAAAATGCAGCAAAAAATTTATATAAAACCTTGCGAATAATTAAAAAGAAGAAATTCAAAAGTATTGCGGTTGAAAAAATACCAAACAAAGGTTTGGGTGAAGCAATTAATGACAGATTGCTTCGAGCCTCAAAATTTTAATGAAAAATGGTGAATAATGGTGCGCTCGGAAGGACTTGAACCCTCAACCTCCTGATCCGAAGTCAGGCGCTCTATCCAATTGAGCTACAAGCGCATATAATATTATTATTATAAAATATGAAAAATATCATTAATATAATTGTTAAAGAGAAAGAAAATGGCAGTCGTATTGACTCATTTATTTCAAAAAAAGAAAAAAAATTAAGCAGAACTAGAATTAAAAATTTAATACTACAAAAAAATCTTAAATTAAATAATTCAATAATAATCAATCCATCACGAAAAATTGCAGTTGGAGATAAAATTAGTTTAGTCATACCTGAGCCAAAAAAAGCCTCATTAAAACCATATAAGTTTAAACTTGATATTATTTATGAAGATAATGATCTATTGATTTTAAATAAGCCTGCGGGAATTATAATACATCCTGGGGCTGGAAATCATGATAATACAATAGTAAATGCTCTTGTAAGTCATTGTGGAAAAAATTTATCAAATATAGGAGAAGAATTAAGACCTGGAATTGTTCACAGAATAGATAAAGATACCTCTGGATTGGTTGTGGTTGCAAAAAATAATTTTTCTCACGAAAATTTATCAAATCAATTTAATAAACATTCTATTGAGAGAATATATGAATTGATGATCTGGGGAAAATTAAGACCACAGTCTGGAAGAATTGAAACCTTAATTACTCGAAGTTCAAAAAACAGACAGTTAATGGAAGTTGGGATAACAAAAGGAAAGAAAGCAATCACAAATTATAAAACCTTAAAAGTATTTGAAAATGACAACACGCCAACTCTAAGCTTGGTTGAGTGTAAGCTTGAAACTGGAAGAACACATCAAATAAGAGTTCACATGAGTCACAAAGGAAACAATATCTTGGGAGATGAAAAGTATAGAAAAAAATTTAAAAAATTAAAAAACATTAATCAAAATCTTGAAAAGCTTATCTATAATTTAAATAGACAGTTTTTACATGCTAAAGTGCTTGGATTTATTCATCCTACATCTAAAAAAAAATTAAGATTTACATCTATTTTGCCAAATGATTTAATGGAAATAGTAAAAACCCTAAGAAATATTGATAAATAAATCATTGTAAAATTAAAAATCTTAATTAAATAAATAGATCTATGAATACAACTTATAGTTATAATCTTCCTGCTCTATCTAATGAAGGTGGGTTGTCAGCTTATCTTGCTCAGATTAAAAAATTCCCAATGTTAGATGCTGAAGAAGAATATATGCTGGCAAAAAATTGGAAATCCACTGGTAACATTAAATCTGCTGAAAAACTTGTTACAAGTCATTTAAGATTAGTTGCAAAAATTGCAATGGGTTACAAAGGTTATGGACTGCCGGTTAATGAAATGATTTCAGAGGGTAATATTGGTCTTATGCAAGCTGTAAAAAAGTTTGAACCAGAAAAAGGTTTTAGATTAGCTACATATGCTATGTGGTGGATAAAAGCATCTATCCAGGAATACATTTTAAGATCCTGGAGTTTGGTTAAAATTGGAACAACAACAGCACAGAAAAAATTATTTTTTAATTTAAAAAAACTAAAAAATCAAATCGCACCTACAACCGAAGGTGATTTAAGAAAAGAACATGTTTCTGAAATCGCAGATAAATTAAATGTGAGTGAAGAAGAAGTCGTTTCAATGAATAGAAGATTGTATGGAAAAGAACATTCTCTTAACGCTCAAATCGGTGAAGATGGAGATGAATGGCAAGATTGGATTGTAGACAAAGAGATGGATCAGGAGTTAAAATTAGCTCAAAAAGAAGAAATGGACCAAAGAAAAGATCTTTTAAAAGACTCGATTAAAATATTAAATGATAGAGAAAAAGAAATTTTATACTCAAGAAGGTTAAACGATGAACCAACTACCTTAGAAGATCTAAGTAAAAAATACAAAATAAGCAGAGAAAGAATAAGGCAAATTGAAAACAAAGCTTTCGAAAAGCTTCAAAAACATATGTTAAATTCTGCAAAATCAAAAAATCTTCTACCAGCAAACTAGCTGTCAAAAGGGTCAACTATTAATATAGTATCATTTCTTTCTGGACTTGTGGAAATACTAGCAACTTTTATTTCTATAAATTTTTCTAATTCTTTAATATAGTTTTTTGCATTATCAGGAAGGTCATCAAATTTTTTTATACCCTTGGTCGAACAATTCCAACCTTTAAAATTTTTATAAACAGGTTTTGCTTTTAATTGATCATCTACAGCTGCAGGTAAATAATCCATTTTTTTTCCATCAACTTCATATGCGACACACATCTTAATTTCATCTAATTGATCTAAAACATCTAGTTTGGTTAATGCTATACCATCTATTCCAGCAATTTTAATTGTTTGTCTAACTAAAACTCCGTCAAACCATCCACATCTTCTTTTTCTACTTGTAACTGTTCCAAATTCTTTTCCTATAGTTCCTAATTTTTCTCCTATTTTATCTGTCAGTTCTGTTGGAAAAGGACCTTCTCCAACTCTGGTGGTATAAGCTTTTGTGATACCCAAAACATAATTTATTGAGTTAGGACCACAACCAGAGCCGGTTGCCGCAGCTGAAGCTACTGTGTTTGAGGATGTGACGAATGGATATGTACCATGATCAACATCAAGTAAAATGCCTTGCGCACCTTCAAATAATATTTTTTTTCCTTGTGATTTAAATTCATTTATTTTTTTCCATACTGGCTGTGAGTACTTTAAAATTTCTGGTGCTATCTTTAATAAATCTTGTTTTAGTTTATCTTTTTTATAAATTTCTTTTCCCAATCCTTTTCTTATTGCGTTGTGATGCATTAAAACTGTTTCTAATCTATGATCCAAATTTTTCTCAGAAACTAAATCCATAACTCTAATTGATCTTCTACCAACTTTATCTTCGTATGCTGGGCCAATTCCTCTTCTTGTTGTTCCTATTTTAGCTTTGCCTGCTGCGTCTTCTCTTATTTCATCCATTTCTCTATGAAATGGTAAAATTAAATTTGCAGCCTCTGAAACAATTAAGTTTTTTTGATTTATTTCAACGCCTTTTGATTTAATTTCTTTAATTTCATCCAATAAAGCCCACGGATCAACAACAACGCCATTTCCAATAATTGAGACTTTATCTTTTCTTACAATCCCTGAGGGCAATAATCTCAGCTTGTATGTTACGCCGTCAATAACTAAAGTATGTCCTGCGTTATGTCCTCCCTGAAATCTTACAACAATATCAGCCTCACTTGAAAGCCAATCAACAATTTTTCCTTTACCTTCGTCTCCCCATTGAGAGCCAACAACAACTACATTTTTCATTTAAACTTTTTATTAATATTTATTGTACTTAAATGATTTATTGGCCCATGACCTTTGCCATATCTTGGTCCTGTACCAATCGAATGGTTAACATACTTAATTGCCATACCACAAGATTTCTTTAATGTTTTTCCACATGAATAATATGTGGTAATAGCGCTAGACAATGTGCATCCTGTACCGTGTGTGTTTTTTGTATGAATTTTTTTGTTTTTAAAAACTGATATTTCATTTTTATTTAAAAAAATATCTTGGACAATTCTTGATTTAAGATGTCCGCCTTTGATCAATACATTTTTTGCTCCCAAACACATTAAAATTTTTGCAGCATAAATCATATCGTTTGCTGAAGAAATTTTTGTTTTTGTTAAAATTTCTGCTTCGGGAATATTTGGCGTTATTAAACTAACTTTTTTCATTAGTTTTGATTTTAAAATTTTAATTGAAAGACTATCAATTAATTGAGTTCCGCCTTTAGCAACCATTACCGGGTCCAAAATAATTTTTTTTACTCTTATTTTATTTAAAGACTTTAATACTGCATTGATAACTTCAACCGAATGAAGCATTCCAATTTTAACTGCGTCCGGTTTAATATCTTTAGATGTAAATTCTATTTGCTTTGATATTTCCTTTGCTGGTATAGGTATGATTGATTTTACACCGTTTGTGTTCTGAGAGGTTACAGCAGTTATTGCAGTCATGGCATACGAACCAAGCGCAGTAACAGTTTTAATATCAGCTTGTATCCCTGCACCTCCTGAAGAGTCAGATCCTGCAATTATTAAAATTTTAGACTTAAGTTTCAAAGTTTCAATATTTTATTGACCGTTTAATTATTTTTATACATTTTATAATCAAATTTTTATTATGTGACTCGCCCATAATTCTAATTTTGGGTTCTGTACCAGATTTTCTAATCAAAAGTCTTCCACTTCTACCCATTAGTTTATTAGCTTTTTTAATTGCTTTTTTACACTTTAATTTGTTTATTGTATTTTTATCTCTTACAAGGACATTTTCTAAAATTTGCGGCATAGGTTTAAAAACATTTAATAACTCACTAGCTTTTCTTCCTTTTCTCATTGAAAATAAAACTTCTAATGCTACTAGCAATCCATCACCAGTTGTTGCAAAATTTCCCAATATAATATGACCTGATTGTTCTCCTCCTAGGTTAAATTTATTTTTTTGCATTTTTTCTTTAACGTATCTGTCTCCAACATTGGCTCTTATAAATTTTATTTTTTTTTCTTTAAAATAATTTTGTAATCCATAATTAGACATTAAAGTTCCAATTACACCACCTCTAAGAATTTTTTTTCTTTTCCATCTATTGGCTAGCATCGCTATAATCTGATCACCATCAACTATGGTTCCTTTTTCATCACATAGAATAATTCTATCTGCATCACCGTCTAATGATATTCCCAAACTAACTCTATGTTTTTTAACTAAAGATTTAATCTTTTTTGGAAAAGTAGATCCACAATTTTGATTAATATTTAAACCATTAGGAAACGTTCCAACATTATAAACTTTTGCCCCTAAAGATTTTAAAAGTTTCGGTCCAGATTTATACCCGGCACCATTTGCACAATCTATAGCGATTTTAATTCCTTTTAAACTAAAATTAACTGGGAAATTAGATTTCAAAATTTGAATATATCTATCGTTAGCATTCTCTAATCTTTTTACCCTACCGAGAATATTTGGTTTAGATAAATTTTTTGTTATTTTTGAATCTATTAATTTTTCAATTTTTTTTTCAATTTTATCAGATAGTTTTAACCCATCAGGTCCAAACAATTTTAATCCATTGTCAAAATAAGGATTGTGAGATGCTGTTATCATAATGCCCATATTTGCCTTCATTCTCTTCGTTAACATAGCAAGACCATTGGTTGGCAAGGGTCCCAGTGTGTAAACATGCATTCCAGCAGATGCTAAACCAGACACCAAAGCGGGCTCTAAAGTATAACCGGATAGTCTAGTGTCTTTAGCAATAACAGCTATTTGTTTATTTTTTTTTAAATTTTTAAAGTATGTTCCTGCAGCTAAACCAAACTTAAAAAACATTTCACCATTAATATTTCCCTCATTTACCTTTCCTCTAATTCCATCAGTACCAAAATATTTTTTTGACATTATTTAAAATTTAATGATTTAAAAACTTTTATACTTTGATTAACTTCATTCACATCATGAACTCTTAATATTTGAATTCCTTGTGTCATTGCATATAAAATGGATGATATTGTACCACCCAACCTTTCTTTACTGTCATTATTTCCGGATAAATCTTTAATAAATCTTTTTCTAGAAACGCCCAACATTATAGGAAATCCAAGCGAGTGAAAAATAGAAATATTGTTAATTAAGGTCATATTATGTTTCAAATTTTTACCAAAACCAATGCCTGGATCCAAAATAATATTTTTGTGCTTAATTCCTAGAGATCTCATTTTTTTTATTTTATTTTCAAAAAAATCATAAATATCTAAAAGAACGTTTTTATATTTTGGGTTTTTTTGCATATTTTGTGGAGTTCCTTGCATGTGATGAATAACGAATGGGATTTTATGTTTTTTTAAAACATTTACTGTATTAATATCATGATCAAAACCAGAAACGTCATTTATTAAATTTACTTTATTTTTTATTCCTTTTTCCATAATCCAGCTTTTTCGAGTATCTAAAGAAATAAGTGCATTTAGTTTTCTAACCTTTTTTAAAGTTTTTTTAATTCTTTTCCATTCTATTGCTTTACTAACATATTTAGCCCCAGGTCTTGTTGACTCTCCACCTATATCTAAAATTTCACATCCTTTTTTTATTAAATAACTTGCACGATGGAATCCTGAATTTTTCTTATTAAATTTTCCTCCATCTGAAAAACTATCTGGTGTTAAATTAATTACTCCCATTAAAATAGGAAAATTTAAAAAATTTAATCCTTTAAATTTTTTTTTTCCTATAATTAACTTAATGTCTTCCTTGATTTTTTTTTTAATTTTATAACTCTGTTTTTTTATTTCTTTTATGTGAATTTTTTTTTTATGTTTCCTTGTTATAATTTCTATAGTATCAAAAGATAATAAATTATTATTGCTTATAGGTAGAGCTAATCCTTCTTTAACTTTTTCCTTTGATTTTTGTCCTGAATAAAAATTACACACCCTAGTGTAATATTTGATCATTTTAATTTAATGAACTATTTTAGGCTTTAATCCCATTGAACCTAAAGCTGAATCTTGTTTTTCTTCTTCTTCTTTTAAATTCTCTTTATTGGCAGGATATAGGTTCTTATTGATTAAATCCTCAATTTCGCTTCCTGTAAGTGTTTCGTAGGTTAAAAGTGCTTTTGCAAGTTTATGCAAATCATCAATTTTTTCTGTTAGTACTTTCCTTGCTCTGTCATATCCCTTTTCAACAAATTTTCTTATTTCAGAATCTACTTTCTTTGCTGTTTCTTCTGACATGTTTTGCTGTCTAGCTACAGAACGTCCTAAAAATACTTCTTCTTCATTTTCACCGTATGCAACTGGTCCTAGTTCTTTGCTAAGACCTGCTCTCATAACCATAGCTCTAGCTCTTTTTGTTGCTTGTTCAATATCACTTGCAGCCCCAGTTGTTACTTTGTCATCACCAAAAATTAATTCCTCTGCAACTCTACCTCCCATAGCAATTGCCATTTGCGCATGCAATTGTTCTCTTGTCTGCGAAACTTCATCCTTTTCTGGTAACTGCATAACCATTCCTAAGGCTCTTCCTCTTGGTATTATAGTGGCTTTATGAATTGGGTAAGCTGCTTTTTCATTAATAGTTACAATTGCATGACCTGCTTCGTGATATGCGGTTAATTTTTTTTCTTCTTCGGTCATTACCATGGATCTTCTCTCTGCACCCATCATAACTTTATCTTTAGCTTCTTCAAATTCATCATAAGTTACAATTCTTTTATTTTTTCTAGCAGCTAGTAAAGCTGCTTCATTTACTAAATTTGCCAAATCTGCTCCTGAAAACCCAGGTGTGCCCCGTGCTACTGTTCTTAAATTAACATCAGGTGCCATTGATATTTTTTTTGCATGTACTTTTAATATTTTTTCTCTGCCAATAATATCTGGAAGTGAAACTACCACTTGTCTATCAAATCTTCCTGGTCTTAGTAGAGCAGGATCCAGCACATCGGGTCTATTGGTTGCTGCAATTATTATAACTCCCTCATTAGTATCAAACCCATCCATTTCCACTAGTAATTGATTTAAAGTTTGTTCTCTTTCATCGTTGCCTCCACCTAAACCTGCACCTCTACTTCTTCCAACAGCATCAATTTCATCTATAAAAATTATACAAGGAGAATGTTTTTTTCCCTGTTCAAACATATCTCTAACTCTTGAAGCTCCAACTCCAACAAACATTTCAACAAAATCAGATCCTGAAATTGTAAAAAATGGGACACCAGCTTCTCCAGCTATCGCTCTCGCTAACAAAGTTTTTCCAGTTCCTGGAGGACCAACTAACAAACAGCCTCTAGGAATTTTTCCACCGAGTCTACTAAATTTTTTTGGGTCTTTTAAAAATTCTACTACTTCTTCAACTTCTTCTTTTGCTTCTTCAATGCCTGCTACATCATTAAAAGTTACTTTTCCTTTTAATTCGTTCATCATTTTTGCTTTTGAACGTCCAAAGCCCATTGCTCCACCTTTTCCACCTTGCATTTGTCTCATAAAGAAAATCCAAACTGCAATTAATAATAGCATTGGAAACCAAGAGATCAGAACACCAAAAAGTGATGGCATTTTTTCGTCAACAGGAGATGCTGATATGCTTACTCCTTTATCTGAAAGTCTTTCTATTAAATTTGGATAGTTAGGTGAATAAGTTGTAAATACTTCACCGTTAGACATAACTCCTCTAATGTTGTTTTCTTTTATTTCAACTTTAACAACTCTACCATTGTCAACTTCAGATAAAAATTCTGAAAATATTATTGTATTTGTCTTATTCAAAGAGCCTTGTGGATTTTTGAACATATTGTAAAGACCTATAGTTAAAAAAACTATTACAGCCCACATAGCTAAATTTTTAAAATTCATAATTATAAGATAAGAATTATTGCAAATTAAACAAGTAGCATTTTAGTACAAAATTTGACTTTTTTATGAAGTTTCTGAAGAAACAATCACTGTTTCGCTTACTTTTTGAATTATGCAGCCACCTAAGGTTAATTTTTTAAATTTCTTGGATTTAATACTTGATATAACTGAACTTATACTCTTTCCTCTAGGTAAATAATATTTTTTACCAATACCCCGTATAATCTCTCCAAATGATCTAAATATAATTTCATTAGGTTGATTAAAGAAATT
>CACFBW010000001.1 GCA_902564565.1 uncultured Pelagibacteraceae bacterium | reverse complement strand
TTCCCAATTCACCCATTTTAACTTCAGCCGTTTCCGCAATAATTCCTAAAGCATGCATGTTTGATAATTTACCTTGATCGGTACCCATTCCAGTTGTTGTATATCTTTTGACATGTTCGATTGATTTAAAACCTTCTCTTAAAGCTAGTTTTACATCTTTTGCTGTAGAGTCATTTTGAAAATCCAAAAATGGTTTAGTTTTGCCTAAAGGTTTATTTGATGGAAGCAACCAAATATTTTTTTTATCCGTTTCTTTTGAACAATTAATTTTTAAATTTTCATAATCTGAACTATTTATATTTAAAAAATTTTTAATTGATTTAATGGAATTTTTTATAACATCATCTAACTCAAAATCGCCATTACATGATCCAATGCTTATTTGTTCTGATACTGACTTATCAGGCAGAAAAATATTATCTTTATCTATAAATTTTAGTTTACCACCCGATTGAGTAAATAAATGCACTCTAGGTGTCCAACCGCCTGAAATACCTAAACAATCACATTCTTCTTTTGTTTTATTTTCCACAACAGCAGTTCCGTCATCAGATAACTTCATTAATTCAATTGAATTAATTCTTTTGTAGCCACTTGTATTAACCACAGTATGTTTCCAATAAATTTTAATTCCCAATTTTTCAGCCTCTTTAACAATAGCTGAGTTTGATTTATCTCTTATATCGATCACTGAATTTACGCGAACTCCGCTCTTGTTTAAAGAAATAGCAGTTTCATAAGCTGTATCATTATTAGTAAATAAAGATATTTTTTGACCACACTTAACACCGTAATAATCTATATATTTTTTAATTGATGTTGAAAGAATAATACCTGGTCTATCATTATTGTTGAAAATTAATGGTCTTTCCATGGCGCCCGAGGCTATAATTACTTTTTTTGCTCTAATTTTCCAAAGTCTTTGACGAATTTTATTTTTTTTTTCATCTAAACTTAAATGATCAGTCAAGTTTTCTCTAGCTAGCAGGAAATTGTAACTATGATAGGCCGCTAATGTTGTTCTTTTTTTTATAGTTAAATTTTTAAATGAATTTAATGATTCAATTTCTTTTTTTAACCACTCATTGGAATAAGAGTTATTTATTTTAAAACATTCATTATCTTGAAAAATTGTAGTTCCACCTAAGTTATTTTTATCATCTAACAAAACTGTATTTAAGTTATTCTGTGAAGCTATTTTAGCAGCAATTATTCCGGATATTCCTCCTCCGACAATTAAGACATCGCAATGTAAGTATTTGTGATCATAAATATCTTTATCAGGTTTTGTTGGAGATTTACCAAGACCTGCAGATTTTCTAATAAAGTATTCATATTTTTTCCAAAAACTAGCAGGCCACATGAATGTTTTATAATAAAAAGCTGCTGGTAAAAAAGGGGATAAAAAATTATTTATTGCACCTATGTCAAAATTAACACTTGGCCAACAATTTTGGCTGGTAGCTTCTAAACCTTCATATAATTCTATCTCAGTAGCTCTTGTATTGGGCTCAGTCATTGAAAGATCATTTCCTAATTGAACAATTGCATTAGGTTCTTCAGAACCACAAGTCATTATTCCTCTTGGACGATGATATTTAAAACTTCTCCCAACAAGGTGAATGTCGTTTGCTAATAAAGCTGATGCTAAAGTATCACCCTTAAATCCGTATAAAGTTTTACCATCAAACTTAAAAGATATTCTAGATGTTTGGTCAATAAACTTGCTATTTGTTGTTCTTAAATTTTTGCTCATTATTTTATAGGAGGTTTTTCACCCATTTTGTATACACCATGAATTTTATCGTTTGATGTATCTCTAACCATGTTGAACCACTTTCTACATCCGTGAGCATGATTCCATCTCTCTAACTGAATTCCTTTAATATTTTTTCTCATAAATAAAAATTCGGCCCATTGATCATCACTTAATTCTGTAGGTTGTTTTGGTCTAACAATGTGCGCTTCACCACCAGCAGAAAATTCGCTTTGATCTCTTTCACCGCAATATGGACAATTAATTAAAAACATTAGTGTGCTACAGCAGCTGCTCCATGTTCATCAACAAGATCACCACTTACAAATCTATTAATATTAAAATCAGCGTTTAATTTATGAGGTTCGTCGTTAGCTATAGTATGTGCAAACAAATCACCAGAACCTGGTGTAGCTTTGAATCCACCAGTTCCCCAACCACAATTAAAATATAATCCTTTAATGTGTGTTTTACTAATTATTGGACTAGCGTCTGGGCAAATATCTACGATTCCTCCCCATTGTCTTAACATTTTCATTCTACTAAAAATAGGGTATAGCTCTAATATTGCTTTTAAAGTTCCCTCAACGACATCATGACTACCTCTTTGCGTATAAGAGACATATGCATCTGTTCCGGCTCCTATAACTAATTCACCTTTATCTGATTGGCTAACATAGGCATGCACAGCATTTGACATAACTACTGTATCAATAATTGGTTTTACAGGTTCTGATACTAATGCTTGTAAAGGTTTACTTTCTAAAGGTAGCTTTATATCTACCATGTTAGCAATGACACTTGAGTGGCCTGCAGCAACCACTCCAATTTTTTTTGTTTTTATAAATCCTTTTGTTGTTTCTATACCTTCAACACTATCTCTATTTCTTTTTATTCCCTTAACTTCACAATTTTGAATAATATCAACACCCATAGAATCTGCTCCTCTTGCGTATCCCCAAGCAACGGCATCATGTCTTGCTGTACCAGCTCTTCTTTGTAAAGTACCACCCAAAACCGGGTACCTAATATCAGGTGATGTATTAATTATTGGGCAAAATTTTTTAACTTCTTCAGTGTTTAACCAAACAGCATCAATCCCATTCAATCTATTAGCATGAGTTCTTCTTTTTAAATCTCTTACATCTTGAAGATTGTGAGCTAAATTCATTACACCTCTTTGACTAAACATTACATTGTAATTTAGTTCTTGAGATAAGCCTTCCCAAATTTTCAGTGCATGATCATATAATCCTGCACTTGCATCCCAAAGATAGTTAGATCTAATTATAGTAGTGTTTCTTCCAGTGTTACCTCCACCAATCCAACCTTTTTCAACAACAGCTATATTTTTCATATTATGTTTTTTAGCCATGTAATAAGCTGTTGCTAAACCATGACCACCCCCACCAACAATTACTGCATCATATTCTTTTTTTGGCTCAGGATCTCTCCATGCTCTTTGCCAATTTTCATGATAACTAAAAGCATTTTTAATTAGAGAAAATATTGAATATTTATTTTTCATAATTTGAGTGAAAATACTTGATTAATATTGAATATTCAATGATTTCAAGTTACACAGTAATCAACGGAAAGGTGGGTGAGCTGGTTTAAACCAACGGGTTGCTAACTCGTCGTGCGTCGCAAGATGTACCGAGGGTTCGAATCCCTCCCTTTCCGCCACTAATAAAGAGGATCATCTTTAAAGAAATTTTTCATTTTTATTGGTTTTTTTTCAATCATATACCTGTAGACATTGTAATTTTCTAAAACTCTTTGTACATAATTTCTTGTTTCTCTAAATTTAATTAACTCAATCCAATTAACATAATCAATCTGTTTTTTTTGAGGGTTTTTATTTATTCTTTTCCAATATTTTACTCTTTTTGGACCTGCATTGTAAGCTGCAATAGCAAATGGATATGAACCGTCATACTCCAAAATTAAACCTGCAATATAATGTGATCCTAAATTAATGTTATATTCAGGATCAGATGTTAGTCTAGATCTTGAATACGGAAGTTTTGCCTGTTTTGACACAACTTTTGCAGTATAGGGCATTAATTGCATTAACCCTTTTGCACCAGCATGGCTATGCGCTGTCATATCAAATTCACTTTCTTGTCTAATAATAGATAAAATAAGTGGTGTTTCAGGAATTTTTCTTCCATTAATATATTTTGGTGTGCTTATTAAAGGATAATTAAAATTGTTATGAAATCTTTTTTCATAAGAAGCTAATTTTGATATCTGTATAGCAAAGTCATATCTTGAAATAGTAGTTGCTAATTCAGCCGCCAATATTTCACTTCCTTCACTGATATTTATTGTTGCTAGATGTCTTAATATATGTTTTGTATATTTATCTTTATCAAGCTCATCTAACAATAAAACAATTTTTACTAAATCGTTTTCATAAAATTTTTTTTTAAATTTTTTATCTACTTTTAACTGCTCAGGAAGTTCAAATGGTTCATTTGGATATAATTTTAAATGTGCTAATTGACCATAATATGTGGAAAGGAATTTTGCTGCTTCGGCATACCATTTGTTTGCTAAAGTTTTATTAATTTTGTCATAAGATTTCCCTAACCAGTAAGCACCTCTTGATAAACTTATTGGATATCCAACATTGTTATAAAAATTTTCAAAATGATCTTTTGCTAGAATTGGGTCGTTTAAAAAGCTTAATGCAATCCATCCACTCATCCATTCAGCCGCAGCATACTCAGGACCTTCTTTCAATGCATGTTTGCTAGCTATCTTATATGCAGTCTCGTATTTTTTTTTATAAATAAGTGATCTTGCTATTATTTCTCGTTCTTTCCACCATTTATCAGGTCTCACCATATACTCATTTGTATTTTTGATTTTAAGTAATATTTCTAAAGAACTATCAACTCTTCCTCTTTTTCTTCTCCATTTTAAACGATCATAATTTAAACCTGCATCATTTTTAAATTTTTTGGGAACTTTAGATATAGCTGCATCAACACCATAAGATTTACTCATTAAAATTTGTCTTGCTGTATATAAAAGCTGGTAGTCTTTTGGTAAATACCTCAACATTCTTTTTAAGTCCCAATATTTATTTTCCCAGGCTAAATAATCTGCTCTTTTAACGTAGTCATTTGAAGCAAGATATTTCTTAAATTTTTTTCTAAATAATTTCATATCAGATCTACTAAGTTGTGCAGTAATCCAGCCTTCTTTTATTAATTTAATTCCAAGTGTTTTGTTTCCATTGATTATATGGCTTTCACCAAGAATTAATTTTCCAAAACCACTTAAAGGTTTATTGTGTTCAAACCAACTAATTATTTTTTTTGGAGATATTTTGTCAGTAGATAATTTGTGTTCAGCTAAAAATTTAACTCTATTAATTCTAGGGTAATTGCTATTTTTATTTATAAATTGTTGATAATCATAAAAGGATGCACTATTACCTTTTGTTAAAAGGTATCTCCATTGTATAAAATCATATATAGATTTCTCTCTTGCTTTTTTTGCAATTTTTAAAGCCTTTATCCATTTTTTTTTCTCTATTTCTTGAATTGCTCTTTTAGCAAAAATGTAATCTTTTTGTCTAAAATATTTTGATTTTTCTTTAGACTTAGTTTTTTCTTTTTTAACAATAAGAGGTTTGCTTTTTGGAAGCAATATTCCCAATTTTTTATCAATTTTTTTAATTTTTTCTTTTTTTTCTACTTTTTTTTCTTTTTTCGGAGCTTCACTTTTTGGTTTTGGCTTTGGTTTTAATATTCCTTGAACTATTTTTTTTTTAATAATTTTCGTTTCTAATGTTGGTTTTTTTACGGGTGTTATTTTTAGTTTTTCCGCATAAATACTGGTATTAAAAAATAATAAAAATATTGTTAATTGTATTAATAAAAAAGGTCTATGTGGCATAAATTTTACTAAATGAATCTATAAATTATGTTATAAGTATTTATGTTTAAAGGATCAAATGTTGCGTTAATCACTCCATTTAAAAATAATCAACTAGATGTTGATTGTTATATCAAATTAATTCATTTTCATTTAAAAAATGGTACTAACGGCTTGGTTCCAGCAGGAACAACAGGCGAATCTCCAACGTTGACCCATAAAGAGCACGAACAGGTTATTGAGCTTTGCATTAATGAATCTAAAGGTAAAATTCCAGTTATAGCTGGAACAGGTTCAAATTCAACCGCTGAAGCAATATCATTAACTAAGCATGCTGAAAAAGCAGGAGCTGATGGAGCTTTAATTGTTACCCCCTATTATAACAAACCTACTCAAGAAGGTTTGTATCAGCACTATAAAGCAATAAATGATAACACAAGTCTTCCTATTATAATTTATAACATTCCAAGCAGATGTGTAATTGATATGTCAGTTGACACCATGGCTAGATTATTTGAACTTAAAAATATTGCTGGTGTTAAAGATGCAACAGGTGACTTAAATAGACTTGATCAAACAATAAATAAATTAGGACCTGAATTTATCCAGCTTACTGGAGAAGATGGACTCGCATTGGAATTTAATAAAAGAGGTGGAGTGGGAATTATTTCAGTCACAGCTAATATCGCACCGAAGTTATGTTCTGATATGCAAAAATATTCAAAATCAAAATCTGATAATGAGATAAAAGAAGCTGAAAGAATAGATCAAATGTTGCAACCTTTACATAAATCTTTATTTATTGAAAGTAATCCTGCGCCTGCCAAATATGCAGCAAAACTTTTAGGATTATGTGATGATGAAATTAGACTTCCGTTAGTTAAAATTAAAAAAGAAACACAAGAAAAAGTAAAAAAAGCTTTATCATCTGCTAAACTTATTAGTTAATGAAAAAAAAAACCAATCTTGGTTTAAAAATTATATGTTTGAATCGCAAGGCAAGCTTTAACTATTTTTTTGAAGATATTTACGAAGCTGGGATAGTTTTAAAAGGCTCAGAAATTAAATCTGTTAGAAATGGAAAAGTAAACATTGCTGATTCATATGCTGTTGAAAAAAATGGTGAGATTTTTTTAATTAATTCACATATTTCATCATACAAACAGGCTAGTTACTCAAATCATAATCCTATTGATGAAAGAAAACTTTTACTTAATAAAAAAGAAATAAATAAGCTTATAGGAAAAATGCAACGAGAAGGTTTTACTTTAATACCTACAAAAATGTATTTTAAAAAAGGAAAAGCAAAAATTCAAATTGCGGTTGCCAAAGGAAAAAAAAAATATGATAAAAGACAATCTATAAAACGTAGAGATTGGAATCGTGACAAGGCAAGATATGTCAGAAAAACAAGCTAAATTTGCATTTATTGCTATAGGTTCAAACAAAGGAAATAAAAAATTGTATATAGAATTAGCAAAATTCAAACTACAAAATAATTCAATTCAAATTGTTAAATCATCTAGTAAGTATGAAACACCATCATGGCCAGACCCCAGGAAACCAAAATTTATAAATGTCGTATTAAAAATAAAAACAACTTTTTCAGCTAAACAACTTTTAAGTATATGTCATAAAATTGAATTAGAGCTTGGTAGAAAAAGATTTAAAAAAAATGAACCGAGAACCTGCGATATTGATATAATTGATTATGATCAAAAAATCATTAAATTAAATGATTCTTCAAATCTTGTATTGCCACATCCTTGCGTTGAGCAAAGAAATTTTGTTTTATTGCCTTTATTTGAAATATCTAGTAATTGGACACATCCAGTTAAAAAAGTAAATATTGTTAAATTAATTAGTTTTTTGAATAATGAAGATTTAAGATCTATTAAACAAATCTAAATTAATGATATAATGAATTATGCTTAAATCTGATGATTTAATAAATAAAGTAAAATCATATAATAAGTTTTTAAATCCGAAAACTTTAAACAAAGCCTATGAATTTGCTTTAAGAGCTCACGAGACACAAAAAAGAGACGAAGGAGTTCCCTATATCAATCATCCTATAGCTGTTGCAAATATACTTACTGAGTTAAAGCTTGATAGCGCTACTATAGCAACCGGCCTGCTACATGACACAATTGAAGACACACATGCTACATATGAAACAATAAAAGGTGAATTTGGACAAGAAGTAGCCGATCTAGTTGATGGTGTGACAAAAATTTCTGTATTCGAAAATCAAGCATCTACTAATTCAAAAGCAGAAAATTTTAGAAAACTAATATTAGCCACATCAAAAGATATTAGAGTTTTGCTAGTAAAACTTGCTGATCGTTTACATAACATGAGAACTATTAGCTTTATAAAGAAAAAAGAAAAACAAATAAGAATTGCTAAAGAAACTATGGAAATTTATTCACCTTTAGCAGATAGAATGGGAATGCACAGAATAAGAGATGAGCTAGAAGACTTGTCTTTTCAAGTACTAAATAGTGATGCACGTGCATTAATTAAAAAAAGACTCGATACTATTAAAGATGACAAAGTTAATTCTTTTAATTCAATTTCTTTTCAATTTAGTGATTTATTAAATCAACACAAGCTCAATGCAAAAATAATTGGCAGAGAAAAAACACCTTTTTCAATATGGAGAAAAGTTCAAAAAAAAAGAGTTTCACTTGAACAAATAACAGATATTATTGGTTTTAGAGTTATATTGGAAAGTATAGAAGATTGTTATAGAGCTCTTGGTATATTTCATGGAGAATACAACTGTATTCCAGGCAAATTTAAAGATTACATTTCTTCGCCAAAGATTAACAAATACCAATCACTGCATACTGCAATAATAGGTCCCAACAAAAGACCTATTGAGATTCAAATAAGAACACAGCCAATGCATGATTTTGCTGAAAGGGGTATAGCATCACATTGGAAATACAAATCTTCTGAAAAATTTAATTCTCTTACATGGAAAGAGTACGATTGGTTAAAAGATTTAGTAGATATTATGGATAGGAACGAAAATCCTGAACATTTTTTTGAATATACAAAATTACAAATGTTTCAAGAAAACGCTTTCTGTTTTACACCAAAAGGTTCAGTGATTAAGTTACCAAAAGATGCCACACCAATAGATTTTGCCTATGCTGTTCATACTAAAATTGGCGACACAGCAATTGGCTGTGAGATAAATGGAAAACAAAGTGGCTTAGAAAGTATTCTAAGAAATGGTGATATAGTCAATATTATTACTTCAAAAAAAAAATCACCATCATTACATTGGTTGCCTTTAACAAAAACAGGTAAAGCAAGAGCCGCAATAAGAAAATATTGGCATGCCAAAGATATAATTAAGAAAGATGATAGAATTAAGAAATATAACACTACTTTATGGATTTCACTCCCAGATATACCAGGTAAACTAGGCGAGATCTCAACTTTGATTGGTATACACAAACTTAACATTTCTAGCGTTGAAATGAAGGAAAAAACTAAAGAATACATAAACTTTAGATTTAATTTGACTATAAATGAACTGAAAAACTTTACAAATTTTATCAGTGAGTTAAAACAAAAACAGATTAAATTTAAAATCATAAGACACGAAAACAAAAGAAATGCTTTCACACAAAAAATCTTTAAATATTTTAAAAAAAACTAATGCGCTTCTAGATGGTCATTTTGTTTTATCATCAGGACTTCACTCATCTCAGTACATACAGTGCGCAAAACTCTTAAGTTTTCCACATATTGCAAATAAAATTTGCAAATCTTTAGCTAAAAAAATTAAAAAAAATTTTAAAAAAATTGATTTAATTTTATCACCAGCAATGGGAGGAATTATTATTGGATATGAAATTGGAAGATTGCTTAAAAAAGAAACAATTTTTTGCGAACGTGTTAAAGGAAAATTTACATTAAGAAGAGGGTTTAATATTAAAAAAAATATGAGAGTGATAATAGTAGAAGACGTTATAACTACTGGAAAATCAAGTTTGGAATGTGTAAAATTAATTAGAAAATCTAAAGCAAAATTAATAGGTTTTGCAGCAATAATTGACAGATCAAATAATAAAAATCTTCGAATAAAAAAAAAAATAATTTCTCACATTAAAATAGATGTACCGACATTTAATAAAAAAAACTTACCTAAAAATTTAAAATTAAAACCTATTTCTTCTCCTGGTAGTAGGTTTATTAAATGATAAAACTGGGAGTAAACATAGATCATGTAGCAACTATAAGAAATTCACGAGGGGAATTTCACCCTGATCCATTCTTAGCTGCTAAAGTAGTGCAAAAATATGGCGCTGACTCTATTACAATACATTTGAGAGAAGATAGACGACATATAATAGATAGCGATGTTAAGAAAATTTGTAAAAACAAAAAATTAAAAGTTAATTTAGAAATAGGTGTTAATTTTAAAATGCTTAGTATTGGATTGAAGTATAAACCTGATTATATATGCCTTGTTCCAGAAAGAAGAAAAGAAATTACTACAGAGGGTGGTTTAAATGTTTCAAAAAATAAATTTAAATTAAAAAAAATATTACAAATTTTAAATAAAGCTAAAATTAGAACTAGTTTGTTTATTAATCCAACTTTAAATAATATTAAAATATCAAAAGAATTAAATTCTCAATGTGTTGAATTACACACTGGTAAATTATCACGCTTAGTAAAACAAAAAAGAAAATTTACCGATGAACTAAATAAAATTAAAAAGTGTGCAAAATATGCTAAAAAAATTGAGTTAAAAGTTCATGCAGGACATGGAATGGATTATAAAACTGCAGAAATTTTGAGTTCAATAAAAGAGATAAATGAATTTAATATTGGACATTTTATCGTAGGCGAATCTTTTTTTTATGGAATTAAATCTGTTATTAAAAAATTTAAAAAAATACTTAAAAAATAATTATGAAATTATCTGGTGTAGGGATTGATATAGTTAAGAATTCTAGAATAAAAAAAATGATTAGAAATAAGAATTTTTTAAAAAGAGTCTTTTCTAGTTATGAAATTTTAGATTCAAAAAAAAAAGTAAATAAAACATCTTTTTTTGCAAAAAGGTTTGCTGCTAAAGAAGCTTTTTCAAAGTCTCTAGGTACCGGATTCCGTAATAATTTAAATTTTAAAGATATAGTTGTCAAAAATGACAGATCTGGAAAACCTTTTTTTTACATTACAAAAAAGATTAAATTTATCATTACGAAGAAGTTTAAAATCAAAAATTTCAATTTCTTACTATCTATTTCAGATGAAAAAAATTATTCTGTAGCTTTTGTAATATTTCAAAAATGATAAAAAATGAATAAAGATTTTTTTATAGATAATTTAAAGACAATATTTTACGCACTAATAATTGCTGTTTTAATTAGATCTCTTTTTTTGCAACCTTTTTATATCCCATCATCATCAATGGAGCCAAATCTTTTAGTTGGAGATAGACTTTTCGTAACAAAATATTCATACGGTTATAGCAAACATTCATTTCCATTTAGCCCTGCAATATTTAATGGTAGAATTTTCAATTCAAAACCAAGCAGAGGTGATGTAATTGTATTTAAAACTCCTTCCGATAATAGAACTGACTACATTAAACGTTTAATCGGTTTACCTGGTGATATTGTTCAATTTATTGATGGAGATCTTTATATAAATAATAATCAAATTTTAAAAACTATAATTTCAAAAAATGAGCAAGTTTCTTGTGGAAACAAAAAAATGGCGGTTAATATTTTCGAAGAAAAATTACCTAACGACAAAAAATATATAGCCTCATATCGAAAAAATTTAAGTTTTCAAAATTCTGACAAATTTGTTGTACCTATAAATCATTATTTTTTTCTTGGAGATAATAGAGATTGCTCAAAAGATAGTCGCTTTCTAACTAGCGTAGGCTATGTTCATGAGAATAATTTGGTTGGAAAAGCTCAGTTTATTTTTTTTTCATCTGACTATAGAATTGGCTATTTATTGGAATTTTGGAAATGGCATGAATCAATTAAATTTAATCGTTTTTTTAAAAAAATATCTTAATGAGCTCAGAGTTTAATAAATTTGAAAAAATAATAAATTTAAAATTTAAAAACAAACACCTTTTAATCCAATCTTTAACTCATAAAAGTTATAATTCTATTCAAAGCAATGAAAAATTAGAATTCCTTGGTGATAGAGTGCTGGGACTTGTTATTTCAAAAAAACTTTTAGAAAAATATCCCAATGACAGAGAAGGATCTCTTGATAAAAAATTAGCTTCATTAGTAAATAAAAAAAAATGCTTAGAAGTTGCAAAATCTATTAATTTAGAAAAATTTGTTATCGTAGGTAATTCAAAAAAAAAAATATTTAAAATAGAAGATAAAATTATTTCTGATGCATGTGAATCTCTTATTGGTGCTGTTTATTTAGATAGAGGTATTGAGATAGTTGAAAAATTTATATTGGAGTTGTGGAGCAAACATATTAATTCAAGTGGTGAAACATATGTTGATTCAAAAACTAAACTCCAAGAATATTCTCTTAAAAATTTTAAATTATTACCAGAATATAAATTATTAGAAAGTTCTGGACCAAAACATAAACCCTTATTTAAAATTGGAGTTAAGTTAAAAAATTCAAAATTAATAAAAGGAAAAGGCTCATCAAAAAAAGAAGCAGAACAAAATGCAGCATCAATTTTATTGAAAAATTTATTTAAAAAATGAACTGGATCGATCAAGGTTTTTTAATATCTAAAAATAAGTATAATGAAAACTCAATTATTGCAGAATTTTATACCAAACATCATGGAAAATGTTCGGCGATAATATTTGGCGGAACTTCTAAAAAAATTAAAAATTATCTACAAGTTGGAAATAAACTTCATATAAATTATAATTTTAAAAGTGAGAATAAAATTGGTAATTTTAAAGTTGAAATTGTAAAGCCAATTAGTCCATTCTTTTTTGATAATAAAAAAAAGTTATTATGTATCTCATCAGCAATGAGTTTGGTAAAATTATTAACCGTAGAATTGCAGGAAAATAGAAAAATTTTTGATGGTATCGAAAATTTATTTGAGAATTTAAATCATTCAATATGGTTAAAAGAGTATGTTTTATGGGAACTGGATATACTTAAACATGTAGGTTATGATTTAAGTCTTGAAAGTATAGTGACTTCAATAAATGTAGGAAATGAAAAAAAATATTTTGTCAAATCAAACTCTTCTGTAAAAAATGTTCCTAAATTTTTAATAGAACGTGATAATAATAATATCGACTATGAAGTTTTACTTTCAGGTTTAAAACTAGTTACAGATTATCTTAACAAAAGTATTTTAAAAGCTAACAATCTTAATCATCCGCCATCAAGATTAAATTTTATTAATATATTGAAATGATCTGTTATTCTAAAAATTTTGCAACTTCATCTGCAAAATATGTAACGACAGCTGATGCACCAGCTCTTTTAAATGCACTTAATGTTTCTATAATGATATTTTTATCAACAATTTTTTTATTAATTGCGTTTTTGATCATGCTATATTCACCAGAAACTTGGTAAGCTAATATAGGAATTTTAAAATTTTCTTTTGCAGATTTAATAATGTCTAAATAAGGCATGCCGGGTTTAATCATAACCATATCGGCGCCTTCTTTAATATCTAGTGCAATTTCTCTTAATGCTTCAGCGCTATTATTAAAATCCATTTGATATGTTTTTTTATCACCTTTAAGAGATCTTTTTGATCCAACAGCCTCTCTAAATGGGCCATAAAAACTTGAAGCATATTTTGCAGCATACGAAAGTATTTGTACATTTTGAAATTTATTTTTGTCTAAAGCTTTTCTAATTTTTCCAATTCTTCCGTCCATCATGTCTGATGGTGCTATTACATCACATCCCATTTCAGCTTGCAATAACGACTGTCTAATTAAAATTTCAATAGTTTCATCATTTAAAATCTTTCCTTTTTCTAATAGTCCATCATGTCCATGAGATGTATATGGATCAAGAGCAACATCGCACATAATTCCAATTTTATTTTTATATTTTTTTTTAATTAATCTTATAGCTTTACAAATCAAATTATTTTCATTTATAGCTTCTAGACCTGAATTATTTTTTAATTTTGAACTTGTATGTGGAAATAAAGCTACCATCGGTATTTTGTATTTAACTGCTCGATCGATTATTAAAGGAATTTTATCTACAGTATGTCTATATATACCAGGCATTGATTTTACCGATTCTATTTTGTTTTTTCCATCAACAATAAAAATTGGCAGTATAAGATCATTTACTGATAAATTGTTTTCTTGCACCAATCTTCTCGACCAGTCAGTTTTACGGTTTCTTCTCAGCCTTAAATTTGGATACTTTCCAGTGATAATCATTCTCAATTAATTTTTAATATGCGACATTAGATTTATATATTAAAATATAATATATTGTAGTTATAAAGAAAAAGAAAACTATGATGAATGATTTTCATAAAGTAGAAAACCTTAAGTTTGATATATCTAAACTTCAGAATGCATTGAAAACTGTACTCCAGAGAAAAACCTATGATGATGCATCAGGAACCAAATATATCGCTTGTATCTCACTAAATCAAATACCAGGAGACCCAGATTCTGCAAAAGGAGAAAATGTAAAAGGTATTTATTGGACCAAACCCAACAGCTCAGGAAAAGAAGAGGTTAGAGCCAAAAGAATTAATGAAGAAGCTTACACTGAATTTGTAGACGATTTAAAAGATACATATTTTAAAGAAGTTTATGATGAACTTTCCAAAAGATTTAAACTAGGTCGTGTAAGAATATTATTGAAAGAACCTAGATCCACATTAAGTTGGCATAGAGATCCTGAGCCTAGATTACATATACCAATAATTACAAACCCTGGATCTATTATGGTTATCGATGAAGCTGCCAAACATTTGCCTGCTGATGGCTCAGTGTGGATTACAAATAACTTAAAATATCACAATGCTTTTAATGGTGGTGAGGAAAATAGAGTTCATCTAGTGGCTTGTGTTTTAGACTATAAATTTAATTAATTTTAGTTTATATATTTACCTGAATTGAAAAAAATTTTTATTGCATCAGATCACGCTGGATATAGATTAAAAAACAACATAATTTCAAAATTTGCTAAAACTAAAAAAATAGTTGATTTGGGCCCCAAATCTAATAAATCAGTTGATTATCCTGATTTTGCAAAAAAGCTTTCTAGAAAAGTTTCATCAAACAAAGGAAGTTTTGGTATTCTTGTATGTGGATCTGGTATGGGGATGGCCATAACAGCAAATAAAAGAAGAAATATAAGAGCAGCCTTATGTTATAGTGTTAAAAATACTAAATTATCACGATTGCATAATGATGCAAACATCATTACATTGGGAGAAAGGTTGATTGACAAAAATAAAGCATTCAATCTAATTAAAATTTTCTTAAGTACAAAATTTGAAGGCGGCAGACACTTAAGAAGAGTTAAAAAGATGTAACTATGTCTAGTGAAAATAAATACTTAAATGATCAATATAAAGGTTTCTTTGAGAATAGTTTATCAAAAACTGATCCAGAATTACACAAGGCTATTACTGATGAGTTAAAAAGACAACAGGAGCATATTGAATTAATTGCTTCAGAAAATATTGTTTCACAAGCTGTATTAGAGGCTCAAGGCTCAGTTTTAACAAATAAGTACGCAGAAGGTTACCCGGGCAAAAGATATTATAACGGATGTGAGCATGTTGATGTTGCGGAAAATTTAGCTATCGAAAGATTAAAAAAATTATTTGATTGTAAATTTGCAAATGCTCAACCACACTCTGGCGCACAGGCTAATGGTGCTGTATTTTTAGCTTTACTTAAACCAGGGGACACTTTTATGGGAATGAGTTTAAATTCTGGTGGCCACATTACTCATGGATTAAAAATCTCGATGTCAGGAAAATGGTTTAATGCAATAGGTTACGATGTTGATAAAAAATCAGAACTTATTGACTACGACAATGTCGAAAAAATTGCTTTAGAAAATAAACCAAAACTTATAATTGCGGGTGGAAGTGCATATTCCAGAGTAATAGATTTTAAAAAATTTAGAGAAATAGCTGATAAAGTAGGTGCATATCTTATGGTTGACATGGCACATTTTTCAGGTTTGGTTGCAGGAAAAGGTTACCCTAATCCTTGTGAACATGCTCATGTTGTAACATCAACTACACATAAAGTTTTTAGAAGTGCAAGAGGAGGTATTATTTTAACGAATCATGAAGATTTAGCAAAAAAATTTAATACCGCTGTATTTCCTGGATATCAAGGCGGGCCTTTAATGCATATAATTGCGGCAAAAGCCGCTGGTTTTTTAGAAGCTTTAAAGCCGGAATTCAAAGATTATATCAAAGCTGTATTAGAAAATGCTAAAATTTTATCTGAAACGCTTAAAAACAATGGATTTAAAATTTACTCTGGTGGCACAGATTCACATTTAATGTTAGTTGATTTAAGACCTTTTGGTGTAAAAGGAAATTTAGCTGCAGAAAGTTTATCAACTGCAAATATTACCTGTAATAAAAATGGAATACCTTTTGATAATGAAAGCCCAATGATTACTTCTGGAATAAGACTTGGAACACAAGCTGCAACAACTAGAGGTTTTGGCTTAAAAGAATTTGAAAAAGTTGGTCATTTAATAACAAAAATAATTAAAGGATTATCAGAAAATCCAAATGATAACACAAAAACTGAAGATGAAGTTAGAAAAGAAGTTATTAACTTGTGTTCAAACTTTCCAATTTATAAACATTTAAGATAAATATGATTTGTTCTTTCTGTAAAAAAGGTGAGACTTCAGTTGTTGATTCAAGACCAACCGAGGATGGAACAGCTATAAGAAGAAGACGCTTATGTGTATGTGGTGAAAGATTTACTACATTTGAAAGAGTTCAATTTAGAGAATTGGTGGTAGTAAAAAAAAATGGTAGAAAATCAACTTTAGACCGGGATAAACTTTCAAAATCGATTTACATTGCAATGAAAAAAAGACCTATAGATACCGAAACTATAGAAAAATTTATTAGTTCTATAGTCAGATCTCTTGAAGAATTAGGACAATCTGAAATTTCAACAACCGTAATAGGCACAATGGTTATGGAAAGACTAAAGGATCTCGATCCAGTTGCATATGTAAGATTTGCATCTGTCTATAGAAATTTTAGAGAAGAAAAAGACTTTGTGCAATTTGTGGACAAAATTGATGTCTACAAAAAAAGATAAATTCAATAAAAAAGATCAATATTTTATGAATCTTGCTATTAATTTAGCAAGTCATAGAAATGGTTTAACTGGATTAAATCCATCAGTTGGTTCTATTATTGTAAAAAATAACAAAATTTTATCATTTGGACAAACAGGTTTTAATGGGAGGCCACATGCTGAATTTGATGCGATAAAAAAGTGTAATAAAAAAGATTTAAAAAATTCTACAATTTATATTACTATGGAGCCATGTACACATTATGGTAAAACACCACCATGTACAAATTTGATTGTAAAATCTAAGATTAAAAAAGTTATTTATTCAATTAACGATGTTGATTTAAGAACTTCAAATAAGGCTTATTCATTTTTAAAATCAAAAAAAATCATTGTATTAAGAGGTTTGTTAAAAGCTAAAACAAAGAAAATTTATAAAAATTATTTTATACATAAGAATATTCAAAAACCTTATGTAGCTGCAAAAATAGCTTGTTCAAACGATTATTTCATATCATCAAAAAATAAATTTATAACAAATCAGTATTCTAGGAAAGTATCACATTTATTAAGATACTATTTTGATTCAATATTAGTTTCATCTAAAACTGCAAATTCAGACAATTCAAAATTAACTTGTAGAATTAACGGTTTGGAAAGTTATTCACCGCGCAGGTTAATTATCGATAAAGACTTAAAAATTAAAAAAAAATCTCATATTATTAATGATAATGATAAAATAAATACAATTATTTTTCACTCTTCGAGAAATAAAAAAAAAATAAAATACTTAAGATCCAAAGGTATCAAACTTAATTATATCGATTTAAACTCCGAAAATAAGATAAATTTAGAAAAGGTTTTTTCAAAAGCTTATATTATGGGCATAGGATCAATTATAATAGAGGGTGGAAAAGCATTGACTAAAAGTATTTTAAAAGAGAAATTAATTAATGAATTTTATTTATTTAGAAGTAAAAAAAAATTAGGAAAGCACGGTAAAAATAATATTATTAATTTAAAAAAAAAAATAAAATATTTTTTTAAAAAAAAAGAAAATATTGAAACTTTTTTAAATGGAGACAAAATAACAAGATACTATTAAAATGTTTAATGGAGTTATATTTAACCAGGGCAAGATTGATAAAATAGTTAAACGAAAAAGAGGTATTAATTTATTTATCAAATCAAATCTTTCAATAAAACCTAAAGAATTAGGAATTTCAATTTCTTGTGATGGTGTTTGTTTAACTTTAATATCAAAAAGAAATAATATTCTAGAATTTTATTTATCGCACGAAACTTTAACTAGAAGCAAATTTAAAAAAATTAAAGTTGGAGATGTTATTAATTTAGAGCTTCCACTTAAAAAAGGTCAAAATATATCAGGCCACATTTGCCAAGGACATGTAGATTATGTATCAAAACTAAAAAGAATTAAAATAATCGACAAATCTTATTTGATGGAATTTTCTACCAACAATACTCTAAAAAAGAACTTAATTGAAAAAGCTTCAATATTAATTAATGGTGTATCATTAACAATTTCAAAAATTACAAAAAATGGTTTTGAGGTATGGATAATTCCTCACACATATAAATTTACAAATTTATCTAAATTAAAAAAAGATAGTTTGGTAAATATTGAAATTGATATTCTTTCAAAATATGTAAAAAAATATTTTAATGAAAAGTAAAAAATTTAGTTCAATAGAAAAAATAATTCAAATAGCCAAAAAAGGCGGAATGTATATTTTGGTTGATGATGAAAATAGAGAAAATGAAGGTGATTTAGTTTTTTGTTCATCTGATGTTAGTTCAAAAAAAATTAATTTTATGGCAAAGTATGGAAGGGGACTAATTTGTTTAAGTTTAGATAGCATACAAGCAAAAAAATTAGGTTTGTCATATATGGCTCCGGTCAATCAATCTAGAAATCAAACTGCTTTTACAGTTTCTATTGAAGCAAAAAAAGGTGTAACAACAGGTATATCTGCACAAGATAGAGCAAAGACAATTAGGGTTGCTACAAAAAAAAATGTATTAAAAAAAGAAATTGTATCACCAGGGCATGTTTTCCCTATTATTTCTAAAGATGGAGGAGTTTTAGTTAGAGCAGGCCACACAGAAGCGTCAGTAGATATTTCTAAGTTAGCTAAAAAAAACACTTCAGCCGTTATTTGTGAAATCATGAGTGAAGATGGGACAATGGCAAGAGGCGAAAAATTAATTAATTTTGCTAAAAGACATAAATTAAAAATTGGGAGAATTGATGATCTTATTGCTTTTAGATTAAAAAAAGAAAAGTTAATTAAACTTAAAAAAATATCAAATATAGATGTCAAAGGTAAAAAATACTTAATAAAAATATATGAAAATTTATTAGATGGCTCTGAGCATTTTGCACTTATAAAAGGAAAAATTAAGAAAGGAATAGTGCCTCGTGTTAGAGTTATTTCATCAAATGTTGTTCAAAATTATCTATTAAATCAAAATTTACCAAATTCTTTTAACAATACTCTTAATCATTTCAAAAAATACAATAATTGCGTTTTAATATTTATAAGAGATGCTAATCTAAAATCTGTTACTCAGACTTTACGTGATTATAAAAGTAAAGGTTTTTATAAAAAAGGGAAAGATAAATTAATCAAGAACTATGGTATAGGAGCACAAATTATTAAATCTTTACAGATAAAAAATATGATATTAGTAACTAGGTCTAGAAAAAAAGTAGTTGGTTTAGATGGTTATGGAATTAAAATAACTAAGCAGGAAATAATAAAATGAAAAAAGTGTTAATTGTGTTAGCTGATTATTATGGAGATATATCTTCATCGTTGTTAAAAAATGCAAAAAATAATTTAAATAAATTCTTTATAAAAGTAATTAAAGTCCCAGGTGTTTTTGAAATTCCTGTAACTATTTCAAAAAATATAAAAAAATATGATGCATTTATTGCATTGGGTTGTGTTATAAAAGGTGAAACACCTCATTTTGATTTTATTTCAAATGCATCAACCCAAGCTATAATGAAATTATCAGTTGATAGTCAAAAACCAATCGGCAATGGCATAATTACTTGTTTAAATATGAGACAAGCCAAAGCTAGAGGTAAAAAGGGTAAAGAAGCCGCCCAAGCAATAATTTCTGTATTATCGCAATAATATGATTTTGCAATATAGTCCAAAAAATAATCCAAGAGTTATAGTAATTCAAAAACTTTATGGAAAGTTTTTTAATAAAGATCAAAATTTAACTTTTCCAAAGCATAGATTTAAAAAATTTATTAAAGATGTAGTTAATGGAACTATTGAAAGAGACGATATTATTAATGATGAAATATCAAATCATTTACATTCTGATCTAGATTTAAAAAAAATAGATAAAGTTTTTAAAGTAATTATTAAAAGTGCAATATTTGAATTTTTATATAAGCCAAAAACACCATCAAAAATAATAATAAATGAATATTTAAGAGCATCCAATTTTTTTATTCAAGACGAAAAAACTAAATATTTAAATGCTTTATTAGATAAAATATCTAAAAAAATAAGAAATTCTAATGAATGAATTTGAATTAATAAAAAAATATTTTCAAAAAATTACTAACAATAATACAAGCTCAAAAAAATTAAATGATGATGTTTTTTTTGATAAAAAAAATAAATTAGTAGTATCTGTCGATACATATAATGAAGGTATCCATTTTACTAATTTTAAACATCCAAATTTGATAATCAAAAAAGTTATAAGATCGTCAATTTCTGATCTAATATCAAAAGGCGTTAAACCAAAGTATTATTTTATTTCAGCCAGTGGAAATAAAAATCAATTTTCAAAAAAGAATTTAAAAATTATCTCAAAATCATTAAATCAAGAGCAAAAAAAATATAATTTAAAATTGTCAGGTGGTGATACAACTAACTCTAAAAAAGTTTCTTTTTCTATAACTACAGTAGGGTATGCCAATAAAATTATTGAAAGAAATAAGGCTAAATTAAATGATGATATATACGTTACAGGAAATATAGGCGACAGTTTTCTTGGCCTTAAATTAATTAAAAATAATATTAAAATTCATTCAAAATTGAAAAAATATTTTATTAATCAATTTTATTGTCCTAATCTACCTTATAAATTTTATAAAAAAATACATAAATTTGCAAATACTTCTATGGATATATCTGATGGTTTGCTATCCGATATGAATAAACTAATTAATAGGCAAAAATTATCTTTTGAAATAAATATTGATAAGATTCCTATTTCAAAAGAATTGAGATTTTATTTAAAAAAATATAATAAAAAAAAATCTCAATACATATTTAATGGCGATGATTATCAGACTCTTTTTACATCATCTGTTAAAAAAAGATCTTTAATTAAATCAATTGCAAAACAAATGAATCAAAAAATTACCCTAATAGGCAAAATTAATATGGGTTATAAAAAAAATTCAATAAAACAGGGCAATAAGTCTCTAAATTTAAGTAATTTTAAAGGTTATTCACATAAGTTTTGATAAGTTAGATATTGCCTTTTATTCTTTTTTTTGTAATGTCCGATTTTTAATATTTACTAAATAACTAATAATTAAAGGAATTATGGAATCTTCAGTAACAAATATACTTCAACTTATTATTTTATCAGGCCTACTTGCAATTGTTTATGGATATTTTACAGGAAGAAATATTTTAAGCTCTAGCGCTGGTAGTAGCAAAATGCAGGAAATTGCATCAGCAATACAAGTTGGTGCAAAAGCTTATTTGAATAGACAGTATAAAACAATAGCAATAGTTGGTGTGGCTGTATTGCTTATTATTACTTATGCATTTAGTATTTTAGTTGGAATAGGGTATTTAATAGGAGCAACCTTATCTGGAATTGCAGGATATGTTGGTATGCTTGTATCAGTACAAGCTAATGTAAGAACTGCAGAAGCTTCAAGAAAAGGTTTGTCTCAAGGACTTTCAATAGCTTTTAAATCTGGAGCTGTTACAGGTATGCTGGTTGCAGGTCTGGCTCTTCTAGCAATTGCAGTTTATTATTATTTATTATTATCATTTGGAGTTGAGGAAAGAGAAATTGTAAATGCTTTAGTTGCATTAGGATTTGGTGCTTCTCTTATATCAATTTTTGCTAGACTTGGTGGTGGAATTTTTACCAAAGGAGCAGATGTTGGTGCAGATTTAGTTGGAAAAGTTGAGGCAGGTATTCCAGAAGATGACCCTAGAAACCCTGCTGTAATAGCTGATAATGTTGGTGACAATGTTGGTGATTGCGCTGGTATGGCTGCTGATTTATTTGAAACTTATGCTGTAACAATAGTTGCTACTATGGTTTTGTCCTCAATATTTTTTCATGGTGATCTTAATATGATGATTTATCCATTATCAATTGGAGGTGCTTGCATACTTACCTCTATTATTGGAACATTTTTTGTTAAATTAGGAAAATCTAAAAACATTATGGCTGCTTTATACAAAGGTTTTGTAGTTACTGCGATTACATCACTAATAATTTTATATCCTATTACAGATTATGTTTTGGGATTGGAAAATACTTATTTTGTATCAAACAAATCATTTTCTGGAATGAGTTTATACATGTGTGGAATTCTGGGATTAATTATAACAGGTTTGCTAATCTGGATAACAGAATATTACACTGGAACTAATTATAGACCTGTTAAAAGTGTTGCATCTTCATCAACAACTGGCCATGGTACAAATGTTATTCAAGGTTTAGCAGTTTCAATGGAAGCTACTGCAATTCCGGCTTTAATCATTGTTGCTGGAATACTCTTAACTAATCATATAGCTGGACTTTTTGGTATAGCAATTGCGGTAACAACAATGTTGGCGTTAGCTGGCATGGTAGTAGCTTTGGATGCATATGGACCTGTTACTGATAATGCTGGTGGAATAGCAGAAATGTCAAATTTACCAAAAAATGTTAGAAAAACTACCGATGCACTAGACGCAGTTGGTAATACAACCAAAGCTGTTACAAAAGGTTACGCAATAGGTTCAGCTGGTTTAGGTGCACTAGTTTTATTTGCTGCTTACACAGAGGATATTAAACATTTTTCAAAAGTTTCGGGATCAAAGTTAGAAGGAATTGTTGTAACATTTGATCTATCAAATCCATTTGTAGTAGTTGGATTGTTAGTTGGTGGAATGCTTCCATATTTGTTTGGTTCTATGGGTATGCAAGCTGTTGGAAGAGCAGGTGGAGCTGTAGTTATTGAGGTAAGAAGACAATTTAAAAAAATTCCAGGAATTATGAAAAGAAAGTCAAAACCCGATTATGGTAGATTAGTTGATTTGTTAACTAAAGCAGCTATTAAAGAAATGATAGTTCCATCTTTACTTCCAGTGTTATCACCAATCGTTTTATATTTAGTAATTTTGCCTATTGGAGGTCAAGTAGCCGCTCTTTCATCTGTTGGAGCAATGTTATTAGGAGTAATTATTACTGGATTGTTTGTTGCCATATCAATGACTGCTGGTGGTGGTGCATGGGATAACGCTAAAAAATATATTGAAGATGGTAATTATGGTGGAAAAGGTTCCGATGCACATAAAGCAGCTGTAACAGGCGACACAGTTGGAGATCCGTATAAAGACACCGCGGGCCCTGCTGTAAATCCAATGATTAAAATTACAAACATTGTAGCCTTGTTATTGTTGGCCATTGTTGCTGGATAGAATTATTCAATTTTTTTTGTACCTAAAGGATCATTAATTTTTTGTCTAAGACTTGAAAGAAATTCATAAATAAAACTTTCTTTTGAGCTAAGAACATTTGTTTCTTTTTCAGAAAAATTAATTTTATTCATGTCATCTATATTAAGGAATTTTTTATCAACTAAAATTCCAATATCATTAATCTCAAGTATTAAAACATTGTTTACTAAGAGTTTTTTTCTACCAAGTGTTGTCATTGATGTTTTTGTTTCTTTACGTTCTATGTAGATCCAAATATCATTATTAAAAGTACTTTCTGTAGAAGGAGGGCCTAAATTAGTCAAAATATCATTTTTATTACTTAAATTTAAAATTAACTTTTCCTGTTTACTTTCTAAAAAATGTACACCATGATGTTTAATAACTTTATTTAAACTACAATTTGAAATAAATATTAGCAATATAATAAAAATTTTTTTATTCATGAACGATAAATATATTAATATTTACAATAATTTAGTCAATTTAACTAGAAATAAAGAACTATATAAGAATTTTAATTCGCAAGATACCTTTTCTGATAGATTGTTATTTTTTCTTCTACATTTTGCCTTTTTTTTAAAAATTTTCAAAAATAATGACAAAAATATTCTCCAAGATATATATGATTATATATTCAAACAACTTGAATTAAGCATACGAGAAATAGGTTATGGTGATGTTACAATAAATAAAAAAATGAAAGATTATATTAACCTGTTTCATACTATTATAAATAAAATTGAAAATTGGAATTCAATAAATAATAATCAAAAAAGTAATGTAATTACATCTTTATTAAATATTCCCAATAATGATGATTTAATTGTATATTTTGACCAATATAGTGTAGAATTAAAAAATAATACTTTAAATTTTTACATAAAAAGTGTAATTAAACCAAAAATATAGTTATGGCTGTACCAAAACGAAAAACTACCCCTTCAAGATCAGGAAAAAGGAGATCTCATATAAAGTTTTCAGCAAAAAATGTTGTTGAAGATAAGAAATCTGGCGAATATAGATTGTCACATCATATTGATATGAAGACAGGAATGTATAAAGGTAAGCAAATTTTAGATCCAAAGGATTAAGAATCTATTAATTTTTTAATGAATAATTTAATAACAATTGCAATAGATGCAATGGGAGGAGATGGTTCACCAGCTAAAGTTATAAATGGGATTAACCATCACTATAAAAAAAATAATAATATTTTTTATAGAATTTTTGGTAATAAGAATGAAATTCAGAAATATATACCAAAAAATTTTAATTCTAAAAATTTTGAAATTCATCATACTTCCGAAAAAGTTTTAGGTGAAGACTCTCCTCTTGCTGCTGTTAAAAGAGGAAAAACTACAAGTATGTGGCTTGCTGTAGAAAGTGTTAAAGAAAAAAAATCTGACATAGTAATTTCGGCGGGTAACACAGGAGCACTCTTAGTTATTGCAAAATTAAATTTAAAAATGATTGAAAATATTGATAAGCCTGCTTTATCAGGATTATGGCCAAGTAAAAGAGGCATGAGTGTTGTTTTAGATCTCGGTGCCAACATTGAATGTAGTGATAAAAATCTTATTGATTTTTCAATTATGGGTTCATCTTTATTAAAATCACTGTATCCTGAGTCTAGCCCTAGAGTAGCTTTACTTAATATAGGTTCTGAAGAAGTAAAGGGTAACGAAATTATCAAGCAAACTTATCAAAAATTAAATCAAATAAAAAATGAGGATTTTCAATTTAAAGGTTTTATCGAAGGTAGTCATTTGATGGATGGTGAAGTAAACGTTATAGTAGCTGACGGTTTTACTGGAAATATAGCTTTAAAAACTGCAGAAGGTACTGCAAATTTTATAACAAGTGAATTAAAAAAAACAATGACCAATTCTATTCTTGGTAAAATTTCTTCATTAATTAATATTACTAATTTAAGAAAATTTAAAAAAAGATTAGATCCAAGACTCTACAATGGTGCTATTTTTATAGGTCTTGATTCTCCCGTTGTTAAAAGTCACGGTGGAACAGATTATATTGGTTTTTCTAACTCTTTAAGTGTATGTGAAAGAATAGTAAAAGGTAATTTAATAGAAAAAATTAAAAAAAATATAGGTTAAAATGAGAATTAATTTAACCAAAAAAGATATTGTCAATGCTGTCTATATGCAGATTGGTTTTTCAAAAAAGATATCTGAGAATTTATTAGAAGATATATTAAATACATTGATGGAAAATTTAATTAAGAAAAAAATAGTTAAAATTTCTAATTTTGGAACATTTTTAATAAGAGAAAAGAAAGAAAGAGTTGGCAGAAACCCAAAAACAAAAGAATCAAAAATAATTTCAAGCAGAAAAGTAGTTTTATTTAAACCTTCTAAACAGCTAAAAAAAACCTTAAATGCAAATTTAAATGACTAAATCTGAAAGTGCATATAAATCTATAGGCGAAGTTGCTAAATTATTAAATCTAGTGAATAAAAAAAATGGAACTTTAAACACTCATACAATTAGATTTTGGGAAAAGGAATTTAAACAAATTAAGCCTAAAATTTTGACTGGAAAAAGAAGGTACTATGATCCAAAAACTATTTCTGTATTAAAGAAAGTCCAATACTTACTTAAAGAACAAGGTATGACTATAAATGGTGTAAAAAAACTATTGAATGACAATCAATCTTTAAATCTTGACGAAAGTAAAAATCGTTCTATAAGTGGTGACAATTTAAAAATTAAAACTAAACTTAGAAAGATACTCGATTTAGCTAAAGAACTAAAAAAGTTAAAATAATATGGCAAAAAAAACTCACGTAAAAGTTCGTCTTGTACCAGAATCAAAACCTGATAGTCCTTTTTTTTACTATGTAAAAAAACCTGCTGGTGGTGAAAAAGCAAAAATCAAATTAAAAGCTAAGAAATATAATCCGTCAACAAGAAAACATGAAGTTTTTGTTGAAAAGAAGCTACCGCCGCATAGTAAGTAATTATTTTTTTTTGAAATTTCTTTTTTCGTAATTAATATATGACCAAATCATATTTTTCCAAATTCTATTTGTAATTTTTGGATCAATATTATTTTTAATAGATTTTTTTTTAATTCGATTTAAGATTATTTTAATTCTTTTCTTGTCTATAATTTGATTTTTATAATCTTTTAATTTTAGGACTTGATTAACTAAATTTGTTCTTTTTTTAAGTAATCTTATAAAGGAATTGTCAAGATTATCTAATTGCTTTCTTAATTTCTTTAATTTTTTTTCTTTTTCTGGCGACATTTTTTCAATTGGATTAATGTATAATTATTATATTTATAATCTTATGTATATAGAGAATAAACAGTTAAAAAATAAATTATCCAATTGGCTTTTTTTAATGTTTTGGCTAATTACATTTATGATAATTATTGGTGGCTTAACTAGACTTACTGATTCAGGTCTATCTATTACTAAATGGCAGTTATTTTCAGGAGTTTTACCTCCGTTTACTGAAACAGAATGGCAAAATTATTTTAATTTATATAAGCAAATACCCGAATTTATGTTGCAAAACAACTCGATGAATTTAAATGAATTCAAAGTTATATTTTGGTGGGAATGGTTTCATAGATTTTTTGGTCGCTTGATTGGCATTTTATACCTTGTGCCACTTTTGTATTTTTCTTTTAAAGTGCAACTTTCTAAAATAATAAATTTATACATAATTTTTTTTCTTATATGTTTTCAAGGTTTTATTGGTTGGTATATGGTTTCAAGTGGATTAGTTGATAGAGTTGATGTAAGTCATTATAGATTAAGCGTTCATTTATTATTAGCTTTTGTAATTCTATCTTTAATTTTTTGGAATTATTTAAATCTCAAATATTTAAAATCCATTAATCAAAAAATTAATTCAATTTTACCATCTATTTTTTTGTTTTTAATTTTTTTACAAATTTCAGTGGGCGCTTTTGTTTCTGGAATGGATGCTGGGAAAATTTATAATTCTTGGCCTTTAATGGGCTCAACGTATTTTCCAGATGATAATTTGATTGAAAATTTATTTAAGATTAGTGTTTTTAATGACCCTTCGCTTGTCCAATTTATTCATAGAAATTTAGCTTATTTAATATTGTTTTTTTATATTTATATTCTTTGCATTATTTATTTTAGAAAATTGAACAAATTCTATTTATCAATCAACTTAATTGGTTTTTTGCTTATTTTACAAATAGTATTAGGAGTTCTTACGTTATTGAACGGTGCACAGATTGTTTTAGCATCTATGCACCAAATTACTTCAATATTTTTAGTTAGTTCTTGTATATATTTTTTATATTTAAATTCAAAATCTAACTTACAGCTTTAAGACTAGGTTTACCAGAAGATGTTAATGCTTGATTTAAGTCTTCAATAATATCATCTGGATGTTCTATTCCTATAGATAAACGAACATAGCCTGGTGTTACACCGGCTGCTAATAGTTCTTCTTGTGTTAATTGACTATGAGTTGTCGTAGCCGGATGAATTGCTAAACTTCTAGCATCACCTATGTTTGCCACATGGTAAAACATCTTTAAAGATTCTATAAACTTTTTACCAGCTTCTACACCACCTTTTACCTCAATACCAACTAGAGCACCGTTACCACCTTTAAGGTATTTTTTAGATCTAGCAGCAATTTCTCCTTTATGAAGAGTAGGGTATATAACTCTTTCAACATTTTTATGTTTGTTTAAAAACTCAACAACTTTTTCTGCATTTGAACAATGTTGTTTCATTCTAAGTGGAGCAGTTTCTAAACCTTGTATAATACCCCAAGCATTATCAGGAGCTAATGGTGCACCTAGATCTCTAAGCAAACAAACTCTAGCTCTTACTGCAAAAGCAACATTTGCGCCAGTTAACTGTGGAACTACCTGTCCCCAAACAGCACCACCATAACTTGCGTCAGGTTCATTAAAATTGGGATGTCTTTTAGGATTAGCAGTCCAATCAAAATTACCGCCATCAACTAAACAGCCTCCAATTACCGTTCCATGTCCACCAATGAATTTTGTTAATGAATGGACAACTACAGCCGCCCCATGTTCAATTGGTTTACAAATTACCGGTGATGCTGTGTTATCCATAATTAAAGGTATATTGTGTTTTTTACCTATATCAGCAACTTCTTGAATTGGAAAAACCCTTAAATAAGGATTAGGCAATGTTTCTGCATAAAATGCTCTAGTTTTTTCATCAATTAATTTCTCAAAGTTTTTTGGATCAGATGGGTCAGCATACCTGCACTCAATACCCAATTTTTTTAATGTATGAGTAAACAAGTTAACCGTTCCACCATATAGATCGGTCGAACTTACAAAGTTATCTCCAGATTGACATAAGTTCATAATTGCAAAAGTTGATGCAGCTTGGCCTGATCCGACTGTTACACAAGCAAGCCCGCCCTCAAGTGCAGCAACTCTTTTTTCCAATACGTCATTAGTTGGATTCATTATTCTTGTATAAATATTACCAAACTCTTTTAGTGCAAAAAGATTGGCCGCATTTTCAGTATCTTTAAACTGATAAGATGTTGTTCTATAAACAGGAACAGCAACCGCTGTTGTAGCGGGATCACTCCTGTAATCACCGCCATGCAATGCAATAGTTTCTGGATTTTTTATAGTTTTTGTCATTTTCCCTCTTTCTTATTTAACGCTTAATTATTTTTTTTGTAACTATAGTTTATTACAGTATCAATATCAGGTGCAAGTTATTAAAAAGCCCTATATTATCTTTGATTTCAAAGAATTTTATACAACCTAATAATTGACTTTTGATTAATAAAAAGTATTAATCCTGCTCAATGACAAAATTTGTTAAAAAAAGTGACATATCAAGTAATTGGTTTGAAATAGATGCAAAAAATGCAGTTGTAGGCAGACTTGCCACAGTTATTTCTAAGATTATTAGAGGGAAAAACAAAAACACTTACAGCCCACATGTGGACCACGGAGATTTTGTTGTAGTTAAGAATGTCGAACAAATTAAATTTACAGGTAAAAAATTTCAAAATAAAAAATATTATAGACACACTGGTCATCCAGGAGGTATTAAGGAAACTACTCCTGAAAAACTTAGCATTAAAAAACCAAGCGAAAGTTTAAAATTGGCTGTAAAAAGAATGTTGCCTGGTGGACCTCTAGGTAAAAAACAACTTACAAAACTAAAAATATATACTGGTGAAAATCATCCACATTCAGTTCAAAAACCTATAACAATAGATATATCGAAATTAAATAATAAGAATTTGGTACGAAATTAAAAATATGAACGAAGTAGCAATCAAAGAAGATTTCAAAGATAGCAAATATGCAACTGGTAGAAGAAAAAAATCTATAGCAAAAATATGGTTAAAAAAAGGTTCAGGAAAAATTTTGGTTAATGGTCAAAATTATAATGATTATTTTAAAAGACCTAATCATCAAACACAAATTTTAAAACCTTTTGAAATTATAAATCAATCTGCTGTATATGACGTTAGATGCAGTGTTAAAGGTGGTGGACATACAGGGCAGGCAGGTGCAATGGTTCATGGTATTTCAAAAGCATTGTTATTATTTGATTCGAATCTAAAATCAACTCTAAAAAAAGAAAAACTAACCACGAGAGACTCTAGGGCTGTAGAGAGAAAAAAATATGGTCATAGGAAAGCTAGAAGAAGCTTTCAGTTTTCTAAAAGATAATTTTTTTTTCTCTATTAACTGTTATAATAAAAAATGCTTAAGCTTAATGTATTAATTGCTGGATCTACTGGTTACATTGGAATTGAACTAGTTAAAATTTTATATAAACACAAAAATATTATAATAAAATATTTATGTGGGAATACATCAGTCGGTAAAAATATTTCCTTTTATGATAAATCTTTAAATTCTAAAAAATTACCTAAAATAGTTAAATTTAAAAAATCTTATCTTAAAGATGTAGATGTTGTTTTCACTGCACTGCCAAATGGCGAAGCTCAAGATATATCAAACAATTTATTACCAAAAAATGTTTTAATAGATATAGCGGCTGATTTTAGATTGAGCAGTTCAAAAAGTTATTTAAATTGGTACAAACAAAAACATAGAGCTCCAAATAATATAAAAAAAAGTATCTATTCACTTCCTGAATTTACAGGTAAAATTATTAAAAATTTTGAAATAATTTCATGTCCTGGGTGTTATCCAACATCAATACTTTTGCCATTAGTTCCACTAATTAAAAAAAATATGATTAAATTAGAAAATATAATAGCTGATTCAAAGTCAGGATATTCAGGAGCTGGAAGAAATGTTCATAAAATTTATGCCAAAAAAAATCTTTATGATTCACTCAAAGCATATGGCGTTGGATTTCATAGACATAATTCTGAAATTGAGCAAGAAATAAAAAAATACACAAAGAACAAAAAATTAAATATTACTTTTACCCCTCACTTATCACCAATGTTTAAAGGAATATTGAGCACAATATATATTGAATCGAAAAAGGGAGTTTCTTTTAACAAGTTAAACAGTGCTTTTAAAACTAGTTTTAAAAAAAAACAATTTGTTAAAGTTAAAAAAATTAATAGTTACATAAGCACAAATGATGTTATTAATACCAATGAGTGTCACATATCACTTTGTAAAACTAGATATAAAAATAAGTATATTATCTTATCTGCAATAGATAATTTGATAAAAGGAGGATCGGGCCAAGCAGTTCAAAATATGAATATTAAGTTTAATTTCCCAGAAAGCAGAGGATTGATATGAAAAAAATTTGCCTACTTTTTTCTTTTTTAATAGGAATTTCATCTGTCAGTGCCTGGGAGTCAAATTTAAAAATTGAATGCATTAATGAAAATTTAGAACCATGTTCATCTTCGAATATGATATCTAGTCAATCCAATAAAAATTCTGATATTGAGTCAAACAAATCAGATGAAAGTAAAAAAAAAGTAGTTAAAAAAATAATAAAAAAAGAGCAGAAAGAAAAAGTAGTTAAAAAAATAATAAAAAAAGAGCAGAAAGAAAATGTAGTTAAAAAAAAAAGCAAAAAGGAGAAAAAAAAAATTAAACTAGTTAATGTAAAAAATGATAATATTTCTTTTGAAGAGTTTAAAAATTTGGTAATAAACTATTCTAATACTGTAGATTATCCAGATATAAGTAATTAATTATGAAAAAAAATGTTAATATAGCTGTAGTTGGACTAGGACAAATAGGAAACTATTTATTAAATGAATTGAATACTAAAAAAAAAGATATTGAATTAAAAACTGGTAAAAAAATTAAAATAATAGCAATATCGGCAAAGAATCCTAAGAAAAAAAGAAAATTTAAAATAAATAAAAATATTTTTTATAAAAATCCGGTAGATATAATTAAAAAAACCAATGTCGATATTTTATTCGAAGCGATTGGTTACTCAGACGGTGTATCAAAAAAAGTCGTAGAACTTTCTTTAAAAAAAAAAATTCACGTTATTACACCTAACAAGGCTCTTATTGCTAAACATGGTGACTATTTGGCCAAACTTGCAGAAAAAAATAAAGTTAATTTAGAATTTGAGGCATCTGTAGCAGGAGGAATACCAATTCTAAGAACTATTAAAGAAGGTTTAGCTACAAATAAAATCACTAAAGTATATGGAATTTTAAATGGAACTTGTAATTATATTTTGTCTGAAATGGAAACATCCAAAAATACATTTTCTAATGTACTAAAAAAAGCTCAGCTTTTAGGCTATGCCGAACCTGGAAATCCTAAACTTGATTTAAATGGATATGACGCATTTGCTAAAGTAAGAATACTATCATCACTTTCATTTAATAAAAAAATTTCCAATAAAAAATGTTTAATGGAAGGAATTGAAAACATTGATTACAAAGATATTGATATAGCTAATCAATTAAATTTTAGAATTAAATTACTTGGTATTACTGAACTAATTAATAATAAATTATTTGAAAGAGTTCATCCATGTTTAGTTAAAAAAGACAGTTATATTGGTAATGTTAATGGAGTAATGAATGCAGTTATTGTTCATGGATACCCAATTGGTGAAAGTATTTTACAAGGTGAAGGTGCTGGCCCCGGAGCCACATCTTCTGCTTTAATGTCAGACTTTTTATCAATTTTGAGAGGCAATATTAAATATCCATTTGGCTTACCTAATATTAAAAGAAAAATTCCACTTGTTTATAATGTCGATCAATATTCGAATTCTTTATATTTAAGATTTGAAGTAAAGGATAAGCCTGGTGTTCTTTCTCAAATAACTAAACAATTAGCTAAAAGAAAAATTTCTGTAGAAAGATTGATACAAATACCTGACCATAAAAGAAAAACAGCTTCTATAGTTATTATTACTCATAAAGCTAATGAGTATAATGCGCAAAAATGCATTAAATCAATAAGGTCAAACAAAAATATATTAAAAAACCCTATCTTGATTAGACTTCTGTAATATGGAAATTTATATCAAGTTATTTGAAGTTCTTTTTCCTGTTTTTTTTGTTGTAGGTATTGGTTATTATTTAGGAAAAAAAAACCCAAATTTAGACACATCATTTATAACTAACTTTGGTGCAAATATTGGTTCGCCTGCTATTATTTTTTACGCAGTTGCTACTACCGGTTTAACTTTTGAAGTTTTTAAATCTTATTTTGGGTATTATCTTTTAGCAATTATGGGTTTTTCTATCGTTGGAATTATTTTCCTTTCAATATTAAAAAAAGATATTGTAATGGAACTACCACCATTTATTCTACCAAATACAGGAAATATGGGCCTTCCCATTTGTTTATTTGCTTATGGATCTCAAGGTCTTGGTGTCGCTGGTGCTATATCTTCGTTAATAATTTTATTTCATTTTACTCTAGGTGTTTTTCTTGCTAGTAAAAAATTTAATTTTAATGTGATTATAAAAAGCCCTTCGTTTTATGCAGTTTTAATATCTGTATTATTTCTTTATTTTGATATTGAGGCACCAAATTTTGTTATTAATACAACTATGTTACTAACATATGCCACAATTTTTTTAATTTTAATGTCTTTAGGCATTGCTTTAACTAGACTTAAGGTTTTTTCTTTTAATAAAGCATTAATTTCTTCTATAGGAAGAGTAGTATTTGGACCCGTTATTGGCTTTGGAATTATTAAATTTTTTAATTTAAACGGTTATGCTGCTGGTGTTTTATTAATACAATGTTCAATGCCTAGCGCAGTGTTAACATATTTAGTTGGATCAATGTATTCACCTAAAAAAATTGTTGATAATATTGCTAGCATGATTGTTGTTTCTACTCTTCTATCATTTGTAACTATACCAATTATAGTGTTTATTTCATTAAAGTATTTTTTTTAAATTTTAATGAAAGCAATAATACTAAACTTGTTAGCATGGGTAATGCTACCCATAATGGATGGCTTTGCTAAATATTTAAGTACAACAATTCCTGTATTACAAATTACTTGGTCTAGATATTTTTTTACTGTTGTAATTGCTTTACCAATCATGTTAATTTTTTTTAGGAAAAATTTTAAATGGACGGAACAACCCAAACTTCAATTAATTAGGGGTTTACTATTATTTTGTGCCAATATTTTATTTTTTTATTCAATATCGGTTATATCTTTAGCAAAAGCTTTAACGTTAGCTTTTATTGCTCCATTAATAGTTACTATTTTGTCTCCAATTTTTTTAGGTGAAAAAGTAGGCATTAGAAGATGGGCAGCTGTTATTGTTGGATTTATTGGATCTTTAATTGTTTTGAGACCGGGTTTTGTTGAAATTAATTTAGCAAGTATTGCAGCTTTAGGAACAGGTGTTTTGTATGGTTTTTATCTAATTGTAACAAAAAAGTTACATAAGTCTGATCATCCTCTATTAACTCTTTTACTAACAGGTGTAGTAGGGGGCATCATCGGATCGATGATTGTACCTTCTGTTTGGGTTCAACCAACTATTACAGAGTGGTACATGATGTTTGCTATAGGTTTTTTTGCATCAATAGGTCATTTATTTTTAATACTTTCCTTAAAGTATGCTGATGCCTCAAAACTTGCTCCTTTTGGTTATTTTGAGATTATTACTAACATTATAATAGGTTATTACTTCTTTAGTCACTTCCCAGATAACTGGACCTTCATAGGATTGTTCATAATCATCTCATCTGGTATTTATATATTCAGGAGAGAGGCCCTAAATAGACCTAACTAATATATTAATCTAATACATTAATTTAATTGTCTAATGTACTGATATCATTGTATATTTTAAAAAACTTAAGGTAATTTATTAAGTTAATATTTATTCAGGTATAAACTATTAAAATTGACACTTAAATAATAAACAAAATTAAAATTAGATAAAATACTAAAAAAAATAACTGTTTTTAAAGTACGAAATAAGTGCTGATAGGATAAAATTCTAGAGGTTTGCATAAAAGGAATATAGCGATTAAACGCCCAAAGAAGTGTTATATTTAACGATATGGTTATATTGAGTACAACTGAAGGGAGAAAATAAAAATATCAAAGGAAAAGGGGTCTAGAAGTAAAAAAATGTTGGTATTCCTAACTTTTAGAGCAAAAAACCTTCTTTTTTTAGTAACATTTTCTTGGCTTCTGTTCCTCCAGCAGCAGAAAAACCACCTAGGCTACCATCGGATCTTATAACTCTATGACATGGTACTTTAGGAGCATAGGGGTTCTTACCACATGCATTAGCCACTGCTCTTGCTGATTTAGGGCTATTTATGCCAATAGCTACCTCTTTATAGGTTTTTACCTTACCTTTAGGTATAGTTTTGAGATATTTCCAAACTTTTATTTGAAATTTAGTACCTTTTAAGATCATAAATAGAAAAAAAACCCCTGTTTCCTTGTGCTTTTTACGGCACAAAGAACAGTAGTTTTGGCACGTCGTTGTATGCGCTACCGCCATGCCTTCCGCTCCGCGATTTTAGCGCTACTCCGCAGAACTTTCTGCCCCCTGGGCTTGAACCTCTCGGTTTTTCCCCAATCGGCCAGTTAAGGGTTGCCCCTTAATTCATTTATCAGACTATCAGAGTGCAATGGTTGTATGTATCACTTTATAATTGATTGATTCAGTTTCTCACAGCTGTGGATTACGGGTATAACATTTATGATTATTTTCAAAATTTTAATATTGACATTTATTTTTGCTTATTATATAATTTCCGATAATTAATGGTTATCGGAAAATACAATGAATGAACTAACAACTGACTTAAAAAGCCTTGAGTTAGAAACTTTAAAAAATTTAAAGAATTCGAAAGCTGCTAATACTCTAAGAGCTTATAAGGCAGATTTTAAAGATTTTGCAGGATTTTGTACTAAGAATGGATTATGTTCAATGCCTACAGAGCCAAAAGTTCTGTCTATTTATCTAACTCATTTATCTGCTAGCTCAAAATTTAGCACTTTAAAAAGAAGAATAGCTTCAATAAGCGTTATTCATAAGATAAAAGGTCATTACCTCGACACAAAACATCCTATAATAATGGAGAATTTACATGGAATTAAAAGGGTTAAAGGTAGCAATCAAAAAGCAAAAAAACCTATATTAATCAATGACTTAAAATTAATAATTAATGCGATAGATCAATTTAAACAATCAGAAAATAAAAAAATTAGAGATAAAGCAATTATATTAGTAGGATTTTCAGGTGGTTTTAGAAGGTCAGAACTTGTCAATATAGACCATGAAGATGTTGAATTTGTAAATGAAGGTTTAAAAATCTTTGTTAAAAGATCAAAAACTGATCAATCTGGCGAAGGAATGACTAAAGCAATACCCTACTTTGATAATAAAGAATTTTGCCCAGTAACAAATTTAAAAAACTGGATAAATTATACAAAAAATAAATCAGGAAAAATATTTGATATTTCGGATAAAAGCATAGCACTAATAATTAAAAAATATGCGTCATTTTGTGGATTAGATCCAAACAAATATGGAGGCCATAGCCTAAGATCAGGGTTTGCAACATCAACTGCGGAATCTGGAGCTGAAGAACGCAACATAATGGCTATGACTGGTCATAAAACAACTCAGATGGTAAGAAGATACATACAAGAAGCAAATTTATTTAAAAACAACGCTTTAAACAAGATTAAAATTTAACTAGAAAAATAAAGATAATAACTTTTTAATTTTGTTAGAAAATTTAATTTTTTGATTTTCTCCGTAGAAATACTTAATACTCTCCCCTTTTTCAATTATTGAAATATTTTGATAGAAATGTACTGATTTAATTTTACCATCATAAATACTTTTCTTAAAAAAAGGTTTATCATTATGTTCATAATTAATTGAATCCGATAAAGTTTTGATAAAATTCATAGAAGTTTTTTTTTTATTTAAATTTAAACGACTACCACCAAATCTAGGTATGTATGAAGTTTGTAGATCTTCAATTATATAAAGACCATTTTCATTTAAATAATCAAATAAGTAATGAAATGAACTTATAATATGTTTTGAGACATGACTTCCATCATCAATTATAATATCAAATTTTCCATATTTTTTTACAATTTCTGATAAAAAGTTGTAATCAGATTGGTCACCACATAAAATTTCAACATTATTAATAGAAAAATCCTTTTTAACTATATCTATTCCACAAATTTTTGCTTTACTAAAATAGTCTCTCCAAAGCCTAAGGCTATCTCCTTGGTCCACACCTATTTCAAGTATGTTAATTTCTTTTTCTCGTAATGAATCAAGAAAATGTTCATAGATTGGAATAAACCCAGTTTTATTTTTACTTGTAGGGTATTTTTTCCCGATTTGTGCAAGAGTTTTCATTTTAATAACTAATTATATATAAACAATTTTTTATCATTATTAAATACAATTAAATATTAATCCAGGATTCAGGCCAAAAATCTTCATTACACGAAAGATTTAAATCCTTATCTTTTGGACGAAGAATAATTTTGTTTTCATCGTCACATAGCCAAGCAGACCACCAGTGAAAAGATGTTGAACCGACAATGAAATATTTACATTTACACATCAGAGAAAAATCTAAAATGATTTTGTTCTGAGGGTCATTTTCTACATATGTAAAAAATTTAGGATCAAAATGCTTCCCTAATCCTTCAAAATTATCAGACCAAAGTAAAAACTTTGGATTTTTTATTTTGGACTTAAAAAAATCAATCCCTCTATATATATATTTTAATGTATCAGATTCAAATTTTTCAGTTTTAATTTGCATATTTTTATTTTTAAAATCTTTTTCTGTCTCAGTAAATCTTCTACTTCTAAAAGCAATTGAAACAACGTTATTATTAGAAATTAAGTCATAGTATTTATTGTTTTTAAGGTTAATTGAATTTTTAAAATTGAATTCTTTTTGAAGATTTTTTTTGTGTTCGTAAAAGTATTTTTCTGATTCAAAATAACCTTCAAAAAAAATGACATTATCATATTTATTATTTAGATATTGATCTGAATAATATGTTTTTTTATTATTATCTAACTTTTCTGTTAAAAATTTTTTTTTATTTGAAAAATTATCGGTAAATTTTAAAAATTTTCTTTTTATATGGTCCTTGTAACTGATAAATTTGTACTTATTTTCAGCTATTTTTGCTGATAATGTGAAAATATCCAATTCATATTTTGGTTTCCAATTTGCTCTTTTGACTTTTTGTGATTTTCTAATATCGTGATTAATTCCAGTTTCATCATCAATTAAGAGTTCATAGCCCATTTTTTTTGAAAAAGAATAAGCTGCAGAATATAAAAACATTTGATTTCCAAAACCATTTGCGATTTTTACGACAATATATTTCTTCATAAAGGATTTGATTTTTTTGTATGACTATTTCGTGATTTTGTATAGAAAAATATTAATTAGTATTTAAAATTCATGCCTTTAAGTATGCTATCAAATTCGCTTTCTATACCATCACCTAATCTAAAAGTTAAACTTTCTAAATATTGACATTCACTAAGTTGTTTTGAAGATGATTCATTTAGATCCATATCCATTAAAGCTCTCATCCATCTTTCATTCATGTCGTACTTTATAAACATGGTTGCCATCTTTGTCATGTTTCTTATACGCTTCATTGTAAGAGGATCAAATTTTACTGACCCTTCTCCACTGTGCCATTCAAATTCGCAAGCTTCACTTAAAGGAATTTTGGCTCTCATGGCTTTTTTATGGAGCTCAGTTCCTGGATACAACATCAAGGGAAAGCATGAAGTCCATGTCATTTCTGGAGGCACTTCTCTTGCTATTCTTTGACACATTTGGATTGTTTTTATTGCATCAGTAACTGGATCGGGACACAATCCGTCAATATTAGGTAAACCAATTATAACTTCTAATTTTACTTTAACACCAAACTTTGTCATAATTTTTACAGCTTCTATAACTTGTTTTTCATCTTGAAAATGTCTATTGAACAATCTACTTGAATCACCACCGGTAGTTTGAACACCCATTGTTAAAGTGCCGGCCAATTCAGCCAGAGTTGCTAGCGCAGCATCTGTAGCTTTGACTACTGTATTTGGAGTAACATTTGCATACATTGGTATATTAATTTCTTTCTTCCATGCCTTTGTAAATTCAATTAACCAGTCTGTACCTTCGGCACCCTCATGAGTTCCGTATAAAACATCATCATCTTCAAAAGAAACTTCTTTAGTTGGAAATTTTAAAAAAAGTTTTGCTTCTTCAATCATATTTTCTACAGGTCTTCTAGAAAGCCAATATTCTTTGTAAGCTTTGGCACCATAAGATTTACGAGTCACACTTGTGCAACAAAATGAGCAATTGTAAACACAGCCAAAATGAGACATTATATATTTTCTTTCTCTACTGCCCATTCTTGGAACTTGTTGAAAATATTCCTCTAAAGCTGGTTGCATATTGCAAGGCATAGTGGGAGCACCTTTTATAGAAGTTTTAGGAGGACTGTTTATAATTTTATCAATGGTTTCGTATACAGGTCCCCATATCAAATAATCAATGTCATCATTTTTCTTTATTTCGTCAGGTATAGCTAGAACATGCTTTCCACCAAATACACTTCTTAAAGAAGGAAGTACTTTTTTAAATTCTTTGACAAGTTCTACAGATCTCGAAAACTCGGTAGAAAGAGGTCCAAAACAAACATAATCTGGCTTATTTTTAATAATAGATTTATTTAAAGCATCAATTTCATCATCTCCATCTATCCAAAAAATTTGATGATTCAGTCTTTTAAGTTCACCAGCAACAAATGCTAAACCATAAGTAATATCATTACCAATATGTACAAGGCACCACTTTTTACTATTATTTTTATTCATATTAAATACGTTAACAATTTATCATTTTTACAATAAATGTTAATCAAAAAGATAAGGTAATTTCTCAATAAAGGATTGACTTTTTATTATAAATATACATAAAATAATTAATACTGAAATGCATGGTGGGAAATCAGTGTGAAATTCATTGACTGTTCCTGCAACGGTTAAAGCCCGAGCGCCACCCAGTAAAGTCCGCTGTGAACGAAGGCCAGGAAAAGTCTAGTTCTACAATGAAAAATTAGCATCGGCATAAATTAAATAATCTCTCTAATTAAACGAGAGAGTTAAAATAAAGGATGTCTTATGCTTTTAAGAGCTTCAATATTTTTTTTATTACTAATATCAAATTTGTATGGTGAAAAATTAAATGATTGTGAGTGGGATAATAGACAGGGTGTTTCATGTTTAACAATTAGAAAAACTTCAAATACTTCAAATTATAATAATGACAGTGTTATTAAGAAAGTTTTTAATAAACAACAAATTGAGGCAACTGGTGCAAAAGATACATTCGATCTACTTAAGCTAATTCCAGGACTTGACTATTATCAGTCTGGTCAAAAAGGACAAACTGGAGCAATTTTCATGAGAGGTTCTGAATCAAATCACACTCTTGTTTTATTAAATGGTATTCCTATTAATGATCAATCCACAACAAATGGTATACATGACTTTGGACAAGATTTTATTCAAACTGTTCAACAGATTGAAATATACAAAGGAGCAAACGGTTCTCATTTTGGTCCTGATGCTATAGGTGGAGCAATAAATTTTGTTACTGATATAGATTATAACAATAGTTATTCGGTTAGTGGATTTAATGCTAACAACAACTCTTTTAACTACAATCAAACCAAAATAACTAAAAATGGTTGGCATTTAAATTTTAAAGGTGCTTCAAATCAAATGAAAACTGATAGTGCAATTGCTAAAGGTTCAGAAAAAGATGGAACCCAAAATTACCAAGTTAATTTAAATGGTAATAAATGGATAAATGAAAATTTAAAGTTTAAGTCAACATTTTATGGAAGAGATACTGAGTCAGATTATGATAAAAATGCATCAACTGAAGAAAATGTTATTTCAGATAATAAAATGTATGCAATGCAGGTTGGTTTTGAAAGATTCACCAATAATTCATTTGATAATTTTATTATTCATTATCATAACTATGACAGAAAATATGATGAACAAGGTACTGTAAATAAATATTACAGCGAGTCTCTCACCACAAAGGCTGAAAGTGATATGACTTTTAATGATAAACTTTCTTTTGGATATGGAGCAGAATATAAATATGACTGGGGTGACTACACAACACTTACCTTTACATCGCAAACAAAAGGACATTTAAAAAATTTTGGTATTTTTTCAAATGCTGGATATAAATTCAATGATAAACAATCTTTATCATTACATTTAAGAAACGATGATCACAAAGAAACTGGTGGTAATCAAACATATAAAATTAACTATACTCAACTATTTAAAAATTTAAAATTAGGTTTAACTCGCTCAACAGGATTGAAAAACCCAAGTCTTTATGAATTATATGGTTCATCGAGCTCGCATTCAGGAAGTACTGGCATTGATCCAGAAAAAAGTAGCACTAATGAGTTGTATGCTAAATATAATTTTACTGAAAAATTTCAATTTATATCAACACTTTATAGAACAAATATGACTGATAGAATTAAAATTAAATCAGATTGGTCTGGGTATGAAAATAAACTTCCAGATACCACACAAGAAGGTATTGAGAGTGAAATCAATCTATTTTTTAAAGATAATCAAAAATTTTCAATTACCTCGCATTTCGCTAAAAGTCGAACAGACACTGGGGGGCCAAATTCTAGAAGACCTGATTTATCTTATGGTATTGATTATGAAAAAAAACTGAACGTAAAAAATTATGGTTCTGTCAATTTAAATTTAAATTATAGATATATTGGTGAACATCTTGATTGGACAGGATCTAAAAATGAATTTGTAAAGAGTGTAGATATGTTAGATCTAACATTAAGAAAAAAAAAATTTAATAATGTTTTTATACTAAGTTTTACAAATTTACTCAATGAGAGATATGAAAAACCTGCAACTTATAGTCAGGACGGGAGGCAATTTAGAATTGGCTTTACAAAATTATACTAGTTATTTTGTTAGATATAATTTAAAATACTAAACTTATGAACTATTTAAAAATATCATTAGGAATTTTTGCTGCTCTAGCTGCTAGTAGATTTATTCCACATCCACCAAACTTTACAAGTTTGATTGCTTTAAGTTTCTACATTCCTGCACTTTTGGGAACTAGATTTATACCAGCTTTAATTTTGAGCTTTGCTGTAACTGACTTTATTATAGGTTTTCATAGCACGCTACTTTTTACATGGGGGAGTGTTTTATTAATTAGTTTTCTACCTACTTATTTTTCTAGAGGAATAACTAAAAGAATATCTGGAGCACTTTTAGGGGCACTTGTTTTTTTTGTTATTACAAATTTTGGTGTATGGAGCGGTGGCATGTATGGATATAGCATGAGTGGGTTAGTTATGTGCTACACAATGGCAATCCCCTTCTTTGCTTATAGTCTCATTTCAACAGTTTTGTTTTCAACAACAATTGAGATTATTTATAAATTTGATTTAATTAAAAAAACTTTAAAATTATATACGCTTAATTAAATTATTTCCTATTTAATGAATATTCGATTTTTTTAACAGTTTTCAAGAAATTTTTACTAGGCATTATAAAATTGTATTCATTGTAAGAAGGTTTAAATTCATAAAATGCATTACGACAACTTCTGTAAGTGTCCCAATTTATTATATTACAATACCATAAATCTAAAACTGGTTTTTTTTCAAGCGATGCAAGATTCGTCATCATTCCGTGAAAAGCAATAGTTTTAGATGAATTTTTTATAGTATAATATAAATCTTCACCTTTAATATTATCAAAAAAGAAAATTTTACTATTATTATTAATAAATTTACCAGAGGAAAAATCAACAACGTTAAAACTTTCTTTAAAGGATTCTGAAATTAAATCTTTTTCAATATCCTTGCTAAATACAACGTTTGAATAATAATTAAGTAGTTTATTAAATAGATTATGTAAATCATTTATGCTCCAGTTTAATTTTTCCATTGTGCTTTTTTTAATATGAAAATAAGCATAGTTAGAAGGCAAGTATTTATTTAAAATAAAAGATTTTTTGACGTTTATATTAAATTTAAATTCGTTAATTTTTTTTTTACTATCATTAACTAAATCATTTTGAATATTTACTGTGGAATCTCTTTTAAAAATCGCGGCTCTATCATTTACAACATATTTAAAAAGTTTTTTTCTAAGAAATTCATTTGGTCTTTTGTATTTATTTGTTCCATTAATACATATCCCATAAAATTTAATTTTTTTAAATATCAATGGTAGAAAAAAATAAAAACTCTTTGGTGTTAATATATATATTTTAGAAATATCATTTAACAAAATGTAAAAAAAAATTTTAATTTTTTCAAAAATGGTTAAATTATATTTAAGGTTTTTAAATATTACGTTGCTGTTTTTTTTAATAAGAAAAGAAAAACTTTTACTTCTTTCAGATAAATATATTAAAATACTTTTATCTTTATTGTTTTCAATTATATTATATATAGCAGCAAGACTTTGAGCAAGGTCACCTACTGCGTCATTTTTAAAGATTACAATTTTAGAATTCATTTTTAAATTCAATATTAAATTTTATTAAGATTAATAATTTTATAATTTAACGTGAGCAAACCAATTTGTTTTATTTAATATTTTTTTTTCTTTTTTAAATATCTCTTTTTTATGATTCCAGGCAAATAAAAAAGTATAATTTGGGATATTATTTCTAAAATATTCAATTGGCACAATAGGAATATGTGTTCCAGGTGTATATTTATTTATTTTTTCAATTGTGGTGTCTGAAATGAAATCAATATATTTGTGATTAATATTGCAATAATTTAATATTGTTGTACTTTTCGATGTTGCACCATAACCAGCAATATTATATCCACTTTTTATAATTTTTTTAATTTTAATACTAAGTTTTTTTTTTGACCTTTCGCAATTTCTCTTAAATTTCAAACATCCTTTAATATTATCAATATTATTTCTTTTTTCATAAGATATTAATTTTTTTACACTATTTTTAATTTTATGTACGTTTTTTCTGCACACAACATACCTCATTGATCCGCCATGAGTTTTTTGTGGCAAAACATCAATAAGTTCAAAATTGTATAAATTAAATATTTTTTTAACCGAAGTAGCTGAAAACATGAATATATGTTCATCATAAATTTGGTCATAGGAAACTTTCTTAAACATGGAACCTAAGTAAGGTTCCTCAAAAATAAAAAAACCATCTTTTGTTAATAAAAAATCAATTCCTCTAATAAGGTCATTCAAATTAGGAACATGACAAATTGCATTAGCAGCACATATTAAATCAATAGTCGATTTATTTTTTTTAATTTTTGAAACATTTTTATAAGTAAAGAATTTGTTTATAGTTTTAACACCATTATTTTTTGCAATATTAGCAACATTAGCAGAAGGTTCAAAACCTATACAATTAATTTTTTTTGAATTAAAATTTTTTAGGAATGTTCCATCATTTGAGCCAATTTCGATTAGATTTTTATTATTTTTTAAGTAATTTTTTTTAACCCAATCAGAATATTTTTTAAAATGTTTAATCATATTTTTTGAACTACCGGTAAAAAAAGGATAATTTTTATTAAACATCATTTTAGGTTTGGGATGATCATTTAACTGAAAAAGAGATAGATCTTTTGAAAAACCAACTTCCATTTTAAAAAAAAACTCTTTTTTAAATCCACTTTTTTTTAAAAAAGCATTAGCAATTGGCATTTTTCCAAATGACATAAATGGTGTTATTTGTTTTTTTGTAATTTTGCAAATCATTTAAATATTTTTTAAAAGTTTAATTGTTTCTTTAATATCAAGGTCAATTTTAGAATTTAAATAAAGACCTGCATTGTTAATTTTCTTATCACTTACATGGTATGATAATTGGTTCATAATTCTTGATGAAACTAGCTTTATTTTAATATTTTTTTTGTATTTTTTAATTTTTTTTAAAATTTGATCTACTGTGTAATTACCCGATAATGCATTAAATATATCATTTTTAAAAAAATCATTTTCAATTGAAAATTTAAATACTTTAAATGCATCTCTTAATGAAAGGTACGGTCTATATTGATGTAATGCAGTTTTATAAACATTAATATTTTCATTAATTGCAGCATTAAAGCAAAATTTATTTACTGCTGTGTGGAATCTAATCCCACTTGAAACTCCAGAAATTGTACCAAAACGATAAGTAATATAACTTAATTCTTTACTCATTTTTTTAAGCATTCTTTCTTCAATAAGTTTAATATCAGCGTATGGTGATTGAGGTTTTAAGTATTTCTTTTCACAGTTTTCATCAACTATTTTAGTTTGTTTACCATACACACTAGTTGAAGATAAATGTATTAATTTTGAATTATTTTTTTTACAAAATTTAATAACATTACGAAGACAATTTAAATTATTCTTATACATTTCACTTTTTTTTGAAAAGCTTTTTTCAGCATTTGTCATTGAAGCGCAATGTATTACATAATCAATTTTTTTAATGTCATTAAGGCTATTAGTTATGCTTACATCTCTTAATAAAAATTTTAATTTATTTTTTTTATTAAGGTTAAATAATGAACAAAATCTATTAGATTTAATATTATCTACTAAAATTGTTTTTTTAATTTTTTTAATTTTATAAACATTTTGAGCAATGTATGAACCAATATGACCACAGCATCCAGTAATTAATAAATTCATTTTTTATTTTTTATAATTTTTAAAAAATCACTATATTTTGCTATGTAATCATTATATTTATATTCCATATCGCAAAAAACCATTAAAATTGAATGATTTGTATTAAATTTTATTTTACACCATGTTTTTGGTTTTAATAATATACCCTGTTTATTTAAATAATTAATTTTTTTTTTAATTTTCTTATTTTTATTTTCATACTCAACATCCATGGCTCCATATATCGGAATTAAAAATTGTGAACATTTAAAGTGAGCGTGATTTCCACGAATAAAATTTTTATTTCCATATATAATGAATATTCTTTTGGTTTTGAAAGGTATATCTTTGATTAATGAAAATGGCACCAAAGTTCCACTTTTTTTTTTATATTTTTTAAAAGTATATTTTTTCATTGATAAATTAATTTTTTTTGTAAAATATATTTATTTGTTTACATATAAAGTAAATTTCTTTGGGTGTATGTTCTTCCGATATTGGTAAACTCAAAATTTTTTTTCCTAAGTTTTTGGCATTTGGCAGTTTCTTTTTATAATTAAAAAAACTTAGTTCATTTAACATATATGGATAATGAATCATCGTAGATATTTTCTTATTAGATAAAAATCTTTGAAGCTTGTTTCTATTATTAACCCTGATTACAAATTGATGATAACATGATTTATATTTTTTATTTAATTTATATAGTGCGATATTTTTTAAATTTGATAAATTTTCATAATAAATTTTAGCCAGTTTATTCCTTTTAATCAGTACTTTTTTATAGTTTTTTAATTTAATTCTCAAAATACTAGCTTGAATTGTATCTAGTCTAGAATTTTGACCAGAAAATTTATGATCGTATTTTTTTAAAGCTCCATGATTCCTTGCTCTTAAAATAAATTCATAATAATTTTTATTATTAGTAATAATTGCCCCACCATCACCAAAACAACCAAGATTTTTACCAGGAAAAAAACTATAAGTTCCTATATCTCCAAAAGTACCTACATGTTTGTTTTTTATAAGTGAACCGTGAGCTTGAGCGCAATCTTCAATAATTTTTATACTTCTTTTATTTACTATTTTTTTAATTTCAAGGATGTTAGTTGGATTCCCATAAAGATGAACTGGAATTATTAATTTAGTTTTGTTTGTTATTTTTTTTTTTAAATCTTTTAAATCAATTGAATAGTCATCTAAATTTACATCACAAAATATGACTTTTAATCCTGCATCTACAGCAGCTTCAGCCGTTGAAATCCAAGTATTAACTGGAATTATAACTTCGCTACCTCTTTTTAGTTGTAAAGATTTTATTGCTAAGAAAAGAGCATCGGTACCATTTGCAACAGAAACACAAAATTTTGAACCTGTAAATAATGAAAACTCCAATTCAAATTTTTTAACTTCCTCACCACCAACAAATTGATTATTTTTTATTAAATAATTAATCTTATTAAATATTTTATTTTTTTCAGGTAAAAGTTTGTATAAATTTGTAAATTTGATTTTCATACTATTTTAGGTAATTATGCCAAATAGGATTGTAATTATTAACTCCAATGGACTCACTTACAATATATTTGGCAACTTCAACTTCATTAAACAATTTAAAATATTTTTTTTGACCATTAAAAGAGATTCTTCTTCTTTCAGATTCATTTATTTTATAATAGTTAATTTTTTCAGATAAATCATTGCCGTTGTGGTAAAAAATAATTTCATTTTTATTAAAAAAATGATTAAATTTTTTTTTATAATCAATAAATGTTAATAAGCCATTCCCAATTAAAGAACCAATTCTATTGCTAGACGAATATTTTTTTGGTTTGCCTCGATTGAGATTTACTGCCATAGAAGATTTCGAAATTGCAGAATAAAAACTTTCTGACCAAACAGGATTACGTTCATTATAACCATAAACATCAAATTTAATATCTTTGTTTATATTCATTAACTCTTTTATAAAATACTCTCTCTCATCAACTTTACCAGATTTAATAATCCCTCTATTAACACCATGACTCATTGCAAAAAAAACATCATAAGTATAATTTTTTAAATTGTAGACATTTAGTTTTTCTATATTTTTGTCTACTGGTGTTGGTAAAAAATGATACTTTATTCTATTTAATTTTTTACTTACATCGTCAGGGTGAGTTGATATAAAAAAATTATCTAAATATTTAAAGTTTGTTTTTAAATTTTCATAATTTTTTTCAAAATCTGGACCAGATTTTGTTAAATTATCTTCATACCACTGTGAAAAAATAACATTTCGATTAACATTTTTAATTTTTTCAAAACATTCCTCTTTAATGGTATTTACATGGCCTAATAAAACTATATCAGGTCTATAATATAGTGATTTTTCTAAAAAAATCTTATTTAAGGTCTGTTTTGCATTTAATTTTGGATTATAACTTAAAATATCTCTATCGCTAATACCTTCAACATCATGACCAAGTCTAATTAGCCCATTCTCAATTTTTTTACCTGTTGATATGAAATATATTCTACCTCCAATTTTTTCAGCTCTATTAAAAACGTGTAAAATTTTTAATTTTGAATTTTTATTGATATTTATTTTTTTATAAGGCGATAAAGCAGCTTTTCTATCACGATCCATTATAATTGTATTCTCTGTTATTGTGTGTAAAGGTTTTTTAAATGATCTTAATTGAGTTGATTTAAGTAAATCTTTATTTTTAATTAGCCTTTCTATTTCTAAATAAATAGAATTTGAAGATACATTCTTTAAAAAAATAGGATTTTCTATAGTTTCTGGTAATCCACCTCTTTTAGAAATAATTACAGCATTACCTCTTGACCCAGCTTCCAAAGAAGACCTACCGAATGGTTCTTCCCACAAAGATGGAACAACAGTTATTGAAGATTTGTTATATAAATTTAAAACTTTATCTTGAGAAATCCAACCAGTAAATAATAATCTCGAATGTTTAAAATTATATTTTTCTCTTGGTTCATCTCCTATAATAATCGATTTCCAATTTTTGTATTTTTTTAAAACTTTGATTATTGCTAAGGCAAATTTATCGAAGCCTTTAGCTGCATTCAATTTTCCAGAAAATATAATTAAATTTTCTTTTTTTGGGAATTTTTTTATTTTATTAATACTAGGATAAATAGTTCTAAAATTAGTATAAAAATTTTTATCTATTCCATTAAAAAACTTTTCTTCAACCCAAGAACTTACAAAATATATTTTATAGCATAAATTTATAAGCTTTTTTCTTTCATCAACGGTGATTGAACCTTTAAGATTTAACGGGTCATTATGAATAACTAAAATAAAATTTGCTTTTTTGTAAAATTTGGAAATTTTTAAAAGATATGAGGGTCTATTGTGTATTTCTATTAAACTGGGATTCTCTTTGTAACAATAATTAAGTAATTTTTTTATATAAAAATTAGATTTACTTGAGAGCTTAAGTTCTGGAATTTTGATATTAATATAATTTTTTTTAACAAATACATTATTTGTATTATTGGTGGATCCAAATATATTAATTTTTTTTTTAAATTGAGATTTATTAAAAAAATCCTTAACCCATATAGAAGCAGAACCAGCATAATTTTTTATAAATTGGTCTTTATGTGGCAATATAATAAATATTTTTTTGGACATGAATGTTATAATTTTCTTGTATCAAAAAATTAGAATTATAAAACAAATTTGTTTTTTTGATGACAAAAATCACAAATAATATAATTTAATCAACATGAAATTTCATCATATAGGTTATTTAACTAATAATTTTAAAAAATCTATTAAAGAATTTAAGGAAATAAGTTATACAAGGAAAGGAAAAGTAATTACTGACAACATATTGCAAGTAAAAATACAATTTATATATAATTCAAATAATATTATCGAACTAGTTAAGCCTTTTAAAAAAAATTACGGCCTTGTTAATTTTATTAAGAAAAAAAATTATGCTTACCATTTTGCCTATAAAGTTAAAAATTTGCATAAAGAAATTATTAAATTAAAAAAAAAGAAATTTAAATTAATAGTTAATCCAGTTCCAGCTAAAGCTTTTAATAATAAAAAAATAGCTTTTTTAACGATGAAAAATAGTTTTATAATTGAATTGATCGAGTCATAAAATCAAATTTTTTTTTGAATTTATAAAAATTTTTTTTATTAAAAACAAACTTAACTGCATCAGTTTTTTTATTTTTAATTAGAAAAAAAGATTTTATTTTACCTGAGTATAAAGCTGTAGTATTTTTGTGAAAATTAATTACTTTTTTATTATTAATATTAGTTAAAGAATAAATTTTTTTTAGTTTAAGTTTTTTAAAACCATAATTTAATAATAAAATAATAGCTTCGATATTTTCAATTGTATTTCCTTTTGAAATCCATCTTCCCCACTCTGCTTCATTTATATTGATAGAATCAAAAGCTATTGTTCCTAATTTTGTATTTTTCTTTTTATTGATAATAATAAAATCAAGTGCTTTGTGATCTTTAATATTTTTTTTAATCCAATTTTTTTGATATTTGATTGATTTTGGTGGTTTGTGTAAATAAAAACTATTATTTTTATTTTGTCTAAGATTGTAAATAAAATTACTATCTCCCACATTTATACTCTTAAGACAAACGTATTTACCGTTAATTTTCATTAAAAATTTTAATTAATTCTTTTGTACTAGAAATTTTATTTAATTTTTTAATAGGAATTTTTTTTTTTACGTTCTTTTCAATTAAAAAAATTATTTGTAAATGTGCTAAAGAATCCCATTCATCACAATTGATTCTTTTTATACTATAAAATTTTTTTTGGTCTTTAATTTTTAAAATTTTTATAATATTTTTAATTAATTTTTGTTTTAATATATTTTTCATAATTTTCCGAAATTTTTTTTACTTTTGTTATATTAATCCAATACATTTTTTTATTTTTTTTAGAACTAATTTTTTCAGCAAAATTAATAAAAGGTTCATTTCTATCAGTTTTAATGTAATTAATTCTTAATTCTTTAATAGAGAATTTTTTTATTAATTGATTCAAAAAATGATATTCAAGGCCTCTACCTAAAGCTCTACAAGATATGGTAAATTCATTGATCAGATCATGCATTTTATTTTTCTCTAAAATGATATTAGAAATTATTCCTGAGTCTGAATATTTATCAGACACAGAAAATGTTACTATTTTAATATTTTTAGTATTATTAAGTGATTTTATTTTTTTTAAATCATATCTTTTGTAGTTAGAATTAAATTGGTTAATTTTATTAGACATTTCTTCACATCTTTTTAAATCTAATTTTTTAACGGTGAATTTTACTTTTAATTTAGATGTTTTTATATAATTTAAAACACCTTTTGATTCTGAAATCTCACTTCTCACAATATTACTTTTAATATCTTTAAATCTCTTTTTATTTTTTGGTCTGGTATAATTGGATATATAAACGCACTTTGAATACAAATAAAAAAAATAAGAATTTTTAATCCAAAAACAATTTTTACTTAATAAAAACTTATTTATTTGTTTAATTTCAGAAATATTGTCATCAAAATAAATAATATTATTTTTGGAAAAATTAACTAGTTTCGTAATTTTTTTTATAGATTTATTTTTTGCATTCCAATTAATGTACTTGAAAGTTTTTTTTATAAAATTTGGGTATTTTGATAACTTTTTTTTAATTCCATTTATTGCTATTTTTTCATTATTTTTCGAATGAATTGAAACAATCAATCCAATTTTATTAATTAATTTATTAATATAATTCAAAGATTTTTTTTGGTATTTGTCTAAGAAAATTTTACTTAATCCATCCTCACCAATAACTCCAGTCCAACATGTTTCGTCTAAATCTAGTGAAACTAATCTAATATCTTTATTTATTAATAGTGTAATCATATTTGAAATTAGTTTTGATAATGTTAACTGCGCATCAACAGTAAGATATGTTTTAAAAATCTTTTCTCTTTTATTATCTGATATTTTGTTAAGACCTAATTTATAAATATTAACAAGTATTAAATTATTTAAATTAAATTTTTCTAAATATTTTATTAAATTATAAATTTTTTTTGGGTATTGAGAAACTGGAATGAAAATAGTATTGCTATTGTTGTTTTTAATAAGTATCACATCTTTTTTTAAATAATTAATATTTTTAATTCTGTCTATATCTAGCAAAATCAAAGAAGGTTTATCGTTGGTAAAATTAACAATATTATCCTTATATGGGATTTTACTAATATCAAATTTATCATTGATCTTTGCTTCTGATAAAATATTTTCAATAAAAAAGTTCCTTTGAATATTAATCATTATAGATATTGTATTAATAATAATTTATAATAAATAGATTAACATTATCAATCATATAAATAATGAAAAAAAAAATAATTGGCATAATTGGACTGGGGTATTGGGGAACTATAGTAACTAATACGTTGATTAGATTAAAAATTTTTAAAAAAATATATATATATGATAATGATTTAAATAAAATTGCCCTTATTAAGAAGAAATTTAAAAGCAAAGTTTCTCCAATTTCATTTAATGAAATTTTAAAAAAAAAGGATCTAAAAAACATTTTTTTAGCAACGCCTCCAAGAAATAACTTTTCTATTTTAAATTCTTTAATTAAAGAAAAAAAAAATATTTTAATTGAAAAACCAGGTTTAATTAAGCCTGCGCACTATAAAATTATTAAAAGAAAATTAAAAAAGAATAAAAACAAACTAAGTTTTGGCTATATCTATATGTATAATAGTTATATTAGATTTATTAAAAAAATTATTACATCAAAAAGACTTGGTAAAATTAAATATATAAATTTTCAAAGGCAAAATTTTGGACCTATTAGAAATAAAATATCTGCAGCATATGATTTAGCTACACATGATATAAGTATACTTCATTATTTATTTAATAAAAAAGTTAAACTTAAAAAAACTATTAACCATGATATATTAAATAAAAAAAACTATGATATTTCTTTTTTAAATTTAAAAATTGATAATATTAAAGCAGATATAAATGTAAGTTGGTTAAATCCTGAAAAAATTAGAAAAATTATTATAATAGGCTCAAGGAAAATGCTTCTTTATGATGAAATGAATCTAAAAAAACCTATCAAAATTTATAATAACTATGTAAGTTTTCCTAAAATTGATAAATTCACAAAAAATTACTTCAATCATTCAAGGTATATTTTCAAAGGAACTTCTAAATCTATTAAATTAAAAAGTACAAAGCCACTTGATGAAGAAATTAAAGAATTTATTAAAAAAAAAGAAAACTTAACCGATATTAACTTTTCTGAAAAAATCATTTTAACTCTTAGAAAAACTTAAAGCTAAGCTATTAATTTGATATTATTCTTTTTCTCAATGAGCGATTATTTTTAAGGAAGTATTCATATGACATTGCTTTTGATTTATCTAAAAATTTTTTTTTATAAATAATTTTCCACTTTAAACCTCTTGTCGATTTTGCACCTTTATTTGAATTGTGAAATTTTAATCTTCTCTTTAAGTTATTTGTATAACCTACATATGTTTTGTTTGTATGTGGTGATATAGATTTAATTAAATATACAAAGTAAACCATATAATTGGCGGTCCCTAGGGGAATCGAACCCCTCTTTCGAGGATGAAAACCACGTGTCCTAACCGATAGACGAAGGGACCAAATTTTGATCTTTTATTGTAAAATCTTATACTTATCAAGGTTTTATAACATCTTCTTTTACAATTATTTTATTTAAAGAGCTATGTTTGTGTGTAACAAGTGTTTCTGTTACATATTTTTCACCATTTTGAATAACACCATTAACCAAATCTCCCTTAGTTATGCCTGTAGCACAAAATATTGAATCACCTTTTACAATTTCATTTAATATATATTTTTTTTTTAAATCTAATATTCCCATTTCATTTGCTCTAGCAATATCTTTCTTAGATTTAAAAATAAATCTGCCTTGAAATTTACAGTTAAATGCATCTAATGCACATGCTGCTAAAACTCCTTCGGGACCTCCACCAATTCCTAAAAACAAGTCAACATTATACTTTTCATTAGTCACAAGTAGTGCGCCAGAAACATCACCATCTGTAATCAATTTTAAATTAACTTTTAATCTTTTTAATTCATTAATTATTTCTATATGCCTAGGTCTGTCCAACATACATACAGTAAGATTATTCAAGCTTTTTTTTTTAACGTCAGATAAATTCTTTACATTTTTTTCTATTGAAAAATCTAAATCAACTGCATCACTAGGTACGTCTTTACTGTAAGCTATTTTATCCATATAAGTTTCGGGTGCTTGAAAAAGATTGCCCCTTTCAGCTATAGAAATTACGGATAAACCACCGGGCATATTGTTTGCAACAAAATTAGTACCTTCTAATGGATCAACAGCAATATCTAGAGACATACCCTTCCCTGTGCCAACTTTTTCACCTATATATAACATAGGTGCTTCATCTAATTCGCCTTCACCAATAACAATTTTTCCATCAATATCTAATTTATTTAAACTTGACCTCATGCTATCCGTAGCTGATTTATCAGCAATAATTTTGTCCTTTTTTCCAATATGTTTGTGACAAGCTATTGCTGCTTTTGAGGTAATGTTTGCAAAATGATTAATTAAATTTATATCTAAATTCATTATTTTATAGTTATTATCTCATCTTCCTTTGCGGAATTCAATTTCGCTTCAAACTCAGATAGCCTCTTCCAAACAGATATAAACTCTACTATCAAATGCCAATTACGAACCAAGTATTGTAAAGATGTTTCGACTTTTGAAAAAGCTCTTGCTATTTGTTGAACAAAGCCCAGCGTAATTGCACCTGTTACAATAGTCGGTGCTAACGCAATATAAGGTACGATAACCATAGCTTGTAGATAACTCCACTTCACAGCATTAAAATATAAATAATGAAAATATGATTTATAATGAATTAATCTAACTTTATTGTACAATTGGTTAATTGTTATTGGGTTTGCTTTGTTTGAGTCATCTTCTCCTAAAACAAGTTCTTTTCTATATCCAGCTTCTTCTTTTTGTATGTTATACTCAATACCAGGTAATTTTATTCCAGCAGTTATCAACATTATAGTTCCTATCAATGCAGACAAAATTGCAACCCAAACTAATGCATGGTTAACTTCTCCTATAATTGGTAAATATGTTATTTGTTTAGAAAGAACCCAAAGTATCGGAGTAAAAGCGACAAGAGTCATTAAACTGTCCAAAAAACCAGTTCCTAGAGTTTCAAGAAATCTCGCAAATTTCAATGTATCTTCTTGAACACGTTGTGATGCACCTTCAATAAATCGAGCTTTGTGCCAATTTTTGTGATAATAATCAGCCATAGCTGTTCTCCATCTAAATACCCAATGTTCAGTAAAAAATGTAGTAAAAACATTAATTAAAATCCAAAGTCCAGCAATTTTTCCAAATGTAAATAAATATGCATAAAATTCTCCCTCTGAAACTGAGCCCGGAGTAGTTAAAGCTTTTTGAAGCGTGTCATAAAATTCACCAAACCATTCATTAATTTTAACATCAAGCTGAACTTGGTACCATGTTGAAATTAAAATTAATGAAGATCCAAAAATACTCCATAAAAACCATCTTTTGTTAGTAAAAAATTTAAACATTTATTTTGTAAAATTGTCAGCGTATGATTTTTTTACTATCTTCCTTTTCTTTGGTTCTATTAAATCATAATCAATATTGTTTTTTTTAGCGTAGTTTATTGCTGCATCTTTAGATAAAAATTCTAATTTAACTTCAGATAAAGTATCAGATGAAGTTTCCCAGCCCATTAATGGATTCAATTTTTCATTATCAGTATAAAATTCCAAAAGCCACTTATTTTTTTTAGCCAGTCCTGACTGCATTGCATTCTTAGTTGGAATATAAATTTTTGCTTTCTTCATATAAATGGTCGGGGCGGCAGGATTTGAACCTGCGACCCTCTGGTCCCAAACCAGATGCGCTACCAGGCTGCGCTACGCCCCGAATGGGTAACTAATACAGTAGTTAATACTAATTTCAAAGGATAAATGTTACCAAAAATGAAGAATTTTAATAAAAATCTGATATATAAGAAATGATGATAATTACATGCCCATCTTGTAAGAAAAAATTTGAAGTTAATTCCTCTTTAATTCAAAGTGAAGGTAAGTTGCTTCAATGTGGTGCTTGTAGTCATAAATGGTTTTTCAAAAAAGAACTAAAAAAAAAAGTTATAAAAGATGTAAAGAAACCAACAAATAAGATACCTGAAATTATTGATAAAAATATACCAAACACCACAGAAGATTTAATATCCGAAGCAGAAATAGGTATATCAAACGTTGAGAAGAAAAAGATAAAAAATAAAAAAATAAATATTTTAAGTTTTTTGATTCTTTTAATTATTTCTTTTGTCGCACTTATAATTTTATTAGACACTTTTAAAAATTCGATTAAATTATTAATTCCAGGATTTGATTTAATTCTTAATAGCTTATATGAAACACTAAAGGATATAATATTATTTATTAAAGATTTATTTAATTAATTATGATTAATTATATTTCTAAACCCTTCAAGTGGTTTTTTAAGTTAGAGGCAGCAAGTGGTCTTGTTCTATTGTTTGCTGCAATAATTGCATTAGTAGTTAGTAATTCAAATTTATCAGATTTATATTTTTCAACATTAAACAAATACTTATTTATTGGAATTAATGATGTTGGATTAAAACTTTCTATAATTCATTGGATAAATGATGGATTAATGGCAATCTTCTTTTTCTTTGTGACTTTAGAAATTAAAAGGGAGTTTTTGCAGGGCGAACTTTCAAATATGAAACAAGCATTATTACCAATAATTGCAGCTGTTGGTGGAATGCTAGTTCCAGCATTATTTTATATATTTATTAACTGGGGTGATAATGAAACTCTTAATGGATGGGCAATCCCATCAGCTACGGATATTGCATTTTCATTGGGTATCCTTTCATTGTTAGGAAAAAGAGTTCCTTTATCTTTAAAAGTTTTTTTAACAGCCTTAGCAATTATTGATGATTTAGGTGCAATTTTGATAATTGCTATATTTTATTCCACTGATTTAAATATAAAATATTTAATATTAATGGCCTTAGCGTTTATAATTTTATTAATAATAAATAAATTTAATATAAAAAAATTTTTACCCTATTTAGTAATTGGAATATTTCTTTGGGATTTCACACACAATTCTGGAATTCATGCAACAATAGCAGGAGTTTTATTGGCAATGGCTATACCTCATAGAAAAAAAGAAAAAGATTATTCTTTATTAATAAAGATTGAGCATGCAATAAGTCCATATGTAGCTTTCGGGATAATGCCCTTATTTGCATTTGCTAATGCAGGAGTGTCTTTGGAAGGACTTTCGTTTTCGTCATTACTTAACAAAGTTCCTTTAGGTATATTGATGGGATTGTTTATAGGTAAACAATTAGGGGTTTTTATATTTTCTTATGTTTCTATAAAACTTAAAATCGCTCAAATGCCAAATAACTCAAACTGGTTTAATTTCTATGGAGTTGGAATTTTAACTGGAATAGGTTTTACTATGAGTCTTTTTGTTGGAAATCTAGCTTTCGTTGAAAATACACAGTACATGGATGGAGTGAAAATTGGAGTTTTAACTGGGTCATTATTATCCACTTTAACTGGATACTTCCTGATATTACTTACCCCTAATAAATAATAACCTAAATGAAGAAAGTAATTGTTCTAACAATATCAATATTTATGATTTTTTTTAAAAACATCGCTACTGCTAATTATGACAAACTAATTTATGATTTTAAAATTAATTCAATTACAGGAGAAATCATAAATTTTTCTGATTATCAAAACAAAGCAATTCTTATTGTAAATGTTGCGAGTTACTGTGGTTTTACTAAGCAATATACTGATTTACAAAAACTTTGGGATTTATATAGAGATAGAGGTCTTGTTGTAATTGGAATTCCATCAAATTCGTTCAATCAAGAGAAGAATAGTGAAAAAGAAGTAAAAAATTTTTGCGAAGTAAATTTTAATATTAATTTCCCATTAACTTCAATTTACGAAGTTAAGGGTAACGATGCACACGAAATTTATAAATGGGCAAAAAAAAATCATGGAAACTCTGCCGTTCCTAAATGGAATTTTCATAAAATTTTAATAGACAAAAATGGTAAAGTTCTTGATACTTTTGTATCTTTCACAAAACCAATGTCAAAAAAGATAACAACTGTTATTGAAAAAATCCTTTAATTAGATTTATTAGTAAAATTTTCTATGTAAGTTTTTAAGTTTATTTTACCAAAATATTTATAAACTTTATTAGATAAATTCATATTTGTTAGAGCAGAAGCATACCTTTCGCCTGGACGTTTTGGGAGAAATTTGATTTTTGAATTGAACATTTTAGCAACTTCTAAAATAGAATAAGTTTTATGATTTGCTATACTGTAGTGTCTACATAAATTTTTTCTCCAAGCCATATAGCAAACCTCCACCGTATCATTAATATGGGTAAACCTTCTAGTTTGATTTCCTGGTTTAACAACTGGTAATGGTTTATTTTTTTTGTAACAATTTTCAAAAATACCGATTACTGTAGCCATTGTTCCTTCACAAATTTGATTTGACCCATATACATTATAAAAGTAAATCACCTCATATTTAAACTTAAACCATTTTTTTAAGTTTTCCAAAAGTTCAAGGTTTTTTGATTTTGTGAAAGCATATGGTGATAAATTTTTATCATTACCTCTGTTTCCAAGGCTGGCTGAAGTCGCAGAATATATAAGTTTAATTTTGTTCTTTAAGCAAAAATTAAATACTTCATTACTACCAACTGTATTAGAGCTAATGCATTCGTTCATTTTTAAAAAACTTTGATAGATTCTAGCAAATTCACCAAAGTGGAAAATTGAAACAATTTTACTAGGTTTTTTTAACAAATGAAAAATATTCTTAGTCTCACCTTTTATATACTTAACTCTATTTGATTTAATATGATTTTTTCTTGAACCTGATGAATAGTTGTCAATGCTGATCAATTTATATTTCGTTTTTTTTATCAATAAATTTATAAGATTAGTGCCAACAAAGCCTGCGCCACCAGTTATAACAATTACATTTTTTTTCATTTAGATATAAAAGGATAGTCCATCGTAAGCAGGTTTTACATTCTTAGGCAAAATTTTCAATAAATAATTATAATCAAGATCAGAGTGTAAATTAGTTAAAATTGTTTTTTTTGGTTTAATTATGTGAATTAAATCAAGGACCTCTTGTAAATGAAAATGAGATGGATGTGGCATTAGTCTTAAACAATCTACAATTAAATATTTTAAATGATAGAAATGCTTGAGGTCATTTTTATATATTTCATTAATATCACTTGCATATGCACATTTGTTGTTAATTATAAATGCTAAGCAATTAACATTACCATGCTTTACTTCGATAGACTTAATATTTATGTTTTCATTTCTGTTCTTGAATATAATGTTTTTTTTTAATTTTTTTAAATTTAAGATTGCAGGATAATCAGCTTCATCAGAAAAACAATATGAAAAATTTTTTCTAAGATATGATTTCGTAAAAGAATTTGTATAAACATCAATTTTTTTTCTTTTTTTTAAATAAAATATTCTTAAATCATTAATACCGTGTGTTTGATCGCCATGAGCATGACTATAAAAGACACTATCGATTTGTTTTATATTTTCTCTAATCAATTGACTTCGTAAATCTGGAGATGTGTCAAATAATATTGTCTTATCTTTAGTAGTGAGGATAGCTGAACATCTTGTTCTATTATTTTTTTTTTCTTTAGGGTCACATTTACCCCAAAATCCATCAGCCCTTGGAACCCCCATTGAACTTCCACATCCTAAAATGGTAAATTTAATAGACATTATTAAAAAAACAAATTATTAAAATTATTTGTTGTAATCTTGTCTAATTTTTTTTTATCAATATTTTTAATTTTTGATAATTTGTCTAAAGTATATTTTATATACGCGGGTTCATTTTTTTTTCCACGCATAGGCTCAGGTGACAAAAAGGGACTATCTGTTTCTATTAATAGCTTGTCCAAAGGTAGATCTTTAAACGTTGACTGCAAATCCGTGCTATTTTTAAAAGTAATTATACCACTAGCAGAAAAATAAGCATCTAAGGATAGCAATTTATCAGCAAAATCTTTTGATCCTGTAAAACAATGCATGAGGATTTTTAAATCTGCACTTTTTTTATAGTGACTCAACAACTCAAAAGTTTCCTTTTCGGCATTTCTTGAATGAACAATAACAGGTATTTTCAGTTTCATAGAAGCTTCAATATGATTTTTAAAGCTTTTAATCTGCGATTCTTTATCGCTATTATTATAATAAAAATCTAAACCAGTTTCACCAACACCGATTATTCTATTATTCATTTCAATAGTATCAACAATATTTTGTATGGTTAAGATATTTTCTTTTGTTTCATGAGGATGGATACCATAAGTTCCATAAATAATTTTATCATATTTAACAATCTCGAGTATAGAATTGAAGCTTTCTTTTGTAGTACATATAGTTAAAATTTTTTCAAGACCTTCATTTTTTGAATTTAGAATTACATTTTTTAAATTTTTGAATAAAGGTTCGTGATCTAAATGACAATGTGAATCAATCATGATTTTCTATTTTTTTAAACAAAATATTTATTTTACTTATTTTTTTTCCACATTCTAAAAAATTGTTATCATTAATACTTTCAAAATTAATTTCACTCTCTTTAATGTTAAAAATTTTTAAAACTTTCATGCAACTTTCTGGAATTACTGGATATAATAAAATACAAATTTTTCTTATTAATTCTAGTGACACATACATGATTGTATTCATTCTAATCATGTCATTTTTCTTTTTCCATGGCTCTTCATCATTAAAATATTTATTTGAAGCAAAAAGTCGGTCGACTATATAATTTATATATGAATTAATATCTTGATCATCTATAAACTTTAAAAGTTCATCATAATTATTTTTAAAATTATTTAAAATTTTTAAATCTGAATCGTTAAATTTAATTTCTTTAGGAATTATTAAGTTCAAATTTTTTTCATTAAAAGAAATCACTCTTTGGCATAAGTTGCCAAAATTATTCGCTAAATCACTATTTATACAACTTTCTAATTTATCTTGTGAAATATTACCATCATTGCCGAATGAAACTTCTTTAATTAAATAATATCTTAGTGGATCTAAACCATATTTTTCAATTATTTCTATTGGATCTAAAATATTACCTTTTGATTTAGACATTTTTTCTTCACCTGATAAAATCCATCCATGTCCATATATTCTTTTGGGTAAAGGAATATTTGCAGCTAGTAAAAAAGCTGGCCAATAAATTGAATGAAATCGTAAAATATCTTTACCAATTAAATGCAGTGAAGCTGGCCAAAAATTGTTGTAAAGTTTGTTATTAGTGTCAGGATAATTTAAAGCGCTCAAATAATTAGTAAGAGCATCAAGCCATACATATATAACGTGCTCATTATTAGATGGAACTTTAATTCCCCAAGAAAAAGATTTCCTACTAACTGATAAATCTTTTAAGCCAGATTTTACAAAACTTACTACTTCATTTTTTCTGCTTTTAGGTAAAATAAAATTTGGATTTTCTTCATAAAAATCAAGGAGAGGTTTTTGCCACTTTGAAAGTTTAAAAAAATATGACTCTTCTTCTACCCATTCAACTTTTGAGCCTGATAATTTAGATTTTTTTTCACCTTCAATTGTTTCAATTTCATCATCGTTATAAAAAGCTTCGTCTGAAACAGAATACCAGCCTGAATATTTTGATAAATAAATTTCATTATTTTTTTCCAGAATGTTCCACAGATATTGGACAGATTTAAAATGTCTTTTTTCTGTAGTTCTTATAAAATCATTATTAGAAAGATTTAATATTTTCGATAAATTTTTAAAAGTAATACTTATTTTATCACAAAAATCTTTTGGGCTGAGACCATTTTTTTCTGCAGCTCTTTGAATTTTTAAGCCATGTTCATCCGTTCCTGTTAAGAAAAAAACATCAAAACCTTGAATTTTTTTAATTCTAGCAAAAAAATCAGCAATAATGCTAGAGTAAGCATGACCCATGTGTGGTTTAGCAGAAGGGTAATAAATAGGAGTTGTAATGTAATAATTTTTACTCATTTAGCACTTTAGATGTAAATTCCATAAATAAATTTTCATAATTTAAATTAAATGTACTACAGTTAGAATTCATTCTGATAAAATCGTTATAAAGAGTAAGTATCTGTTTCTTTCTCTTTGATTTATGTAAAAGTTTTAAAAAATAATGTTGTATTATATTAAAGATGTAATATTTAATAAAATTATCTTTAGTATAATATTTTTTATCTATTAATAAAAGCAAAAGTTTTTTTAAAGAATATTCCTTCAAATCAATATTGTTTGATTTTGCAAAATGAACAAGATTAATTATTTCCCCAGGTGTAAAATAATAATTAATTAAGTCATCATGTAAAATTTTATTTATACTATCGTTTAAAAGTTTATTTGAAATTTCAATACTTTGTTCAAAAGATAAATTTATCTTAAAAGTAATACACCTAGATTTGAGAGTATCAGAAATTCTATTATTATTATTTAGAATTAATATGAAAAAAAGATTATTATTGGGCTCCTCAACAATCTTTAATAATGCATTTAAAGAATTTAAATTTAGATATTCTAGATTATCAATAAGGACAAACCTTGGTTTTGCATTGAAACTTGATTTATTTCCATAATTAATCATTTCACGTATTTGATTAATTTCGATATTTTTTTTCTCATCTATCAAGTCTATTCTATAGAAATTAGGATGAGATTGATTTTCGATCAATTTATATGATCTATTTAACTTATTAATTGATGCAGTTTTTACATTATATGAAAAATCTTCATTTTTTGAAAAAACATAATTAATAAAGTGGTGGGCCAAAGTAGATTTACCAATACCTTTGGGTCCTGATAGTATAATTTTATTTGGTAGATAATTTGAATCAATTAGTTTGATTAATGAAGTTAAATATGAGTTTAAGCCAAATAAATGAGTTTGTGTTGTTGGATTAATGTTCATTATAGCAATTTATTAACTTCATCAATAACTATTTTTTTATTAATATTTATAATTTTATTTGAATTAATAGTAACATATTTATTATTGCCTTTTTTTGCTATTTTCATGTAGCCCTTCTGCACCTTCGTATAAAAATTAATTTTAAATTTATCATATCTATTAAGTTTTTTACGTTTTTTAAGTCTAATAAGCATATTTTTTCTACTTACAAGATTTAAAAATGTTAAATTAATTTTAATTTTTTTTAATATAAATTTATTAATCATGTTAATAAAATTGATATCAATACCCATGCCATAGTGCTGATAGGCTATGGTTGAATCAACAAACCTGTCAATCAAAATTATTTTTTTTCCATAGTTATTTTTTATTAAATTTTCTAAATTTTCATTTCTTGCTGCTAAATATAAAAGTAGGTCAGTTTTTTTATGAAAATTAGACTTATTGTTTAAAATTAATTTTCTTATTTTTTCTGAATTAACATCTCCACCAGGTTCTCTTAATTTTATAAACTTTACTTTTTTTTTTTTTAAATATTTCGATAAATGATTAATATGAAATGTTTTTCCCGATCCTTCAATGCCTTCAAAAACTATTATTGGTTTTTTATACATCGCCCCAGATTAAATAATTGATTGATTTTATTAATCTGGTAAAAATATTTACTTTTTTAATATCTTCAAAAGCTAAAACTTCATAAGTACCTACAATTTCATCTTTATAAAATATTTTTAATGTAGCAATCATATCATTTTTTTTTATTGGCGCTTCAATGGGACCGTTATATTCAACAATAGCTTTAAGGTATTTTTTTCTTGCTTTCGGTACTGTTTTATAAACATCTTGATTAATATAAGTTTTGACTTTATCTTTATACCCAAGCCAAACATCAAGTTCTGTTAATTCATTACCTTTTTTAACAATTTCAATTAAATCAAAGTTTGTCCTACCCCAAGACAAAAGTTTTGCTGACTCTTTAGATCTTTCTTTCTTACTATTAAAACCACTTCCAACAGCAATCAATCTTCGGTTTTTTCTTACAGAAGATGATGCAAGCGAGTATTTTTCTACAGCCAAATATCCAGTCTTAATACCGTCAGCTCCAATATTTTTATATAGCAACGGGTTTCTATTACCTTGAGTAATTGGGTCTCCTCCTGTTCTATCCCACGTAAATTCTGTTTCTTTAAAATATTCATAATATTTAGGATAATTTCTTATAAGATAATTTGACATAATCAAAATATCACTAACTGTAGAATAGTTATCAGGGTGATTTATACCTGATGCATTAGAAAAATTTGTATTTATCATTCCTATTTCCTTAGCTTTGGAAGTCATCATAATAGAAAACTCTTCTTCTGATCCGGCAATACCTTCAGCCAAAGCTACACATGCATCGTTACCTGAAGCGACGATTATACCTTTTAATAAATCTTCAACACTAACTTCATCATTAACCATTATAAACATCGATGAAAATCCTGCTTGAGATAAACGCCATGCGTTTTCAGAAATAACAAACTTATCATCTAAACTTAAATCCCCTTTTTTTATTAGCTCAAAAGCAATAATTGATGTCATTATTTTAGTCATTGATGCTGGATAAATTTCTCTATCCGGATCTTTTTCAAATAATATTTCTCCAGATTGGTAGTCTTGTAGAATTGCAGTGGTAGCTTTTATGTCAAATTTTGCAAATAATGAAGTGTTTGTAAAAAAAACAAGTAAAAAAAAAGTAATAAATCTTTTAATCATTTTTAATAATTTCTATATTTTCAAAGTTTAATAAACTTATATCATTAAATGCTTTTTTTAGTGAATTTAAGTCGTTAAATGGACCCAAAAAAACTCTATAACTGGTTTCAGAAAGACTTTTAATCATAATTTTATTTACCATGGTCTCTTTTTCAATTCTCTTTTTCATCAAACTTGCTGAATCAAGAAAGTAGAAATCAGCAATCTTAATTATATAAGAAAATTTTTTTTTATTAACTTTGATAATCTTCTTTTCATTTAAATTTAAATCGTTAATACTTATAGATTCAACTGGAGCTTTATCTGCTACTTGTTTTTCTTCTTCAAAAGTTTTTGCTTTTTTTGCTACAAATGATGAACTGTTTAATATTTCAGTAATTTCAACATATGGTTCATCCATATCTAATTCAATTAAAGATGCAATTCTACTTGTTATCACCGAATTATTAAAATTTGGGTATTTTGCATTTTTACTAACTTTTGCAATAGTTGATTTATTATTTATGTTGTTTTTAATTTTAACAATTGACCCTTTTTTTAAATTTCTTTGAAAAATTAGCAAATCTCTATCTTCTAATTTTGAAGATATAATTTTACTTTTATAAAGTTTATCATTGTAAATTATGGCAAATCCATTATTTTTAAATGCAGATTTAATTGGTTTATCATTTATTTTTACATTATTAGTATTAATTGTACATGAGTTAAATAAAAATAAAATTAATATTAATATTTTTTTATAATTCATTTGATATCTTTTCCTTTAATGTACAAACAGCTAAAGCAAATCTTAATGAACGATTCCATTTTAAAATTAATTCATAATTATCAAAAGTAAGGTATGCTGGACTTAAATTTTCAGACTCAGGTATAATATCTTTGTCAGGAGTTATTATACCTACTTTACTTTTATCATTTAACTCATGTTTTTCAAAGTTTACTAAATATTTTTTAATTTTTTTAACTTCATTTTTATTTTTAATTTTTTTTGCTGAAGTATTTAAAAGTTTGTTTGGTGTATTGTTCGAAAGTTCAATTTTTTTAAAACAATTATTGTTTTTTTTCCATCCAATTTTATTAATATAATTAGCAGCTGAAGCAAATGAGTCATCCATTTTTTTTAATTCAATGATATTATTATTGTCATAATCTAATGCATATTTTTTAATAGTCGAAGGCATAAATTGAAAATTTCCAAATGCACCTGCCCATGAACCATAAAGAATTTTATAATCAATCATGCCCGCTTCCACTAACTGAAGTATTGTTATTAATTCACTGGTAAAAAAATCTCTTCTCCTTTTATCATAGCTTAATGTTGCTAAAGATGACAAAATATTCATTTTACCAAGATATTTTCCAAAATTGGTCTCTATGCCCATTAGAGCCAACAATAATTCCTTTTCAACTGAAAATTCCTTTTCAACTTTATCAATTAAATTTTTATTTTGCTTATAAATTTTAATAGCATTTTTAACTTTATTAGTTGAAGTTCTTTTACTTATATAAGTTTTTGTATCTTCATAAAATTCAGGTTGGAATCTATCATATTCAATAACTTTAGGATTAAATTTTACTTTGGACATAGATATATTGAAGGTTTTTTCTGAGATTCCATTTTTAATAGCAAGTTTTTTAAATGATTTAAGCCATATATCAAAAGTTTCATCAGCTGCATATACGTTTGAACAAAAAATGATGTAAAATAATGTTAGTAAAATTTTATAAATTTTTTTCATATAAATCTTTTAGATAAATAATTACAGCTATCCATATAATAATAAAACTAATTAGCTTATTCATGTTGAAAGGTTCATTATAGTAAAAAAAACCAAGTAAAAATTGGCTTGTTGGAGTGACAAAGAATATTAACCCTGAGGTTGCCATTGTTGTTTTTTCTAAACCTTTAATAAATAAAAATAAAGGAATCACGGTCATCACTCCACCTAAAAACAATAAGAGCATATTAATAGGCTCATCAATTGTAAAGTTATTGTGACCAGACTTATATATAAAATACCATATAGCGAATGAAATTGGTACAATGTATAAACTTTCGATAAACAGTCCCACATCAGTATCAACATTTATTTTTTTTCTTAACAAATTATAAAAGCCCCAAAAAAAAGCTACTAGAAAACCTATCCATGGAAATGATTCTAAATTAAAAAGTAAATATAAAGATGATCCAATAACAGTAAAAATTGCTAATTTTCTTTGAGTGTTAATTTTTTCTTTTAAAAAAATGTAGCCCAAAAAAACATTCAATATAGGAAAAATAAAGTAGCCATAACTAGCATCAATAATTTTATTTATTGAAATGGCATAAATCCAGGTTCCCCAATTTAAAAAAATTAATATGCTTGTTAAAAAAAGAATTATTAATTTTTCTTTTTGCTTAAGTATATTTTTAAACACATTAAATTTTTTAAATACAAGGGTGGATATAAATAAAATTAAACATGTCCAAATTAATCTATGTATTGTGACTTCTAAAGCACCCATAGAAGAAATATATTTAAAAAAAACTGTGCCTAAAAGTCCCCACCATAATGATCCAGCAGTAGCGTAAATTATTCCTTTTTTAAACTGCGATTGTTTCATAAAATAATTTGAATTCTTTTATTTATATATCATTTTTAAGTTGAAAAGGTCTTAAAATCCGATAAACACTAGCGCATGGAGAGATGGCTGAGCGGTTGAAAGCACCGGTCTTGAAAACCGGCAAAGGGGCAACTCTTTCCTGGGTTCGAATCCCAGTCTCTCCGCCATCATAATTGAAAATTTTGAAATTTTTTTATTAAAATTGAATCATTCAACTTTAATTTTGATTCTTTTTTTTTAATAGAAATTAAATCCTCATCGTCCAAATTAACTAAATTATTAAGTTCTTTAAGCTGATTAATATCAATTTCATTAATTATAGATTCAACAAAACTAGCAACCAGTATATCCATTTCTTTTGTCCCTCTATATGAGGCTCTATAAATAATTTTATTTTTAAGATCTTCTTTATTTTGTGACATAACTATATAACTAAAGTATGGTTTCCTATGAATATTTATTATCTGATATAAATACCATAAAAGGTATTGGAAATAAAACTGCAAAATTATTTAGAAAGAAAAATATTAATACAATTTTTGATCTTCTTTGGAGGTTGCCTAGGGATTTTATTGATAGAGATAAACTGGTCAAAATTAATGAATTGCAAATAGGAAAAATTCAAACCCTGGTAGTAGAAGTAAAGAAATATATATTTCCAAGAGTAAGAAATTTGCCTAATAAAGTGTTATGTGAAGATGATAGCGGTAAATTAGAATGTGTTTTTTTCAATAGTTATGAGGGTTATATTAAAAAAATTCTCCCAATAAACTCAAAGGTAACAATAAGTGGTAAAATTGGGTATTATAAAAAAAAATATCAAATAACCAATCCAACACATATTTCATCGGACCAAAATTCAATTAAAAAAATATTCACAAGTTATAGTTTAACTGATGGTTTAAATGAAAAAAAATACTACAAAATAATCAATGATGTTCTAGAAAATATACCAGATTTAAAAGAATGGCATAGACCTGAAATATTAAGTAAGTTCAATAATATATCTTGGAAAGAGTCTATACTAGAACTTCATAATCCAAAAAATATAAAAAAAAAAGGTTTTTTTTTAAATAGGTTAATATTCGATGAAATTATTTCAACTTTTTTAATAAATTCAAACATTAGAAAAAATATAAAAAAAAACAAAAAAAAGAAAAAAAATTTCAATTTAAAACCTTTAAACAATATAAAAAAAAAAATTAAATATAGTCTTACAAAAGATCAACTTACTGCATTGGAAGAAATAAATAGAGATCTTAAATCTGATAAAAAAATGTTTAGACTTCTACAGGGTGATGTTGGAAGTGGTAAAACAATCGTTGCACTTATTGCGTGCTTAAATGTAATAAAAAGTAGTTATCAAGTTTCGTTCATGGCTCCAACTGAAATTTTGGCAAAACAACACTATGAAATAGCTAAAAAATTGTTTGATAATGAAATAAATATAGCTCTCCTGACTAGCAAAACTGATCACAAAGAACGCAAAAAAATCTTGGATGATTTAAATAAGAATAAAATTAATATATTGATCGGAACACATTCTTTATTTCAGGAAAAAATAAAATTTTTTAATTTAGGATTAATAGTGATAGATGAACAACATAAATTTGGAGTAAAACAAAGAAAAAAATTATCTGACAAAGGAGGAGATAATTGTGATATTTTAGTTATGTCCGCAACTCCTATTCCTAGAACAATGGTTATGACAATCTTTGGAGATATGGATACATCGGTTATTAAAAATAAGCCTAAAAATAGAAAAGAGATAAAAACCTATAGTAAACTAGATACAAAAGTTAATGAAGTTATTTCATTTGTAAAAAATCAAATAAATAATAACAATCAAATATTTTGGGTATGCCCATTGATTGAAGAATCAAAAAAAATAGATAATCAATCTGCCATTCAAAGATATGACAATCTTAAAAAAAAATTTAAGCATAAAGTTGGGTTGTTGCATGGTTCGCTTGAAAAAGATAAAAAAAATGAAATATTGTTAAAATTTTTAAATAAGAAAATTAATATTCTTGTATCGACAACAGTAATTGAAGTTGGAATTGATTTTCCTGATGCAAATGTAATAATAATTGAAAATGCAAATAAATTTGGTCTTTCTCAACTGCACCAACTAAGAGGAAGAGTTGGCAGAGGTTATAAAGACTCCTACTGTATATTAATGTTTAAATCTAATTTAAGTGAAAATGCGAGAAAAAGAATTAATATCCTAAAAAGCACCAATGATGGTTTCAAAATATCAGAAGAAGACATGAAGTTAAGAGGCTATGGAGACTTGCTTGGTTTTAAACAAAGTGGCATGCAAAGCTTTAGATTAGCAGATCCAGTTATCAATGAAGATTTATTTTTTTTAGCTGAAAAAGAAATTAAAAAGATTGAGTTAGAAAAATTAAATATAGATAAATATAGTCCTTTACTTAAGTTGTATGATAGAGCTGATATATTAAATGATTTAGTTTAGTTTTTAGGATTAGAAGTACCTGCTGAAACAATAAATTTTGAAGCTTCTTCAAAAGTCATATTTAAATATATAAGATCCTTTTTTGGAAACATTATTAAAAAACCACTAGTTGGGTTCGGAGTAGTTGGTATAAAAACATTAACTAAAGATTCATTTGTTTTGTTAGACATTTCAGTTTTATTTTCTTTTGTTGCAAAGCCTACTGCCCATGAACCTTTTTTTGGATACTCAACCAATACAACAGATTTTTTAGAATCATTATCTTTTTTTGCAAAAGTTTCTGTCATTTGACCTATAGCAGAATAAATTGTTCTTAATATTGGTATTCTTCTAAATAAATCGTCAACTATTTGTAAAAATTTTTTACCTAGAAAAGATAAAGATAAACCTCCGACAATAGTAATGAAGATTATAGTTAAAAATATTTCTAAGCCAGGTATAGAAAAATGCAAATATGTGTTAGGATTAATTTTTTCTGGAATTAATTTAGATGAAATGCCAATTAAAAATTTAGTCAAATAAAGAGTGAAACCGATAGGAATTAATACTACAACTCCAGTAAAAAAATAATTACGAAGTTTTAATGCAATAGATTTCTTTTTCTTTTTTACAGCCATACTTTATTGAGATTTATATTAAATTATATAATATATTAAAGAAATGGATAGAAGAAAATTTCTAACTTATATGGGCTGCGGTTGTTGTGGTTTAATGATTTCATCTTGTAGCACAACACCAATAACAGATCGTCGACAATTAAAACTGATTCCTGAAGCTAAATTAAATGCACAAGCTGCTCAAATATATGAAAAAGTCAAAAAAAAAGAAAAACTAATTACTGATACAAAAGAATTAAAACAAATAAAAAGTATTGGTAAAAAAATGCAAGATTCAATTACTGAATACTTTTATCAAACAGATCAAGAAGATCCCACAACTAATTTTGATTGGGAATATATTTTAATTGATAATAAAAAAATAAAAAATGCATGGTGTATGCCTGGTGGAAAAATTGCTGTTTATACTGGAATGTTAGAAGTTACTAAAAATGAAAATGGTCTAGCGGCTGTTATGGGTCACGAAATTGCTCATGCTGTAGCAAAACATTCTGCTGAAAGAGCTAGTAGAAATGTTGTTATAAATGTAGCAACACAAATCACAGATGTTTTGACGGGTGGGAAACTGTCGACTGTAAACAGAACGACAGGAATGAATACAGTTGGATTGCTTACACAAATTGGAATATTCAATCCTTTTAATAGAAAACAAGAAAGTGAAGCAGATTATTTAGGTTTGATTTTTTCATCTTTATCAGGTTACGATATTAGAGAAACACCTCTTTTATGGGAAAGAATGAAAGAAGCAAACAAAGGTAAAAATGTTCCTGAATTTATGAGCACACATCCTTCACCCGACAATAGAATTAAAAAAATAAATGAATGGATATACCAAGTAATGATTAACTATCCACCAAACTCAATAAGTTAGTTTTTTTATTTAAAATCATTAAAATTGTGGTGAGCCGTGTTGGACTCGAACCAACGACCCATTCCTTAAAAGGGAATTGCTCTACCAACTGAGCTAACGGCCCTACAACAAAAAAACTTATAGACTTTTTTTTAAAATTTTCAATGTTTATAAGTATTACAACTTTTCGACGTATCTATCGTGAAATTGTTCAAAAGTACCATTTTTAATATGCATCCTTATTGAATCCATCAATTCTTGATAAAAATTAATATTATGTAAAGTTAATAACATTGATGCAAGAATTTCATTTGTATTAAAAAGATGATTCAGATAATTTTTGGAATACTTATTCAAATTAAAGTTTTTACATTTGTTATCTAAAGGATCATTATCTTTTTGATATTTAGCATTTCTTATATTGATTCTACCGTTCCATGTGAATGCTAGGCCAGTCCGGCCTGATCTTGTTGGGAGAACACAATCAAACATATCCACTCCTCTTTTAACTGCTCCTAATATATCCGAAGGTGTTCCTACACCCATTAGATACCTAGGTTTTTCTGTTGGCATCAAATTCTTCAAAACATCTAAGATTTTAAACATTTCTTTTTGTGTTTCACCAACAGCTAAACCACCAATGGCATAACCATCAAAATTGATTTTAATAAGTTCACTCAAAGATTTTTGTCTTAAGTCTTCAAAGAGGCCGCCTTGGACAATACCAAATAAAGCTTTATGTGAAATAGTTCCAAATTCTTTTTTTGATCTTCGAGCCCAATAAGTTGATAGTTCCATTGATTTTTTAATTAATCTATAATCTTTAGATTTTTTGGGACATTCATCCATGACCATTAAAATATCAGAGTTTAAACCTTTTTGTATTTTGATGCTTGCTTCGGGACTTAAAATAAATTTTTTTCCATCAATATGTGAATTAAATATAGCACCCTTTTCTTTATCAATTTTATTTAACTTTGATAAAGACATAACTTGAAAACCACCAGAGTCTGTTAAAATTGGAAGTTTGCAATTCATAAATGAATGAAGACCACCAGCAGATTTAACTCTATCAACACCTGGCCTTAACATGAGGTGATAAGTGTTAGATAGAATGATTTCCGATCCGGTTTTAACTATATCGTCAATAAAAGTTGCTTTTACTGTAGCTTGAGTGCCAACAGGCATAAAGGCAGGGGTATTTATATTCCCTCTATGTGTTTTTATAATGCCACATCTAGCATGTCGATCTTGCTCTATAACATTAAAAGAAAATTTTTTTAATGCCATTAAAAAATTTATAATGATTTAAAGCTTATAATTTTATCAGGATTGTCAACAGATCCATTTTTATTTTCATCGCCTTTTTTTATTTTATCAACAAACTCCATTCCTTCTATTACTTTTCCAAAAACTGTGTATTGTCGATCTAAAAAAGCGGCAGGTTTAAAACAAATAAAAAATTGACTGTTTGCGCTATTTGGATCTTGAGACCTTGCCATTGACAAAGTACCTCTATCATGTGGAAGATTGTTAAATTCTTGTTTTAAATCTGGAAGATCTGATCCACCCGTGCCAGCTCTATTTAAGTCAAAATTGTTATTTGAAGAATTACCAAATTTAACATCACCAGTTTGAGCCATAAAACCATCTATAACTCTATGAAAAACAACATTATCATAATCTCCATTGTTAGCTAACTTTTTAATTCTTTCTACATGGTTTGGTGCTACATCAGGAAACAATTTTATTTTTACATCTCCATCTTTTAATTTTAAAATCATAAAATTTTCTTCTCCTATTGAATTATTAATTGTTAATATAAGTAAAATTAATACCCTGAAAATAAACTTATTCATATTTAAGTTTTAGTGCTTTAATAGTACTTTTTGTGGTAAATTTTTTAACATCACCTCCTAAAGATATTATTTCTTTAACAAAATTTGAAGAAATAATTTGATTTTCTACGTTAGACATTAAAAAAATTGTTTCTATATTGCTATTTAATTTTCTGTTCATTCCAGCTAATTGAAACTCATATTCAAAATCAGATACCGCTCTTAATCCTCTTAAAATAATGTTTGATTTATATTTTTTACATAAATTTGTAGTTAGCGATTTAAATGTAACAATTTTAATTTTATTTTTATTTAGTTTAACATCTTCATATAAAGCATTTTTGACAATCTCAATTCTTTCATCGGAATCAAAAAGATAATTTTTATTATTAATATCGGATATGGCTACAATAACTGTATCAACAATTTTTAAAGCTTTTTTAATTACATCAATATGTCCAAATGTAATTGGATCAAATGTGCCTGGGTAAATTGCATTTTTTTTCATTACAGCAAGTTATCATCAATTTTAGTTGCCGAAACAACTTTTTCATCACCAGACAATTTTATAATTCTCACTCCTTGAGTATTTCTTCCGGCAATTCTAATTTCCTTGACGGCCACCCGTATAACCCTTCCTTTGTTTGTGGAGATTAATATTTCATCACCTTCATTAACTGGAAATGATGATGAAACATTTCCATTTCTCTCAGAATTCACTATACCAATAATTCCTTTTCCACCTCTATTTGTTACTCTAAAATCGTAATGTGAGGTTCTTTTTCCAAAGCCATTTTTGGTTATAGAAAATATAAATTTTTCTTTTGCTTTAATCTCAGATTTTTCATCTTTATTTATTTTTCCATTTTTTTTATCATTATCTTGGTCAATTATTGACAATGAAACAACATGATCATTATCTGATAAATTTATACCTTTGATTCCTTTTGACGACCTACCTTTAAAAACTCTGAGTTTTTTAGAGTCAAACCTTATACATTTACCATTGCTTGTGCTTAATATTATATCCTGATTATCTTTACATATCTTAACACCAACTATTTTATCATTGGAATCCAATTTCATTGCAATTTTTCCTGATGTGCTAATAGATGAAAAGTCTTCTAAACTATTTTTTCTTACTTTGCCTTTAGCTGTAGCAAAAACTATAAAAAGATTTTTCCAATCGGATTCATCATCAGGAAATGGCATTATTGAGCTTATAGATTGATGATTTTTTAAGGGTAAAATATTAAATAAAGACTTGCCTTTTGATGAAGCTGAACCCTCCGGAATTTTCCAAGCTTTAATTTTGTATACAAGTCCTTCATTAGAAAAAAATAACACTGGTGTGTGGGTGTTAACTGACAAAGTTTGGACTACTGAATCTTCATCTCTTGTTTTTATTCCAGCCTTACCTTTTCCACCTCTTTTCTGCTGTTTAACGCTACTTAAAGCACCTCTTTTAATGTAACCTTGTAGAGTGACAGTTATTATAACAGATTCTTTTTGTATGGTTTCTTCAATATCATAATTTAATACAGCGTCTATTATTTGGGTTCTTCTTGGAACTGAAAATTTTTCTTTTATGCTTTTTAATTCATTACTTATAACTTTTAAGAGTTCTTTTTTCGAATTTATAATTTTTTTATACTGTGAAATTAATTCAGAAAGTTTTTTAATCTCTACTTCAATTTCATTAATCCCTAGAGCTGTAAGTTTTTGAAGTCTTAATTCTAAAATAGACTCAACTTGAGTTTGAGAGAAAGAATAAATATTTTTTGATTTTTTTTCTTGAACCAAATTAATTAACTTAAGAGATTTATTAATTTTCCATTTATTATCAAGCAATTTTTTTTTGGCTTCCTCTGGATTTTTTGAATTTCTAATTATTTTTATTACTTTATCTAAATTTTCTACACTAACAGATAAACCAATTAATATATGTGCACGATCTTCAGATTTATTTAGTTCAAATTTAGTTTTTTTAATTACAACATCTTCTCTAAATTTTAGAAAATTTTCTATAAATTCTTTTAAATTACATGTTTTTGGTTTGTTATCGACAATCGCTAATGTATTAAATCCAAATGAACTTTCTATTGAAGTATATTTAAACAATTGTCTTTTAACAGTTTCCGGTTCAGTGTTTGATCTTAGGTCTATTGCAACTCTAATGCCTTCTCTATTTGATTCATCACGTATATCTCTTATCCCTTCAATTTTTTTATCACGAACTAGTTCAGCAATTCTTTCATTTAGTGCTGATTTATTGACCTGATAAGGTATAGACGAAATTACAAGGCGTTCTCTTCCATTTTTTAACTGTTCAATTTTAATCTCACCACGAATTTTAAAAGAACCTCTTCCTGTTTTGTAACCTTCTTTAATTATATTTTTTCCTATAATTATTCCTCCGGTTGGAAAATCTGGCCCTGGGATATGTTTCATTAGTTCATTTAATTTTATTTCTTTATTTTCAATAAGAGCCAAAGTTCCATTTATAACTTCGCCTAAATTATGTGGCGGTATACTAGTAGCCATACCTACAGCAATACCTCCAGCACCATTAACCAAAAGGTTTGGGTATTGAGCTGGTAAAACTGAAGGTTCTTTTTCAGTTTCATCATAGTTGCTTTTAAATTCTATTGTTTCTTTATCGATATCATCAATCAAAAATTGTGAAACTTTGGAAAGTCTAGTTTCAGTATATCTCATAGCAGCAGCAGGATCGCCATCTACAGAACCAAAATTACCTTGACCATCAACCAAAGGTAAACTCATAGAAAAATCTTGAACCATTCTTACCAATGCATCATAAACTGATTGATCACCGTGTGGATGATATTTACCAATTACATCTCCTACAATCCTTGCTGATTTTCTAAACTGTTTTGACCAGTCATATCCGCCTTTATGCATAGCATACAAAATTCTTCTATGAACAGGCTTTAATCCATCTCTTATATCCGGAAGCGCTCTACTAATGATTACACTCATTGCATAAGATAAATAAGACGAACTCATTTCGTCATGCATTGAGATTAATTTAATTTTCTTATCTTTTGCTATTTCGTTTTTTTCCATAAAAACTAAAAAGGAATATCATCATCTAAATCATTAGATGTTTGAGGTAAATCTTCACTTGCTTTTGTGGTGCTTTGAGTTTTATCATTTTGAATAGATGATCCAGAACCTCCCCCACCAAGCATTGTAAGAGAAGAATTGTAACCTTGAATTATAATCTCGGTTGAATACTTATCCTGACCAGACTGTTCATCTTTCCATTTTCTAGTAGAGAGTTGGCCTTCTACATAAATTTGAGCACCTTTTTTTAAATATTGTTGAACCACATTAACTAAGCCTTCATTGAATACAACTATACGGTGCCATTCTGTTTTTTCTTTTTTTTCACCTGTATTCTTATCTTTCCAGGATTGGCTAGTGGCTAAGCTTAAACGAGCTACACTTTTACCGTTAACCATTTGTTTTATTTCAGGATCTGCGCCTAAACGACCAATTAATAATACTTTATTTAAACTTCCAGCCATAATATTTTAATATTTTTTAAATTAATGATGTAGAATTATAACATAATTTTAATCTCATTATTAATTTTATTAAATTAAAGCAACAAAAAATATGCAAAAAAAGATAGTTATTAAGGGCGCAAAAGAACATAATTTAAAGAACATTTCTTTAGAACTACCTAAAGATCAGTTTGTAGTAATAACAGGACTTTCAGGCTCTGGAAAATCATCTCTAGCGTTTGATACGATATACGCAGAGGGTCAAAGAAGATATGTTGAAAGTTTATCTGCATATGCGAGACAGTTTTTGGATAAAATGAAAAAGCCAAATGTTGATTTAATTGAAGGACTAAGTCCGGCAATTTCAATTGAACAAAAAAATACATCTAAAAACCCAAGGTCAACAGTTGCAACAGTCACTGAAATTTATGATTACATGAGAGTCTTATATGCAAGGGTTGGAATTCCATATTCTCCATTTACAGGTAAACCTATACAATCTCAAACAATATCACAAATAGTTGATAAAATTAAAAATCTTCCAAAAAAATCAACAATATATTTATACTCACCAGTTGTTAGGGGTCGTAAAGGTGAATATAAAAAAGATATATTAGGATACAAAAAGAGAGGATTTAGAAAAATAAAAATTGATAACACTTTGTATGAAATAGATAAAGTTCCTGAATTAAACAAAAAAGTTAAACATGATATATCAATATTGGTTGACAGAATTATTTTAAATTCTGATTTAGGAAATAGATTGGCTGAAAGTATAGAAACAGCTATAAACCTTTCAAGTGGCCTTCTATTTGTTGAGTATGAAAATGAAACTCTGCCTAAAAAATATAGAAAAGTAGAGAAAATAATATTTTCAACAAAATTTGCTTGTCCTGAAAGTGGATTTACAATTGAAGAAATTGAACCAAGATTATTTTCTTTTAATAGTCCTTATGGAGCATGTGAAGAATGTGAAGGAATAGGAATTAAATTAAATGTTGACCCTAAGTTGGTTGTTCCTGATGAAAAAAAAACTATATCTGATGGTGCTATAGAACCTTGGTCTAAATCTACAACATTATATTATGCTCAAACTTTAGCTTCACTAAGTAAGCATTATGGTTTTTCGATGAACGAAAGATGGAACAAATTAAATAAAAAAATAAAAGATATAATATTATTTGGTTCAGATGAAGAAGAAATTAAATTTTCTTATGATGATGGTTATGAGAAATATTCTTACAAAAAAACATTTGAAGGGGTCATAAATAATTTAGAAAGAAGATACCTTGAGACCGACAGTGATTGGAAGAGAGAGGAAATTGCTCAATATCAATCTGATTCAGACTGTGAAAAGTGCCATGGTCAAAGATTAAAAGATGAAGCTTTATGTATAAAAATAGATAGTTTAAATATAAGTCAAGTAGCAGAAAAATCTATTCTTGATGCAACAGCTTGGTTTAGGAATCTTGAAACAAAATTAACACAAATACAATTAAAAATAGCAGAGCATATTCTAAAAGAAATTAATGAAAGATTAAATTTCTTATTAAATGTAGGTTTAGATTATTTAACTTTATCAAGAGTATCTGGAACATTATCTGGTGGTGAAGCACAACGTATAAGATTAGCTTCACAAATAGGTTCAGGTCTTACGGGTGTTTTGTACGTTTTGGATGAACCTTCAATAGGATTACATCAAAAAGATAATGTTAAATTAATAAATGCGCTTAAAAGATTAAGAGATTTGGGAAATACAGTTATTGTTGTTGAGCATGACACTGAAACAATGGAAAATGCTGATCATATAATTGATTTAGGTCCTGAAGCAGGAAGCAAAGGTGGAGAAATAGTTGCTCAAGGCACTTTTGATGATGTTGTAAAAAACACGGATAGTATTACAGGAAAATATTTATCACACAAATTATTTATACAAATACCAAACAAAAGAAGATTGGCAAAAAATGGAAGATTTTTAGAGATTAATGGAGCAACAGGAAATAATCTAAAAAATATTAATTTAAAAATTCCCTTAGGTAACTTTACATGTGTGACCGGCGTTTCTGGAAGTGGAAAATCAACTCTTATACTTCAAACTTTATATAATGCTTTAAACTTAACTCTTAACAATAATAAATCTAGAAAAATTCCAAAACCTTTTAAAGGATTTAAGGGAATTGAGTTAATAGACAAAGTCATAAATATAGATCAATCTCCAATAGGAAGAACTCCAAGATCAAATCCTGCTACTTATACAGGAGCATTTGGTCCAATAAGAGACTGGTTCACAGGTCTTTCCGAATCTAAAAGTAGAGGATACAAACCTGGAAGATTTTCTTTTAATGTTAAAGGTGGTAGATGTGAAGCTTGCGAAGGTGATGGTGTAATAACTTATGAAATGCATTTTTTACCAGATGTATATATCCAATGTGACGAATGTAAAGGTACTAGATACAATAGAGAAACGTTAGAAATTAAATTTAAAAATAAAAGTATAGCTGATGTTTTAGATATGACTGTTGATGAAGGTTGTGAATATTTTGAAAATATTTCAAATATTAAAACTAAATTATTAACTCTTAAAAAAGTTGGTTTGGGTTACATCAAAATTGGACAACAGGCAACCACATTATCTGGAGGTGAAGCTCAGAGAATTAAATTAGCAAAAGAATTATCTAAACGATCAACTGGAAGAACAATGTATATATTGGATGAACCAACAACAGGTCTTCACCAACACGATATAAAAAAACTTTTAGAAATTTTGCATACTTTTGTTGCGTTAGGGAATACCGTGGTAGTAATTGAGCATAATTTAGATGTAATTAAAACTGCCGATTACATTGTAGATATGGGCCCTGATGGAGGTATTAATGGAGGGCAAATTATTGCTCAGGGCAAACCTGAAGAAATTTGTGATACAAAAAATAGTTACACAGGCAATTTTCTTAAGCCTATGCTCAATAATAAATTTAAAAAAACTGCTTAAAATTTGAGCAATATTGTGTATAAATTAACCAATGGGAAATTTGCTATCATCTCTACCAAAAACTATACATGCATCACTTGCATTAGCTATTATTCTTTTTCTAGGACTTTTTTTTGGAAATGATGGATTTGAATTTGATAGATATTTTTGGAGTTGGTTATTTAGATTCATACATGTAGTTGTAGCAATAATGTGGATTGGTTTGCTTTGGTATTTTAATTTTATACAGATACCAAATATGCCAAAAATTCCAGATGAACAAAAACCAGCTATAGGAAAAGTAATTGCACCAGCCGCTCTATTTTATTTTAGATGGGCAGCACTACTAACAATTGTGTCGGGTTTAATACTAGGTCATTTGAATGGCTACCTTCATGAAGCAATGACATTAGGAATTAATAGCGGAGGTGGCAAAAATACTGCTATAGGCATTGGTATGTGGCTTGGACTAATTATGGCATTTAATGTTTGGTTTGTAATTTGGCCAAATCAAAAACGTGCTTTAGGAATGGTTGAGTGTGACGCTGATAAAAAGGCTTCGTCAGCAAGAACTGCTATGCTTTTTTCTCGAACAAACACACTGCTATCTTTACCTATGCTACTAAGTATGGTGGCTGCACAGAACCTTTATTAATCTTTATCTTCTTTTAAAATAGTTTTTGGTGAAACTTGCAAAAATACAAGTATAGGGTTTGCTATATAAATCGAAGAATATGTACCAAAAAAAACTCCTAAAATCATAGCAAAAGAAAATCCTTTCAAGATTTCACCTCCAAAGAAAAAAATAGAAAATAAAGCCAACAAAGTTGTTAAGGAAGTAATTATGGTTCTAGATAGAGTCTCGTTGATTGAAATATTAGTAAGTTCAAATATTTTTATATCAGAATATTTTTTAAGATTTTCCCTTACCCTATCAAAAATAACAACTGTATCATTCATTGAGTATCCAACAATTGTCAAAACAGCAGCAACAATAGATAAATTTATCTCTAAACTAAATAACGAAAAAATCCCTAAAGTTACTATTACATCATGAAACAAAGCAGCTATTGCGCCAAGACTAAATTGCCATTCAAATCGTATCCATATATAAATTAACATGGCAGTTAATGAAAGACCTATAGCAATAATCCCTGATTTTAATAATTCAGAACTTACTTTAGGTCCAACATTTTCTACTCTTCTAAACTCAAATGTATTTCCTAGTGAAGAAATTATTTTTTCTTTAATCTCATTTATAAAATTAGGGTTGTTAAAATTTTTTTTTTCAAATTTAATTAAGTAGTCATTATCACTACCAAATTTTTTTACCGAAACATCACCAAGATTAATTTGATTTAGTGAATCTCTTAAGTTTTTAATTGTTATATTTTTATCAAAAGTTCTAAGTTCAATTAGAGTTCCACCTTTGAAATCTACACCAAAATTTAAACCTTTAAATAAAAGTAAAAGAATTGACAACAATATTAATAAAAATGAAACAAGATTAAATATTTTATAAAATTTGTTAAATGGTAATTTTTTAATCATGTTATATAAGTTTTTCTTTATTTTTATTTCTTGTCACATAAATCGAAGTTAATAATCTTGCTATAAAATATACGGAAAATAGTGTTGTAAATATGCCAACACCCAATGTTACAGAAAAACCTTTTATTGGTCCCGACCCCATAATGAATAAAATAATAGCTGCCAATAAAGTAGTAATATTAGCATCTAAAACTGCAGTTTTAGACTTTTCGTAACCACTATCAAATGCAACTAATAGATTTTTTTCACCCACTATTTCTTCTTTAATTCTTTCAAATATCAAAACGTTAGCATCAACAGCCATACCAACAGTAAGGATTATACCGGCTATACCTGGCAAAGTTAATGTTGCTTCAAATAAGGTTAAAATTCCTACTAAAAGAAATAAGTTTAAAATAAGTGTAATATTAGCTATCAAACCGAATATTCTATATTTTAAAACCATAAAACAAATCACTAGAAAAAATCCTATTGCTAAAGCTATCACACCCGAATTTATTGAATCTTGACCTAGATCAGGTCCAACAGTTCTTTCTTCAATTATATTCAAAGGAGCTGGAAGTGCACCTGATCTTAAAAGAAGAGCTAAATCAGTAGCTGATTGAAATGTAAAATCACCACTTATTTGCCCTGAACCAGTAACTATTGCATCTTGTATCACAGGTGCGCTTATTATTTTTTCATCTAACACAATAGCTAGTCTTTTGCCAATTCCCGTTGATGTAGCTTTACCAAATCTTTTTGCTCCAACTCTATCAAGGCTAAAATTTACAACCGTTTCATTTGATTGAGTATCCATAGATGGGTTTGCATCTAACAGATTATCACCACTTAATATAATTCTTTTACTAACAAGAGCTTCTTCGGAGCCATCTTCAAATTCTAGTATTTCAGAACCAAATGTTTCCTCAGAACCTTTAATAATAAATCTAAAAGTTAAATTTGCAGTTTTGCCTAATAAATTTTTAATTCTCGAAGGATCATCTAAACCTGGTAGCTCAACAACAATTCTATCATTTCCTCTTTTTAATATATTGGGTTCATTTGTTCCTATTTCATCTACTCTCCTTCTAATTGTTTCTAGTGCTTGATTTTGTGAAGATTTTTTTATTTCAATCAAACCATATTTAGAGAAATTTAATTTAAATAAGTTCTGTTCTACTAAAAAATCGAATTTATGAGATTTAAATCTAGGATAATATTCATTAATAAAATTATCTTCTTTATCTTCAAGAATTTCCTGAATTATAGAAATTTTATCTTCATTGGCTTCGAATAATAAAAAATTATCATCTAAAATTTTAAAATTCTTAAGATTTATATTTTTTTCTTTAAAAAATTTTTTAAATGTAGGTATAGAATTTTGAAGTTTTTGTGTTATTACAGGCCTGTTATTAATTTCTAAAAGTAAATATGAACCACCTTGCAAATCTAAGCCTAAATTGATTTTTTTATTAAAAATAAAATTATCAGACTTAGTAAAATTTGATAAAAATATACATACAAATAGTAGAGTGAACGATGTTATTAGAAAAATTCTAATTTTTGAAAAATACAACACTTGATGCTAATGTTATTTTTTTGGTTCTGGAGTATTAAGTAATCCCTGAATACCAGTTGATCTTACCACTTCAACTTTAACATCATCAGATATGGATATCTCCGCTCTATCGTTATCCATTACCCTCTCAACCGTAGCAATAATTCCACCTGATGTGATAACTTTGTCGCCTCTTTTTAAACTTTCAACCATTAATTTATGATCCTTAACTTTTTTTTGTTGTGGTCTGATTAAAAAAAAATAAAAAACTACAAATATAAGAATTAGAGGTATAAATTGACCTATTCCTGAATTTTCCATTTAACTCCTTATTTTTTATTTTTATTTATACTATCTATATTATTAAAACAACTCTATTTCTTTGTTATTTTCTCCAAACTATTCATATATGGTTTTAAGGCATCTGGAACAGTTATCGATCCATCTGATTGCTGGTAATTTTCTAAAATTGCAATTAATGTTCTTCCAACTGCTAAACCGCTTCCATTTAAAGTTCCTAAAAATTCTGTTTCATTTTTTTTATTTTTATATCTTGATTTCATTCTTTGTGCTTGAAAAGTACCACATGATGAACAGCTAGATATTTCTCTATATTTATTTTCAGATGGTAGCCAAACTTCAATATCGAATGTTTTTTCAGCACTAAAACCCATATCACCTGATGACAAAATTATTTTTCTGTATGGAAGTTTAAGTAAATCTAATATTTTGGTTGCACAATTAGTCATTCTATCAAGTTCATTCAAACAGTTCTCTGGCTGAACAAGGCTTACCAATTCTACCTTGTAAAATTGATGTTGTCTGATCATACCTTTTGTGTCTTTTCCGTAACTACCAGCTTCTTTTCTAAAACAAGGAGTAGATGCAACTACTCTTAAAGGTAATTCATTTAACTGAAATATTTTATTTTTACCCATATTTGTTAAAATTACTTCAGCTGTTGGTATTAAGAACTTACGATCACTTTTATCATCAAATTTAATTTCAAACTGATCATTTTCAAATTTAGGTAACTGTCCAGTTCCATACATAGTATTTTCAGAAGCAATTAATGGCGGTGATATTTCTTGATAACCATTTTTATTAACGTGAATATCAATCATAAAATTTGAAATTGCTCTTTCAAGTAATGCTAATTTATCTTTAACAAAGACAAATCTTGATCCTGTTGTTTTTGTTGCCAAATCAAAATCAAGCATATTAAGATTTTCTCCTAATTCGTAGTGAGATTTTGGTTTAAAATCAAACTTGGGTATATTTCCAAATTTAGAAACTTCAAAATTTGAATTTTCATCTTTACCAACTGGAACGTCATCTCTCGGAATATTTGGTAATGATGATAAAATATTATCCAATTTAAATTTAATTTTTTTTTGTTTATTATCAAGTTCATCAATTGTTTTTGAAATAGATTTAGATTTTTCAAAAAACTCTTTATTTTTTGATTTAGAAATTTCTTTTTTTTCTTTTTCTAAAGTTTCTTTTTCTTGAATTAATTTTCTATTATTTTCGTCCAATTCTAAGATTGTTTTTAAATCTATCTCTAAAAATCTTTTTTTAAGAGACTCTTTGAATTGATTTGGATTTTTTCTAATGTCTTTAATATTATGCATTATTTTTTACTTTTTTTTCAATTATATTTACAGAAAATATAGATAATTCATATAAAATTAAAAGAGGTATAGCCAAACCAATTTGTGTTACAGGATCAGGAGGCGTGAGTATTGCTGCAGCCGTAAATATAATTACAACAACATATTTTCTTCTTTCTTTTAAAAATTGAGAATCGACTACACCAACTCTTGCTAACAAGCTTAAAACCACGGGAAGTTGAAAACTTAAACCAAATGCAAAAATTAATTTCATGACTAATGATAAATACTCGTTTACTTTTGCCTCTAATTGAATTGGTAAATTTGTATTCAGCCCTGTTGATTCAAATGATAAAAAAAACTTAATTGCTAAGGGCATAATCAAGTAATAAACAAGCATACCTCCAAGAAAAAATAAAATAGGAGTCAAAACTAGATAAGGTAAAATTGCAGACTTTTCATGTTTATACAAGCCTGGTGCAATAAATTTCCATATCTGCATCAATATAAAAGGACATGTAACAAAAAAAGCTGCAAAAAAAGAAACTTTAATGTAAGTCAAAAATGTTTCTTGGAGTGCTGTAAAAATTAACCTTCTTTCAGTACCATCATTCATTACAGCTTTTGAATATGGATCAACTAAAAATCCATACAAATATTCTGCAAAAAAGTAACAAATTATAAAAAAAACAAACAGAAATATAATGGAGTGTATCAATCTCTCTCTTAATTCTACAAGATGAGAAATGAATCCACCTTCGTTTTCACTCTTTTTCATTTTCACCTTTGTTTGTTATTTTTTTTTCATTATTTTCATTCTCATTTTCATCAAGTATTGTGACTTCTTGTTGTATTTGATTTATGTATCTTTTTGCGGTTCCAATCCAAGAGCCTATTTTTTTTAACATTATAGGAAAATCTTTAGGTCCAATGACTACAATTGCTATTCCTACAACGATTAATATCTCAAACCAGCCGATTTGTGGCATCGGAATTACTCTTTATTATTATTTGAGTCTTGATTGTTTTCTGAAATGTTTTTTGGCTCTGAATCATCAGTAGTGTCGGTAGCCATACCTTTTTTGAAACTCTTTATACCTTTTGCTACATCGCCCATTAGGCTAGATATTTTTCCTCTTCCAAACAAAAGAACAACTAGTATTACAACAACTGCTATTTGCCAAAAACCTATACTCATAACTATTTATAACCTTTTTAAATTAATAATTCAAAGTTTCTTTTGCTATTTGTCTTCATTTTTTAAGGTACTACTCAACATTTCATCTATGTTTGAATAGATATTTTCTTTTTTCTCTTCTTGTGTTTCTTGATAAAATTTACCGGTTCCAAAAATGGAAGAATCAATGTTGGCGCTGTCAATCAAACCTGCGGATCCAAGTTCATCAACAGTAGGTAGGTCGGATAATTTTTTAAGACTGAAATGACTAAGAAAGTTATCTGTGGTTATATACTGAATTGGTCTACCTGGAACATCTTTTCGCCCATGAGGTTTTACCCAATCTAATTCCATTAAAATTTCTAAAGTATTTGTGCCAAAAGCAACTCCACGAATTTCTTCAATTTCAGCACGAGTAACAGGTTGGTGATAAACAATAATTGCAAGAGTCTCGATTGCGGCTTTAGAAAGTTTCTTTTCAACATTTTTTTTGTTGTGACATCAAATTTGATAAGTTTTCTGCAGTTCTAAATGACCATTTTTTTGAAATACAAATTAAATTAAAGCCTCTGTTTGCATAAAATTTTTGTAATTTTTCCAAAGTTTTTAACACATCAACTTTCTTCGAAACTCTAGACTCTATAGTTTCGATATCAAGCGGTTCTGCTGCTGCAAAAACTATAGCCTCCACTTCTCTATCGCCAGAATTAAGTTTTTCTGGAAAATTTACAACATTATTCTTTTTTGTTTTACTCATTTTTTTTGTTTAATAAATATATCAGAAAATAATTTTTCTTGTTTTATTATTAAATTACCCTCCTTCACTAATTCTAAAGATCCAGCAAAAATTCCTGCTTTACCTGTACGTTTAGAATTTTTTTCAGATTTAAAATTTTTAGGAATTAAATCTTCAATATTTTTCCAATTTGCCAAATTGGAAATAAATTTTTTAATAGTTTTGATTCCTTCTTCTGTTGAAAATACTGGTAATCTAGGAATGTTAATTCTTAGATAATCTTTTGTCATAATAATTGTCGCATAGCTTTTTAAAAGTTCATATAGTGTTAAAGAGTAAGTACTATTATAAATTGATTTTATTCTACCTTTCATGCTTCTCATATAAACATCCTTGCCTAATCGTTTTCTTTTAAGCATCTGGTCAGAGAGCAATCTTATTAATTCTAATTTTTTTAACTGCAATTTTAATTTTTCAGCCACTTCACTCGCTTTAAATTCCTCATCATCAGACTCAGGTAATAATAATTTAGATTTTAAATATGCTAACCAAGTTGCCATTAATAAATATTCAGAAGCAATTTCTAAATTAATATTTTTGGCTTTTGTAATGAACTCATGAAATTGATCAGCTAGTTTTGTTATAGATATATTTTCTAAATTTACTTTTTGTGATTTAGCAAGATCCAGCAAAACATCTAGCGGTCCATTATACTGGCTTAAATTTACTTTAAATTGATCAGAATCGTAATTTTGCATAACAAATATTAACTTAAAATTTTATAAAATTGTGACGTTTTTGTAATTATAAATTTATTAACCTTAGGCGAGTTTCTTGCAACAATCATCATTTCTTTGAATTTACCATTACAATGTAATACAAGATTACAACCTGCACTAAATGCTTTTTTTGTATTTTCCTCAATTGAGAATTTTAGGCCTTTCATAGATATATCGTCGGATATTATTAAGTTTTTAAAATTTATTTTGTTTCTAATTAAATTTATCACTTTTTTAGAGTGCGTCGCTGTATTAAATTTATCAATATCTTGATAAACAATATGTGCTGTCATTGCAAAAAAACATTTTTTATTTTTAAACGGATAAAAATCCATTTTATTTAGTATATTAAATTTCTCTTTAACTACTGGGGTATATTTGTGACTATCAACTTTAGCTAATCCATGACCAGGTATATGTTTGATGACAGTTCCAATTTTATTTTTTGTAAATTCATCTATGCAAAAGGTTCCAATTTTACTAACAATCTTAGGGTCAAAATCAAATGATCTATCTCCAATAATATTATTCGATTTTTTTCTTCTAACATCTAAAACGGGAACAGTGTTTATATTAATTCCAAAGCTCTTTAATATATAGGAAATTTGTTTAGAATATATTCTGTAATATAAATAAAATTTTTTTATATCTTTTTTATATGTTTTGCCAAAAAAACTTCCTGTAAAAACACTTGTATCAAATAGTTTTTTTAAACGGTTAACTCTGCCTCCTTCTTCATCAATAAGAATTGGATAATTGATGTCATTAAATATTTTTTTAATATCATTAATAAGTTTATTTAATTGATCAAAAGATTTGATATTTCTTGAAAAAACAATCACACCCCATGGTTTAAATTTTTTTAAAAATTTTTTTTCTTTATCAGTTAATGACGCAGACTTTAAACCTGTAATAAATGCTCTTCTATTTTTAATCATTTTCTAGCAATTTCCAAAAATGATATTTTTTTTTATTTTTAGAAACTTTATTTTCCACATATTCTATAACATCATTTGTATCATTTTTTAATATTGGTAAATTTGATGAATAAATATTAATTTTTTTCTCTAATGAATTAACAGATCTATAGTAATTTTTTTTATTTTGGTCTGAAAAATAAAATTTTCCACTTAAAAATATAAATAAAAAAATTACCAATAAGTAAAATACATACTTAAGTTCTTTAAACATCACATTTTTTCTGGTGTTTCAACATTTAATATTTGCATTCCTGATTTAATTACATTTGAAACTACTTTAAGAAATACAAGTTTATCATTTGATATTTTTTTATCAGATGCAATAAATCTTTTGCTTTCATCTTCTTTTCCCATATTCCAATATGAGTGAAATTCTGAAGCTAACTCATATAAATAAACAGGTATTCTATGTGGTTCCAATTTATTTGAAGCTGTTTCTATACATCTTGGCCATTCAGAAATTTTTTTAAGAATTTTTATTTCTTCTTTTTTATAATTAAAATCATAATTTTTTACCTTTATCTTGTCTTCAATTTTCATTCCTACATTTCTAAAAACAGATGAAATTCTTGTATAGCAATACTGAACATAATAAAGTGGATTGTCTCTTGATTTTTCTTTAACTTTTGAAAAATCAAAGTCTAATTCAACATCACTACTTCTGTTTAACATTATAAATCTTGTTGCATCTTTTCCAACTTCATTAATTAAATCTTCAATTGTTATATAGTCACCTTTTCTTTTAGACATTTTAAATGGTTTTCCATCTTTAATTAATTTAACAAGTTGACTTACTTTACAAATAAGTTGATTTTTTTTTCCTGAAATCGCCTCAACTGCAGAAGTAATTCTTTTTATATATCCAGCGTGATCTGCGCCTAAAATATTAATTAAAACATCATATTTTCTTTCAAGCTTGTTGTTATGATAAGCAACATCGCTAGCAAAATAAGTCCACGTTTTGTCTGCTTTTTGTAATGGTCTATCTTTGTCATCACCAAAATCTGTTGATCTAAATAATAGCTGATCTCTTTCTACCCATTGAGAACTTTTTTCATTTTCGGGAGCTTTAATTTTACCATCATAAACATAATTATTTTTTTTAAGTTTTTTAATGGTTTTTTCTACTTCATTATTGTTAACAATACCTGTTTCATTAACAAACTTATCGTGAACTATACCTAGATTTTTAAGATTAAATTTTATTAATTTTAAAGACTCTTCAACAGATAGCCTTGTAAGTTTTGTTGATATTTTATTAAAATCATCGAAAGTTAAATTTTTATTATTTTTAATAATGTTTTTTTGCAATATCAATAATATAATCACCAGGATATAAATCCGGATTATCTTTTGGAAAGGGCTCTTTATTAAGAATTTCTCTTGCTCTGAAATAAACAGATTTAGAAAAAAGCAGTATTTGGTTCCCATAGTCATTAACATAATATTCTTTACTAACATTGTGATTATTAAATAATAACAAGTTAGACAAAACGTCGCCTAATATTGCCCCTCGACAATGACCAACGTGGAGTGGACCCGTTGGATTTGCAGAAACAAATTCAATTAGATATTTTTTTTTATTAATTTTTTTATTTATACCAAAATTTTTACCATCAGAGATTGCTTCTTTTAAAAAAACATTCCAAAATGTGTTTTTAAATTTAATATTTATAAAGCCTGGTTTCGCAATTGTAATATCATCAATTTGATTGTCATTCTTTTTAATCAAATCTACTAATTGATTAGCAATATCTGTAGGAGGTTTTTTATTTATCTTAGCCAAAACCATTGCAACATTTGTGGATATGTCACAATTAAATTGTGGCGGAGGTATGTCTACATTAATACCATTTAATATTTCAGGAATTTCAATAGTTTTATTTTTATTAGCTTGTTTGAGTATTTTTATAATTTTTTCTAAATAAAGATCAAATATGTTCATTTGTTATCATTATATAAATTTATTGCGTATCTGTCAGTCATGCCAGATATAAAATCTGCAATAACTCTAAATTTTTCTTTTTTATTAAATTTGCGTCTACTTAAAAACTTGTTTGTTTTTTTTGAAATCAATTTAAACAATGTTTTAATTATTTTTTTTCCTTTGTTGTTTTTAATTAACACTTTTTCATTATCATACATTTTGGATCTTAAAAAAAACCTAATTTCTTTATCTATGTACTTAAAATTATTAGAAAAGCTTACAATGGTGCTTGGGGAATTAAAAACATCATTTAAACTTTTAATTTTAAAATATTTTATATTTTTCATCGTATTATTTATTAAATCTTTAACCATTAAATCTATTGAATCTCTTATTATTTGATATATCAAAATTTCTTCATTTTTTCCTTTTATATTTTTTTTGTGAGATTTGAAAATTTGTTTAAAAAAATCTATTTCTATTAAGTCATTTAATGTAAATAATTGTGCTTGTATTCCATCTTGTATATCATGATTATTATAAGCAATGTCATCTGACATAGCAGCAATTTGCGCTTCCAATGATGGAAATTTTGAAAAATTGATTTTTCCTTTAAGATTTTTTACACCTATAAGCCTATTAAGCTTAGAAAGGTTTTCAAAAGGTCCATTATGTTTTAAAAGACCATCTATAGTTTCTAATGTTAAATTTAAGCCTTTAAATTTTAAATATTTATTTTCAAGAAACATAATTATTCTTAGTGTTTGTAAATTATGATCAAAACCACCATGATTAATCATACATTCATTTAAAGCTTCCTCTCCTGCATGACCAAAAGGTGTGTGTCCTAAATCATGAGCTAAGCTTAATGTTTCAGCTAGATCATCATTCAAATTTAAATATCTTGTTATAGATCTAGCTATCTGGGCCACCTCAAGGGAGTGAGTAATTCTAGTTCTGTAATGATCGCCGCCTGTGTTAACAAAGACTTGAGTTTTATGTTTTAACCTCCTAAATGATGCGCTGTGGATTATTCTATCTCTATCTCTTTGAAATGGGCTTCTATATTGATTAACTGGCTCCTTAAAAAGCCTACCTTTACTTTTAAATAGTCCTATTTTTGAGTAATTTTTCATCCTTTAAACTTGGTAAATAAATATTATATTAGTAATAGCAGTGTTCTAATATGATTAAAGAAATTAAATTTACAGATAAAGCAATAAAACAAATCAATCATTTGCTTTCAACTAAGGATAAAGGGTCTTTTTTTAGAATCGCTATCAAAGGTGGTGGTTGCTCAGGTTTTCAATATGATTTTTCTTTCGACCAAAATCAAAATGAAGATGATCTAAAACATGAAAATATATTAATAGATAAAAATTCAGCAGACCTATTGAAAGGATCTGAAGTTGACTATGCAGAAGAATTAATTGGTAACTCATTTAAAATAAACAATCCACAAAGTAAATCTTCTTGTGGTTGCGGTGTATCATTCTCACTTTAATGTTAATTAGCTCCTGGAATGTTAATTCAGTAAGAGCACGAATAGAAAATATTAAAGAATATTTAAAAAAATTTTCGCCTGATATAATGATGATGCAAGAAATCAAAACTCCTGATGAAACTTATCCTTATGAAGATATTAAATCATTAAAATATGAAAATTATGTATTTGGACAAAAAAGTTATAATGGAGTTGCTATTGTTTCAAAGAAAAAATTAAATAATATTCAAAATGATATTTTTAAAGATAAAAATAAACAATCAAGAATAATTTCTGCTGAAATAAAACATAAAAAAAAAGATATAACTTTAATAAATATTTACACTCCAAATGGAAATCCAGTAGATACTGAAAAATATACTTATAAACTTTACTGGTTAGATAGTTTAATTAAAAAATTAAAATCTTTATCTAAACAAAATGAAAATATAATTATAGGTGGAGATTTTAATATAATTCCTTCAGCTGAAGATGTGCACAACCCAAAAAATTATGAAAATGATGCGTTGTTTAGATTGGAAATTAGAAAAAAATTAAGGGAATTAATTAACTTAGGTTTTCATGATGCTTATAGATCTATACATCCAGATAAAGAAGGATATACTTTCTGGGATTACACTAGTGGTGCTTGGCAAAAAAACAATGGAATGAGGATTGATCATTTTTTAGTATCTAGTTCATTAATAAATATTGTTAAAGATGTTAAAATAAACAAATTCCCACGAGGTAGACAAAAACCATCGGATCATACACCTATTGAAATTGAATTAGCTTAAAGATTTAATTTTATTTACTAACTCTTCATTTATATTTCTTGGACCTTTATCTAATCTATTCTTATGACGTCTTTCGCCTGGAAGTCTAACTCCATCCATTGATTTCATTTTATTAAAAAATTCATCTGCATGTTTAGCCCAGTCACTTCCGGAAGTTTTTTCAGGAGAGATTGCTAAAATAAACTCTCCCCCACTTGGTGGACCTCCATCATTTTTATCTTTTGCAGCTGTTTCAAAACTAAAGTTATCACCAACTAAAGCTCCTGCCATCAATTCTACCATCATTGCTATTGCTGAACCTTTATAGCCTCCAAAAGGAAGTAGTACACCTCCATCAGCTATTGCACCTGGATCAGTTGTTTCTTTACCATCCTTAGTTAAACCAGTACCAAGTGGAACTTTGTGCCCTTCTCTTTTAGCAACTTGAACTTCACCCATTGCCATCGATGCAGTTGCCATATCATAAACTACTGGAGTTTTTCCAGGTCTAGGCCAAGCAAAAGAAATTGGGTTTGTTCCAAATAATGGTTTGATTGCACCCGCAGGAGCAACAGCAGGTTTGTAAGATGTGCATGCAAAAGCAACTAAACCCTGCTCTGCAATCATTTCTGTTTCGGGCCACATAGCTGCCATGTGATGAGAATTATTAATTGCTAAAACAGCTACTCCATTTTCTTTAGCTGCTTTTATTAATTCTGGAATACCTTTGTTTAAAACAACTGGAGCTAAGGAATTATTGCCTTGAACTTTAATTACAGATGCTGAAATCTTTTTAACTTCTGGCTTTCCTTTGCCATTGATTTTTCCACTTTTTAAACCGCTGACATAAGCAGGTAGTCTAAATAAACCATGAGATAATGAACCATCTCGTTCTGCATTTCTAATTAAATCAGATAATATAGATGCTGTTTCATCATCACATCCATTAGCCAATAATGTTTTTTTAGCTAAATCAAAAATTTCATCTAATGTAAGGGAAACTGAACTCATCCCGACATTAGATATTATTTAGGACTAAATATCAATTTTAAATTAGCAGCCTTTGAAAGATTTAGACATGTTTCTAATCAAATCAAAATATAAATCTTTACCTGGATTTAAAGTAGCTCCTAATGGATCTAAAACGCCAGTTTTTATATTCATATCTTTTGCAACAGCATTAATTATATCAGGATTAAATTGAGGTTCTGAAAATACACAACTCACTTTATCATGTTCAATTATTTCTCTGATTTCAGATAATTGTTCTGCACCTGGCATAACGTCTGTATTAACTGTAAATGCGCCTAGTACAGTCACATTAAATCTCTCTTCAAAATATTGATAGGCATCATGGAAAACAATAGATTTAAAATCTTTATTTAGTTCAGATTTCACACTTTTTAATAACCCATCAATGTCTTTTAAAGCTTTATTTAAATTAGCTTTATATACAGAAGTATTTTTTTGATCATTTTCAATTAAATGCTCTGCCATTTCATTTAAAATTATTTTTGCATTCTGGGGATCTAACCAAATGTGAGGGTCATACTCACCATGTGCATGACCTTCATGTCCATGATCATCGTGACCGTCTTCTTTATGTTCGTCATCATGTCCGTGATCATCGTGACCGTCTTCTTTATGTTCGTCATCATGTCCGTGATCATCGTGATCGTCTTCTTTCTTAGCATGATCATCGTGATCATCTTCTTTGTGTCCATGATCATCGTGACCATCAAAAATATTTCTTTCTCTAAATTTTAGTTTTTGCAATCCTTTAATCTCCATTAGCTCAATTTTTTCAGCTTTTTTTGCTATAGAATTTAATGGTTTTTCTAAAAAATTTTCTAAATCTTCACCTACCCAAAATATAAGATCAGCATTTTGTAACATTTTTGCGTGTGAAGGCTTTAAGGCAAAACCGTGTGGAGAAGCATATCCATCCACTATTAAATCTGGTTTATTTACACCGTCCATTAAATAACTGGCTAATGAGTGTATTGGTTTAATTGATGCTACAACCTTTATTTCAGCATTTACTGGTGTAAAAAAGGTTAACAATGATAATATTGATAAGATAAATGATGTTTTTTTTAGATTTTTCATAGTTTAAGAATTAATAATTTGTTATATTATAACATTGTGTAATAATATAACATTAATAAGTCAAGCAATAAAATGAGTTTAGATAAAAATACTTTAGTTAAATTAAAGAATGTAGGTTTCCGCCAAAATGATAAGTGGCTTGTCAGAGGAGTATCATTAGAGGTTAAAAAAGGAAAAATTGTAACCCTCATAGGTCCAAATGGCTCAGGAAAAAGTACTACCGCGAAAATTGCTTTGGGTATTTATAAAAAAATCGAGGGTGAAGTTGAAAAATATACTATCAAAGTTGGATATGTTCCTCAAAAAGTTTCTATAGATTGGACGTTGCCACTTAGGGTTAGCGATTTCATGGTATTAACAGAAAACCTTAAAGATGAGGCGATAAATGAAGCTTTATCTTTAACTGGAGTAATTCATCTTAAAAATAAAAATTTAGGAAATTTATCTGGGGGTGAATTTCAAAGGGTTTTACTTGCAAGAGCTATCTCAAAAAAACCTGAATTATTAGTGCTTGATGAGCCTGTTCAGGGTGTAGATTTCACTGGGGAAATAGCTTTGTATGAATTAATAAAGAAAATATCAGATGATTTAAAATGTGGAATTTTGTTAATATCTCATGACTTGCATACAGTGATGAGCGCGACTGATCACGTTGTATGTTTAAATGGACACGTCTGTTGTTCTGGTTCACCATTAGACGTTGCAAAGAATAATGAATATAAAGCTTTATTTGGTGAACAAGCTTCGCAAATACTTTCAGTTTATGAGCACAAACATGACCATGTTCATTCTAATGATGGAGATATAAAACAAAACAACTAAAATGTTTGATGATTTTTTTATAAGAGCATTATTTGCTGGAATTGGAGTTGCAATTGTAACAGGACCACTTGGTTGCTTTGTAGTTTGGAGAAGATTGTCATATTTTGGAGATACGCTTGCACATTCGGCTTTACTCGGAGTTACTATGGCATATTCTTTAGAATTTAATATTGCTCTTTCAGTTTTTATAATTTCATCAGTAATAGCATTAATTTTAATTCAGCTTCAAAGAAAAACTAATTTACCTGGCGATGCTTTGCTAGGTCTTTTAGCTCATTCCTCATTAGCAGTTGGACTGGTTGTAATTGGATTTTTGACTTTTATCAGATTTGATATTATGGGATTATTATTTGGAGATATATTAGCTGTAACAGTGAACGATTTATATTTCATTTGGGGTGGTGGAGCATTAATTTTATTTGTATTAAAGTTAATCTGGAAACCTTTGTTTGCATCAACAGTGAATTATGAATTAGCTGAAGCTGAAGGTCTAAATCCAGATAGAGCAAAAGCAATATTTACAATTTTAATGGCTGCAATTATTGCAATTTCAATTAAAATGGTTGGACTGTTGTTAATTACTGGAATGTTAATTATTCCAGCTGCTATGGCTAGAAACATTTCAGACAATCCACAAAAAATGGTACTATTTTCAATAATTGGAGGCTTGTTATCTGTAATAATAGGACTGTTTTCTTCACTGGAGTTTAATACTGCATCAGGACCTTCAATAATAACAGCATCATTAGTTTTGTTTATTCTTTCATTATTAAAAATAAAACAATCCATTCAATTGAAAAACTAATGGGCAACTGGTAAAATATCAAAAATGCAAAAACAAAATTTCCTTACAAAAAATCAACAAATTGTCTTAGATCTTGTAGAAAAATCTTCTCAACCATTAAAAGCTTATTCGATATTATTTAATGTTCAAAAGAAAGGATTAAAAGCACCCCTGCAGGTCTATCGAGCTTTAGATAAATTGGTTGAAATAGGTAAAATCCATAAAATTGAAAGTAGAAACGCTTTTGTAGCGTGTAAAAATTCAAATTGCGTAGTTTCTAATGCAACAGCTTTTTCAATTTGCGAAAGTTGTGAAAAAGTCACTGAAATAAACAATTCAAAACTTTCTAAATATCTAAGTAATTTTGAAGACAACTCAGGAATGAAATATAACAAATATAATTTAGAATTCTTCGGTTTGTGCAAAAAATGCAAAAATAAATAAATTCATCAAGTAAATTCAACTTAAAGTAATAAATTTAAGACATTCAATTTAGTCACTAGACTTTTAAATAAAATAATATAATCAGGATGAATCACCTCTCCATAAAAAATAATAATAAATTTAGCTATAGATAAATAATCTCTTACACATTAAATAATCTTTATCGATATGAATCGATTTAAATTTAAAAAGCTAAAAATATGGAACTCACATTAATATATACAATAATAGGATTTGGACTAGCGGGATGGTCCGTGATCGGAAACGACTCGATACAAACTTTAGGTACATTTATAGCATCAAAACAAAAGTGGTTTAAGTGGTACACGCTTGCTGCTTCTGCATCATTTGTAATGATTTTGGCTCTTGCCTGGGGTTGGTATGCATATGATGGTGATATTTCATATGGAAGATTAACAAGAATACCTTATCAAGAAATTCAATGGTATCACGCTGTTGCTCCAGGAATACTTTTATTATTAACAAGGGTTGGTATTCCAGTTTCTACTACTTTCTTGGTTCTTTCAGCTTTTGCATCAACTGTTGTTTTAGAAAAAATGTTAATGAAAAGTGTTGTTGGTTATGGTTTAGCAGCAGTAGTTGCTTATATTGCCTGGATAGCTATATCAAAATTAATAAATGAAAAATTAGATGAAGTTGATGAAAAATGGATTGGTTTCTGGCGTAACTCTGTTTGGGTAACTTCTGGTTGGTTATGGTGGGTTTGGTTATCACATGATGTTGCAAACATTGCCGTATATTTACCAAGACAGTTAAGCCCTACTCTTCTAATTACAGTAATGGCTTATTTTACGGTTCTTCTATTTTATATTTTTTATATCCATGGTGGTCCTATTCAAAAGGTAGTTTTGGATAAAACTGGAACTAGATATGCAAGATCTGCTACCATTATTAACGTAATATATGCCGCTGTTTTATTTTACTTTAAAGAATTAAATGATCTTCCAATGTCAACAACATGGGTATTTGTTGGTTTATTGTGTGGTCGAGAATTAGCAATTTCAACAATGAATAAAGATTATAAATTTAAGTATGTTTTCCCACTTATTGGAAAAGACTTTATTAAAATGATCTTTGGATTAAGTGTATCGGTTGGTATAGTACTTGCTATACACTATATAATTATTCCAAATAATTGGTTTTAAAGAAGTTTAGGAGTTTAATTTTCCTAAATAATTAACAAGGATTACTCCAATGATAATTAGGATTATACCTATTGTACCATACATATTGGGTAATTGATTATATTTAACAATTCCAAAAATTGTTACTGCTGTAATGGTTAATCCTCCATAAGTTGCGTATGTAAAACCAACTGGAATTATATTCATTGCCTTGGATAAACAAAAAATACAAAGAACAATAGAAATTATACAAAAAATAGTTGGTAAAATATTAGTAAAACCATTGGTTGTTTTTAAAAAACCGTTAGAGGAAATTCCAAGAAGTATTGCTAAAAATAAATAAATATAACCAGACACAACATTCATAATTATTTTAATCTACCATATATATCTTGAAACCTAACAATATCTGTTTCTTTTAATATAGGACCAGTTTGGACTTCAATTATTTTAATTGGTTTTTTAAAATAATTTTCAATTCTATGTATTGCTCCAGTTGGAATAAAGACTGAATCATCAGGTTTTTTTAAAGAATTTTTTTTTATTAATAGTAATTCTAGGCTTTCCTTGAGTTATCATCCAATGTTCAGATCTGTAATTGTGTTTTTGTAAACTAATAGATGATTTTGAATTTACCGTAAGTTCTTTTACAAGAAAGTCTCTACCCTCAAATAAGTTAACATATCTACCCCACGGCCTATAATAAACGTTCTTTTTTTTAAAATATTTAGATTTATTTTTCTGATAAATTTTAGATATTTCTCTCCAACTACCTAAATCAGACCAGGGAATATCTAATTTAATTGCATTGATATTTTTTGATTTTTCAAGAATTGCATAGTCAAAAGATTTTTCCACAGATTTAATAAATGATGATTTATTTAAATAATAAGTGTTATTTCTATATTTTGCTTTATTAACTGATGCTAAACAAAATCTGTATGTTTTTGGTTGATATTTTTTAAAATTATTAATTATTGAATCTTTTCTTAAAAAAAACATTCCAGAATTCCAGTATCCTTTTTTTTTAATTACTTGCTTTGCCCTTGAATATTTTGGTTTTTCAATAAATTTAGTCACTTTGTTGATATTTCTTTTAACTTTTTTAGTTAAAAAATAACCATATTCACTTGAAGGATTAGTAGGTTTAATCCCAAATATAAAAACATTTTTATCATCTAGGTTAGTTTTATTTTTATTTATAGATTTATTTAGAATTTCTGATTTTTCTATCAAGTGATCAGCAGCAAAATACATTAGCGGTTGTTTTAAAGGTATGTCTTTGATTAAAGCAGAGGACAATATAGCTGGAGCAGTATTTTTCTTTGCTGGTTCTAGAACTATTTTATACTTTTTAACTTTATTTTTTTTTAAAGACTTTCTGACATCTTTTAAATATTTTAAGTTGGTACTTATTATAGGGTAATCAAAAACAGGTTTTTTAATTCTTTCTAATGTTTTTTGAATTAAAGACCATCCTCCAAAATCAATAAATTGTTTAGCTTGATGTTTTTTTTGGTTCGGCCAAAGTCTTGTTCCAGCTCCGCCACAAAGAATAACTGGTCTTATTTTCATTAAATATCAGCGTATACTTTTACTTCATTTTTAGCACCAGGATGTGTAGGTGCACCTAAATAAGCTGGACCTACTGTTTGCGCATATTTCCAAAGTGTACCATTACCAAAGTTTATTTTCTTTGGTTTCCATTTTTTTCTTCTTTTAGCTAATTCTTTCTTTGATAGACGAACGTTAATAGTTCCTTTTTTTGCGTCTAAATCAATTATATCTCCATTTCTAAGTAATGCTATTGGTCCTCCTACAGATGCTTCTGGCCCAACATGACCAATACAAAATCCCCTCGTGGCTCCTGAAAACCTTCCGTCTGTTATTAAAGCGACTTTTTCACCTTTTCCTTGTCCGTAAATAGCTCCTGTTGTTTGAAGCATCTCTCTCATACCAGGGCCTCCTCTTGGACCTTCATATCTAATTATTATAATATCTCCGTCTTTATATTTTTTCTTCAAAACAGCTTTGTATGCTGCTTCTTCAGTATCAAAGCATCTCGCTCTTCCAGTAAATTGCAATTTTTTTAAACCTGCAATTTTAACAATTGCTCCTTCTGGTGCTAAATTTCCTTTTAAACCAACAACGCCCCCATCAGGTGATAAAGGATTATTATGCTTTCTCATTACCTTTTGTTTAATATTAAATTTAACTTTCTTTAAATTTTCTCTCATAGTTTTTCCAGTAACTGTCATACAATCTCCATGAATATAACCACCATCAAGTAAAGTTTTTAACAACATTGGTACACCACCAGCTTTCCACATATCTTTTGCAACATATTTTCCACCAGGTTTTAGATCTGCAAGATAAGGTGTTTTTTTAAATATTCTTGCAACATCCATTAAATCAAATTTAACACCAATTTCATTAGCTAATGCCGGTAAATGTAACGCTGCATTAGTTGATCCTCCTGTTGCAGCAACTATTGTTGCAGCATTTTCCAAAGATTTACGAGTAACAATTTTTCTTGGTCTGATATTTCTTTTTAATAAATTCATTACTGCTTTACCACTTTCTAAGGCATATTTGTCTCTTTGTTCATAAGGAGCAGGGGTTCCAGCTGAATAAGGTAAAGCTAAACCAATCGCTTCAGAAACACATGCCATTGTATTAGCTGTAAATTGCCCACCACAAGCTCCCGCACTTGGGCATGCTACTAATTCTAATTTTCTTAATGCGTGTTCTGTCATTTTTCCTGAAGAATATTTTCCAACACCTTCAAATACATCTACAACTGTTACATCTTTTCCATTAAATCTTCCTGGGAGAATTGAGCCTCCATAAATGAAAACACTTGGAACATTTAATCGAACCATTGCCATCATTAATCCTGGTAAAGATTTATCACAACCTGCAACCCCCACTAGAGCATCGTAACAATGACCTCTTACAGTTAATTCTGTTGAGTCTGCAATTACATCTCTTGATACAAGTGAAGACTTCATACCCTCATGACCCATAGCAATACCATCAGTAACTGTAATTGTGCAAAACTCTCTTGGTGTGCCTCCTGAAAGAGTAACTCCTTTTTTAACAGACTGCGCTTGCCTCATTAATGCAATATTGCAAGGTGCAGCCTCATTCCATGTTGAAACAACTCCTACAAATGGTTTAGCCACATCTTTTTCAGTTAAATTCATCGCATAATAAAATGATCTTTGTGGAGCTTTATCAGGTCCTAACGACGTATGTCTGCTTGGTAATTTTTTTTTATTAAATTTAGCCATTATAAACTGTTTACTGTTAATGATATTTTTTTAATATCCTTTTTTAAATTATTATAGTTAGTTTTTTCCTGATCAACAATATGTTTTGGAGCTCTTGATATAAAATCTTTATTATTAAGGCGAGAATTGATCTTATCTATTTCATTTTGGCATTTTTTTTGTTTATTTAATAAATTTTCTTTTATTAGCTTCAAATCCACATTTTCCTCAAAATAAACTTTAAATATATCTCCTGAAATAACGATTGTTGCGAAAGGTTTGTCTCTATCATGGTGAAAAAAACTATTAATTCTTCCCAATTTTTTGAGAACAGTTTCGTTGTTCTTAAAGAAAGTTCTGGTATTTTGATTAACTTTGCTTAAAGATATTTCCACAAATGAACCGGGACCTACATTTAACTCATTTTTAAAAGATCTAATTTGAGAAATTATATTAATAATTTTTTCAACTTCTTTGAACTCATTGTCTTTTTTTGAAATGCTTGATATCCAGTTTTCTAACATAAGGTAATTTTTTTTTGAATTATCAAATTTATTTTTTAACCAAAGCTCTTCTGTTACAAATGGTATAAAAGGATGCATTAATATAAGTATTTCTTTAAATATGTAGCTAGACACTTCTCTTATTTCTTTAATAGATTTTTTGTCATTAGAATAAAGGATAGTCTTAGAAAGCTCTAAATACCAATCGCAATAAGAATGCCAAACAAATTGGTAGGAATTTCTTGCTGCCTCATCAAATCGATATTCTTTTATATTTTTTTCAACATTTTTTTTAGTTTCTAATAGTTCGGTATATATCCACTTATTAATATTGACTGAAATTTTTGGTTTTTTTTTGATGTTTTGAAATGAACACTTATTTTGGATTAAAAAATTGTTAGCGTTCCATAATTTATTTAAAAAATTTCTATAACCTTTAACTCTATCTTCAGACAATTTAACATCTCTTCCTGGAGAGGCCATTGAAAGTAATGTAAATCTTAAAGCGTCAGCACTATATTTTTCTATTAGCTCTAATGGGTCAATAACATTCCCTTTAGATTTTGACATTTTTTGCCCCTTTTCATCTCTAACTAATGCATGAACATAAATATCTTTAAATGGTTCTTTATTTAAAAATTCCATGCCAAACATAATCATACGGGCAACCCAAAAAAATATAATATCAAATCCTGTAACTAAAACCGATGTAGGATAAAATTTTTTAATATAATCATTTTTTGCTGGCCAACCTAATGTGGCAAATGCCCATAACCCAGATGAAAACCATGTGTCTAAAACATCTGGATCTCTAAATAATTTAACATCTTTTTTATAATATTTTTTTGCAATTTTTTTTACATCACTTTCATTTTTTGCAACAAATATTTTTTTATCAGGTCCATACCAAGCAGGAATTTGGTGACCCCACCATAACTGTCGTGAAATACACCAAGGTTCAATATTGTTCATCCATTGAAAGTAAGTTTTTGACCAACTACTGGGGTAAAACTTTGTCTTATTTGATTTTACAATTTTCTTAGCTTTTACTGAAAGTTTTTTTGCATCAACAAACCATTGTTCTGTCAAATAAGGTTCTATAATAGAATTTGACCTGTCACCATAAGGTACTTTATTTTTAATATTTTCTTCTTTAACGAGCAATTGTTTTTCGGTTAAATTGCTTAATATTTTTTTTCTAGCTTGAAATCTATCTAAACCAACAAATTCATTTGGTGCATTCTTGTTAATTTTTCCATCATCTGTAAATACATTTAATATTTCAAGTTTATTTCTAACACCAACTTCGTAATCATTAAAATCATGAGCAGGTGTAATTTTAACAGCTCCAGTTCCCTGTTCTGGGTCTGCATAATTGTCTGTTATGATTTTAATTTTTCTTCCTACAATAGGTAACACAACATTTTTACCAACAAACTTTTTGTACCTTTTGTCTTTTGCATTTACTGCAACACCTGTGTCTCCAAGCATAGTTTCGGGTCTAGTGGTAGCAATTGTAATAAATTCATTACTTCCTTCTATCGGATAATTTATATAATAAAGTTTAGAATTAACCTCTCTTTGATCTACCTCTAAGTCAGATATTGCAGTTTTAAGTACTGTATCCCAATTTACTAATTTTTTTGATTTATAAACTAATTTTTTATTATAAAGATCAACAAACACTTTTATAACAGAGTCAGACAAATTCTTATCCATTGTGAATGCATTTCTAGACCAATCACAAGAACATCCTAATTTTTTTAATTGGTTTATTATTATGTCGCCATATTCATTTTTCCATTCCCAAACTTTTTCTATAAACTTGGCTCTGCCTAAATCATTTTTATTTATATTTTCACTTGCTAATTTTTTTTCAACAAGCGCCTGTGTAGCAATTCCTGCATGGTCTGTTCCTGGCTGCCATAAAGTTTCATAGTTATTCATTCTATGATAACGTGTCAACAAATCTTGAATTGAATTGTTTAAAGCATGACCCATGTGTAAACTTCCAGTCACATTTGGAGGTGGTATAACTATTGAAAATTTTTTCTTGTTTTTTTTAGGTTTAAATAAGTTATTTTTCTCCCAATATGAATAAATTCTATTCTCAACTTCGGAATGGTTATATTTATCAGAACTCATAAGCTAATTTTAATTTATAGATCAATCATTTGAAAAAACAATATAGGGTTTAGTCAATCTGTCATCAAGAAAGAGCTATTATTTAAAACTTTTCGAAAAAAATTATATTTTTATACAAATTTTTACTTTTTAATTAAAATATATTGTGATAAAGCTAAAATAATGAAAGTTTTACTTGTTTATCCAAATGATAGAATGGATAGTCTCATATCTGTTGGGATATCCGTTTTATCAGCACATCTTAAAGCTGCAGGTCATAATGTGAAACTATATGACACTACTTTTTATGACACGGGAAAAAAGGTTGGAGATTTCTATCGAGAAAAAATAGGACAAATAATTCCAGTTGATTTAAAAAAACATGGAGTTTTTAGAGAGAAAATGAGTCTTAATGATCTTCAAAAAGATTTTAGAAATAAAGTTATTGAATACAATCCAGGCTTGATTGGTTTTTCAACACTTGAAATTACTTATGATCAAGGATTAGAACTTGCAAAAGCAATTGAAGATTTAAAAATACCTGTAATTTTTGGAGGTATTTATCCAACTTTTGCTCCAAAAATTGTTTTGAGAGAACCTTCGATTGATATGATTTGCGAAGGCGAAGGGGAAGAAATGATAGTTGAGTTAGCAAATAATTTAGAAAACCGAAAAGACATAACTAAAATATTAAACTTAACTGTTAAAAAAGATGGAAAAATATTTAGATCAGGAGAAGAAGTGACATTAGAAGATTTACCATCTGGCGATAATATATATGGAGAAAAAACTGGTTTAAGAAGACCCCAAACACATATGGGTGAGACTTTACTACCACCTGATTATTCAATTTATGAAGATAAAAGATTTTGGAAAAAAATGGGAGGTAAGGCTTGGAGAACAGCTGGAATAGAGCTTAGTAGAGGTTGTCCTTACTCATGCACTTTCTGCTGTGTTCCAATGCAACAACATCAACATAGAGCTGCAAGAAATTTATTTGCTAAACATAAAAGTATTGATGCTGAAGTTTTAAAAAAAAAAGATCCTTATCATAGAGAAAAACCCATACCAAAATTTATTGAAGAAGTAAAAGAAGCTAGAGACAAATATAATATAAATTTTATTTATTTTATTGATGAAAGTTTTTTATCAATGAGAAAAGAAAGATTCGAAGAATTTATTGAAGAATATGGCAAGATCAAATTACCTTTTTGGTGTGAAACTAGAGTTGAAACAGTAAAACCAGGGTATGCAAAAGCAATGGAAAGCGTAGGTTGTACTGGTGTATCCATGGGAGTGGAAAGTGGCAACATAGAATTAAGAAAAAGTTTACTAGGAAGATTAATGCCTGACTCGGAGATTATAAGAGGTTTTAAAGAATTTGAAAAAACAAATATAAGAATATCCGCAAATAATATTATAGGTTTTCCTGGTGAAACTAGAGAAGATATAATGTTAACAATAGAATTAAATAGACAAATAAATCCAGATAGTATTGTCCTAAATGCTTTCAGACCATATTCTGGCACAAAGTTAAGAAAAATTTGTATTGAAAAAGGTTTAATTCCAAAAGAAGAAAGAGCAGAAGATTATAGAACATATGAAGCATTTTATAATGGAGCAATTTCTGCTGAAGAATTAGAAAATATACGTAAAGTTTTTGCACTTTATATAACATTCCCTAAAGATAGGTGGTCTGAGGTAAGAAAAGCCGAAACTGATAATATTATATTTGACAGACTAATGAGAGAATATAAAGAAAAAGAAATGCTTAACAGAAAAAATAGAGAAAAAATTCCTAATTCTATACATGAAAATATTCAAGCAAACGAAATTTTTATAAATGACCAAGAAAATGTAGTCATATAAGTGAAATTTTAAATAACCTATATCATTAAGTATAAAAAATTTGCTTTTAAACTGATAACATAGCAACTAATCACTGCTTTGATACTTCATCACTTCAATAGAGACTTTCATACTTGTAGAAATAATGTGTAAGTGTATAAAGTCTAATAATAACTAATATCTTAAGCTAGCTTTTTTATTAGATGGCAACGTGGCGGAATGGTTACGCAGAGGATTGCAAATCCTTGTATCCCGGTTCGATTCCGGGCGTTGCCTCCAAAAAAACTGTTGTGTTAATTTTAAAAAAAAGTAAATTCTGATTTTACATTCCTCGGTAGCTCAGTTGGTAGAGCAGTTGACTGTTAATCAATTGGTCGCAGGTTCGAGTCCTGCCCGAGGAGCCAAAATTATCCAACTTTATTTATTGGTACCTGAATATTTTGAATATTTTTACTAAATTTAATTTTTTGATCATTGTTTAATTCAGAATATAGTTTCACCAAAAAATTGTAATTAACATTCATATGTCCTTCTCTAGATTTTTCAAGATTAATTGCATATTCTGAAAAATCTTCAAAAAAATAATTTATAGGTACTTTTAAATAATTCGATAACTGAAGAAGTCTAATAGAACTTACTCCGTTCGTGCCCTTTTCGTATTTTTGAATTTGTTGAAATGTTACGTTGATCGCTTTAGCTACTTTAGTTTGCGTTAAACCTAATGCTAGTCTTCTTAGTTTTAACTTGTTTCCCAAGTGTTTATTAAAATTATCTTCCATTAAGACCCCTCTTAAGTAATATATATTTTTGATATTCAATCTACTTTTAGAGTAGAGTGCAAGTATAAAATGATCAAAAAAAAAATTTTTTTTGCTTATTTTATGTCTTGACAAACGCTTTTAAGGCCTATTTTGCTTATAAAAAATCGACCTTTTTATCGATTTTAAATTATAAAATCTGACTTAAAAATAATTTTGTTCTATCATTTTTAGGGTTAGCAAAAAAATCTTTTGTATTTGCTTTCTCTACTATCATTCCCTCATCCATAAAAATAACTTCATCAGCAACTTCTTTAGCAAATCCCATTTCATGAGTAACAACAATCATGGTCATACCTTGTTTTGCTAAATTAACCATTGCATCTAACACTTCTTTAATCATTTCTGGATCGAGTGCAGACGTTGGTTCATCAAAAAGCATTATTTTTGGTTGCATACAAAGAGCTCTTGCAATAGCACATCTTTGTTGTTGCCCTCCTGACAGTTGTCCTGGAAATTTTTGAGCTTGATCTGATATCTGCACTTGCTCAAGTTGTTTCATTGCAAGATCTTCAGCTTTTTTTTTAGGCATTTTTTTAACCCAAATTGGCGCTAAAGTGCAATTATCAAGAATAGAAAGATGTGGAAATAAATTAAATTGTTGAAACACCATGCCAACTTCAGCTCTAATTTTTTCAATATTTTTAGTATCCTCAGTAAGTTCATTACCATCTACTACAATTTTTCCTTCTTGGTGCTCTTCAAGTCTATTAATACATCTTATTAAAGTTGATTTTCCTGAACCTGATGGTCCACAAACAACTATTTTTTGTTTTTGTTTAACTTCTAAATTTATGTTTTTTAAAACTTGAAAATCTCCAAACCATTTATTCACATCATTAATTTGGATTATAGAATCTGACATTTATATTATCTCTCTGTTTTATATTTTAATTCTAAATTTTGACTATATCTACTCATAGCATAACAAATAATCCAGAAAATTATAGCAGCAAAAACATAGCCTTCCATTGCAAAACCAAGCCATTTGGGATTTGTTTTTGCCAAATTTAACATTCCAACAATTTCTAAGAGACCAACTACAAAAATCAATGGTGTATCTTTAACTAGTGCTAAAAAAGTATTTGCTATACCTGGAATTACTAATTTTAAAGCTTGGGGCAAAATTACAAAAATATGCATTTTCCAATATCCCATACCTAGTGATTTTGCAGCATCATATTGACCCCTTGGTAAAGCTTGTAGACCTCCCCTTATAACTTCAGCAACATAAGCAGCTTCAAATAATGATATTGCAATAATTACTCTAACAAGTTTATCCATAAAAAAATCTTCAGGTAAAAACATTGGAAACATTACTGATGACATGAATAATACAGTTATTAATGGAACACCTCTCCAAAACTCGATAAACCCGATAGAAATATATCTAAGAGTTGGCAATTGAGATCTTCTACCTAGAGCTAAAAACATGCCCAAAGGAAAACAAAAAATTAAACAAAAGAACGAAACTATAAAAGTCAAAGATAGACCTCCCCATGCTCCAGTCTCAACCCACTCTAGTCCAAAAGCTCCTCCAGATATCAAGTAATATATTAATATAAAAGCTATAACTGGATAAATAAGCACATAATATAAAGTTAAAAATTTCTTTAATCTTTCAGTGGCGAAATAACCTACAAATGCTAAGGCTATTAACAATATAAACGAGATATTTATTCTCCATTGCAGTTCGTTTGGATACATTCCATATATAAACCTTCTCAACCATATCTTTATATAAGTCCAACACGCTCCACTACCTGTACAAGCTTCTTTTGTGTCTCCTGCTATATTTGCATCAATAATGAACCAGCTCATTAGTGGTGGTAAAGATTTTATTATAGTAAAGATAATCAAAAGAGTTAAGCATGCATTAAAATTATTAGTATTAATTTTTTTGTTTAATAAATCTAATTTTTGTATACCTGAAAATTCTATTCTAATCAGATGCAATCCTATAATTCCTAAAATTAGCGGTAGAATAAAACTAACAAAATCAGGCAAAAAAGATGTAATATTCACTTTAAAAAAGGATCCTAAAAAAACGTCTAATGTACCTACAAAAAACAAAAATGAACCACTATATAAGTAAGTGTTTAAATTATTTTTATCTGGTTTTAAAAAATTTAGTTTATTCATTATTTTTCTTTAATTGCTATTTTTTTATTATACCAATTCATAAGTAAAGAAATTGACAAGCTGATTGATAAGTATGTAAACATAGTTATTGATACAATTTCTATAGCTCTTCCAGTTTGCATTAATGCGGTTCCAGCAAAAACTAAAACTAAATCGGGATAAGCTATTGCAGCAGCAAGTGATGAATTTTTAGTTAAATTTAGATATTGATTTGTAGTAGGTGGAATTATAATTCTTAATGCTTGAGGCATTATTACTAATTTTAAAACTTGGTTTGGTGTTAAGCCTATAGATGCGGCAGCCTCTTTTTGTCCTTTGCTGATACCTTGAATTCCAGCTCTTACACATTCTGCTATGAAAGTTGCTGTATATAAAGCTAAAGCCAAAGTTAAAGCTATAAGTTCTGGTGGTATACCTAAACCACCTTTATAAACATAAGAGGTTGTAGATAGTTGTTTTAAGACAGGCAGTTCGAAAGATAAAGAAACGCCTCCGAATAAAAAAGTTAATAAAGGTAAAACAATCAATAGAGCAATTGAAATGGAAAAAACTGGCAATTGCTTGCCTTGGTTTTCTTGTAATTTTTTTGCGTAATTTCTTATTACAATAATAGAAATTATTACAGCAATAATTGAATAAAATAACACATCTAGATTATCCCAAATAAAACGAGGCATGAAAAAACCTTTAATTGTTAAATAAAAAACCCCAAACATTGCTTCTGAATCCTGTGGCAAAGGAAGCGCTCTAAGAGCAGCAAAATACCAAAAAAATATTTGTAGCAGCAAAGGTATATTTCTAAAAAATTCTACATAAAAAGCTGCTGCCCTTTCAATTAAATAATTAGGTGATAAACGAGCTATACCAACCACAACACCTATAATGGTGGAAATAATAATACCTAAAAATGCAACTAAAAGTGTGTTTAATAATCCAACAAGATATGCTCTAGCGTATGAATGTGATCCATCATATTCAATTAAGGAAAATTGCACATCAAAAGAAGATTCTTGGTTTAAAAATCCATAACCAAATTCAATACCTCTATTATCCATATTGATTTGCGCGTTATATGTAAAAAAACCAAAGATAAGTATTACTACTCCTAACGTTATTAATTGCGGGACTATTTTTCTAACTTTGGCATTCATAAAAATGAGATACTAAAAAAAAGGGCTAGAAAAATCTAGCCCTTTTTAAACTTTATTATAAGATAATATTATCTTGCAGGTGGTACATAAAGTATTCCACCTTTAGTCCATAATTGGTTTGGACCTCTATCAGGTAAAATACCAGTATCAGCTATATTTCTTTTATAACTTTCACCATAGTTACCAACTTGCTTGATAATTCTTAAACTCCAGTCATTATCTAAACCAAAAGCAGCACCTAATTCACCTTCTGCACCAACAAGTCTTTTAATTGCTGGGTTTTCAGAAGTTTTCATAGAATCTGCATTTCCAGAAGTAATACCGTATTCTTCAGCTTCGATCATTACGTTCAAAGACCATCTTACGATATCTTCCCATACAGAATCACCTTGACGAACAACAGGACCTAAAGGTTCTTTTGAAATCGTTTCTGGTAACACTATATGTTCATCTGGGTTTTGCATTTTAGTTCTTTGTGCAGCTAAACCAGATTTGTCAGTAGTGTAAGTATCACATCTACCAGAATCATAAGCAGCTACAACTTCGTCAGCTTTTTCGAATGCTACTGGTTCATAAGAAATTCCTTTAGAATTAAAGAAGTCTCTCATGTTTAACTCTGTAGTTGTTCCGATATTTGTACAAGCAGAGATTCCATTTTTGAATTGGCTCGTAGAAGTTATTCCAGAACTTTTTCTAACCATGAAACCTTGACCATCGTAGAAGTTTACTCCAACGAAAGTAAGTCCAATATCAGCATCTCTTGAAAGAGTCCATGTAGTGTTTCTTGATAAGATATCAATCTCACCAGAAGTTAGAGCTGTAAATCTTTCTTTAGCACTAAGTGGAGTGAACTTAACTTTGTTCGCATCACCTAATACCGCAGCGGCAACTGCTCTACATACGTCAACGTCAACACCTGTCCAATTTCCTGATGCATCAGCATTAGAAAATCCTGGTAGACCTTGAGACACTCCACATCTTACAAAACCTTTCTTTTGAGTGTTTTTAAGAGTTTTTGATTTCTTTGCCATAGCTTCTGTTGTAAATGCAAAAAGCACCGCAACCATTGCTATGAAAGAAGTCAATTGTTTTAAGTATTTAAACATATATCCCCTTTTATATTTATTTATTTGTTAACAAATAATTCAAAATAACTTTTGAATATCCTTAATTTAAGCATGATATATTTTTTGCTGCAAGCAAAAATAACATTAAAATTTCAGTATTTTTGATGATTTAATGGCGCGCTCTGGAGGATTCGAACCTCCGACCCTCGGTTTAGAAAACCGATGCTCTATCCAGCTGAGCTAAGAGCGCTTATAAATATATTTTGAATTTATAATAGTTATTTAACTTTTAAAAAGGAATTTTTTCAAAATAATTAATACTGTTAAAAGTTCAACTCTGCCGATAATCATGAAAATTATCATAATATATTTAATAATGAACTGTAAATTTTGAAAATTAAAGTCTTCTATGCCATATAGGGATGAATTCACAGTATTCATTAAAGTTAAAATAGAAATTTTAAAAGAATTTTCAAAGGAAATACCAAAAAAAGTTAAGAATGATGAAAGAAATAACAAAGAAATAATAAAAATTATAACTGACAAAAAATATTTGTTAATTATCAATTTATCCAAGCTAATCTCTGAAAATAATTCCTTATTATTAGAGACATTGATTGGTTTCACGTGTGAAATTAAATTGTTTAACGAAAATTTAAATAAAACATAAAGTTTAAAAAATCTAATACCTGAACTTGTTGAAAAAAATGATCCTCCAATAATAACTAAAATTAGAAAGATAAATGATAGGTTTTTAGGACTGTTTTCTAAAGCAAAACCAATATTTGAAATACTGCTAGCTAAACTAAAAAATAATAAACTAAAATCATAATCAAAATTTAAAAAAGAAAAAAAAATTACTATTAATGAAAGTAAATAAATTAGTAGATATATATCTTCTTGAAAGAAATTTATATTTCTATTTTTTAAAAAGCATAAATTGTAACTTAAGAAAATACTAAAAAAAGATACTAGCATTAATAAAGAAAAAACCACTTCTTTAATATTTGAATTTAAGACTAATGAAATACTATTAAAAGGTAAAAAACCACCCGAAGATATTATTGTCATTGATAAATTAAATGAATCAAAAGTTCTAAAATCAAATATTTTTAAAATTAAGAATATAAAAAAAGTTAATATGGTATAAAGAATTAAAATTTTAAATGATTGCTTTAAAGTTTCAGAGATGTCAAATGCTATAAAATTAGTAAGAGATTTTTTTAAGTTATTATCAAAAATATCAATAAGTAAGATAATTGAAAATAAAAAATATAAACCACCAATCCATTGAGTTGATGATCTCCATAAAATTAAACTTTGATCTAAATGTTTAATGTTTTCAAAAATTGTAAAACCTGTTGAAGTAAATCCCGAAATGGTCTCAAAATATGAGTCTAAAAATGAAAGATTATAAATACTAAAGTAAAAAGGTATAGATAAAATCAATGGTAAGAAAAAATATCCTGCAATTACAGTAATAATTTTATGATATATGTTAACTTTATAATTATCTTTTTTTTTAAATAAAAATATTGAACCAGTAATTAAAGATAAAATTAATGAATAAACATAACTATCAATACTTAAATATAAGTTAAAATAATATGAATAAATAATATTAAAAAAAGATAAAATAGAAATTATTAAAGAAAATATACCCAAATAAATTAAACTGAAGTAACTCATCAATAGTTAAATTGAACTTATTCGAAACATATTTTCAACAAGTGGCAATTGGTTTATCTTTGCAAGAAATACTACTGTATCATTTTTTTCAAAGACAAAATTAGATCTTGGAATTATAATTTCCTCACCTCTTAAAATCGCACCGATTCTTATTTCTTCTGGTAAGTTTGAGTTTTTAAGTTCTTTGTTTATTAGTTCTGATGTTTCGATTATTTCTGCTTCGATCACTTCATATTCTCCATTCAAAATACTATACGCATTTTCAATAGAACCTTTGTGAACATGTTTTAATATGCTCGACACAGTATTCATTCTTGGGTCTATTAAATCATCAATTTTTAAAGATGATTGTAACAATGAATAATTAGGTTTATTAATTAAAGCCATGGTTCTTTTGTCTTTAGAAAATTTTTCTACTAGAACACTTACCATTAAATTATCTTCATCATCATTCGTTAAAGCAAGCACTGTCTCCACTTCATTCAAATTTGCTTCTGTTAAAACATCTTCATCTAAACCATTGCCATTTATAATAATTGAGTTATTTAATTCTTTAGCAATAAATTCAGCTCTACTTTTATCTTTTTCTATTATTTTAATTCTTGCATCTTCAAAAGATTTTTCAATATTTTTGGCTAAATTAAATCCTATATTTCCACCACCAATGATTAATATTTTATTTGAAATTTTTTCGTTATGACCAAATGCAGATAATGTTTGTTGCATCTGTGTTGAATTTATAATTACATAAGCTTTATCATTTTCTTCTATTACGTCGTTTTTCTTTAAAATAACAAATTTTTCCTTTCTAATAACACCAAGAATGTGTGCTTCTAGTTTTGGAAATTTTTTGGTTAGTTCATTAAGTTTTATTTTGATTAATGGACAATTTTTATTAATATTTATTTCAAGAAGCCTAATTTTGTTGTCAGCAAAAGGTATATTGTCTAATGCACCAGGCGCCTCGAGTTTTCTTTGTATGGACTTAGCAATTTCTAGCTCTGGTGAGATAATTACATCTATTGGTAGATTGTCTTTGTTATAAACTTTTGAAAATTTAGGATTTAAATAATCTTGAGATCTTATTCTAGCAATTTTTTTAGATATATTAAAAACTGTGTACGCAATCTGACAAATCAACATGTTAATTTCATCATTTTTAGTAACAGCAATAATCATGTCTGCATTTGAAGCATCTGCTTTTTCTAAAATAGAAGGATAAGTTGCTTTTCCTACTATGCCTTTAACATCAAGTGAATCATTGATTTTTTGAATATCTTCGCTTGATTGATCTATAACAGTTATCGAGTGATTTTGCTCACTTAATAGTTTAGCTATTGTAAAACCGACCCTACCAGCGCCACAAATAATAATATTCATTTAATTTAAATCTTTTACGCCTAATCCTTTTAATTTTCTATGTAAAGCAGATCTTTCCATGCCAACAAATTCAGCAGTTTTAGATATATTTCCACCAAATTTCTTAAGTTGAGTAGTAAGGTATTCTTTTTCAAAATTCTCCCTAGCTTCTTTTAACGGAACAGATAATGAATTTTCAATTTTATAGTTTTCTCCAGCTGGTGTTTTTAAAGACTCTTTAATAATGCTTGAAACTTTTTCATTATTATCAGGTCCAAGAATAGCTATTCTTTCAATTAAGTTTCTCAACTCTCTTACATTGCCAGGCCATTCATAGTTAATTAAATAATGATTATTTGTATCAATATCAAATTTTTTTAAGTTATAATTTTGTGAAATTTTTTTAGAAAAATATTCAATTAACAATGGAATATCTTCTGTTCTATTTTTTAAATGATCTATATTAATTTGAAACACATTGAGTCTGTGAAATAGATCTTCTCTAAAATTACCTAATTTAATTTCATTATTAATATCTTTACTGGATGAACATATTATTCTAACATTTACTTTAATATCATGGTCACCATTTATTCTTTTAAATTTTTGATCAATTAAAACTCTTAAAATTTTAGATTGAGTTTCCAAAGGAATTTCGGAAACTTCATCAATTAACAATATACCTTCAGATGCTTTTTCCAAAGCACCATAAGATATTGATCCGTTGTTTTTTTCTTCACCAAACAATTCTTGTTCATATTTTTTGACATCTAGCAATGCACCATTTAAAATTACAAAAGGTCCATTTGATCGGTTTGATAATTTATGAATTTTCCTTGCGATTAATTCTTTTCCTGCCCCTGTAGGTCCATTGATAAAAATTCTACTTTCTGATGTTGAGAGTTTTGAAATTTGATCTTTAATTTTTTCTATATTTGAACTTGAACCAATTAATTCAAATGAATGAAATAGTTTTGTTGATAATTCTTTATTTTGTTTTTTAAGATTGAAATTCTCTACAGCTCTCTTAACAAAATTAATTAATCTTTCTTGATCAAAAGGTTTTTGAATAAATTCGAATGCACCAGATTTTAAAGATTTAACTGCCATCTCTATATTTGCATGCCCTGAAATTATTATTACTGGTATATCTTTATTTTTGTTTTTAATATGAGATAAAAGTTCAATACCGTCATTATCTCCTTTGTCTAACTTCACATCAATAATCGCAACATCAGGTAATTTTTTATCAATTTCGGTTAGTGCTTGATTATAGTTTGCAGCAACTCTTGTTCTGTAACCTTCTTCTGAAATAAGATCTTTTAGAATATTTCTTATATCAGGATTGTCATCAATAATAAGTATCTCATTTGCCATTTTTTGAAAAGTTTATAACTATTTTTGCACCAATTTTTTGTTTTATAAAGTTAATTGTACTATTGTGATCATTTAATATTTTGTTAACAATTGATAATCCCAGTCCTGTTCCTTTTTCTTTAGTTGTATAATAAGGTTTTAATATATTGCTTAAATTTACTTCAACGAAACCAATTCCATTGTCTGTTATAATTAAGGTTATATAATCATTTTTATTCTCAATTACTATATCAATTTTCTTTGATAAATTAGGAGTTTTAGAAGCTTTTTCTTGCACACTTTCAATAGAATTTTTTACAAGATTAAAAAACACTCTACTTATTTGCTCACTATCGCAAAACATCAAATATTCATTTTCATTATTTGCAAAATTAATCTCAATAGTTTTGTCAATTTCGTTTAATAGATTAAGATTTTCTTTAACTATATTTAATAAGTTAGTTTTTTTTAAAATAGGTTTTGGCATTCTTGCAAAATCAGAAAATTCATTTACCAAATTTTCAATTTGTGAAATCTGTTTATGTATAGTTTTTAAATGATCGTTAAAATTTTCTTTTTCTTTTGGATTGACAATATCTGAATATTTATTTTTAAGTCTGTCTATAGTTAGCTGTATAGGTGTTAATGGATTCTTTATTTCGTGTGCTAACTTTCTCGCGATTGTGCTCCAGGCTTCGTGTCTTTCTTGCATTATAAGTTTTTCTTGCTGTTCTTTAAGTTGATCTATCATAAAATTAAAATTTTTGTTCAAAATCTCTAATTCTTTATCGGTTTTAATTTCTGGAACTTTGATCTCAAGATTTCCTTGTCCAATTTTATGTGAAGCAAATATAAGATTTGATATTGATCTAAAAAATCTTGATGAAAATTTAATTGCTATAGAAATTGATAAAAATAAAAGCAAAGAAACAACTACAATGTAAATAAGTATAAAAGATATTTTAATTCCAGTTCTTTTTTCTTCAACTCTATAATAAAAATTTATAGCCTCTTCAGATTCAGTTAAATAGTTTGATATTTCTTGGTCCAAGAATTTTACGACATATACATAGGTATCTATATAAGCTGTTAATTTTTGTATTGCAGAAGATTGGTTTTCTACAGCATTAATAATTTTTAAAGGACGCTCATCATTAAATACCATCTCTAAAGCTTTTTCATTAGGAGGAATGAATGATTGATTGTTATCATTTGTTGTTGCTATTAAATTTCCCGAGCTATCAATTAAATGTATCTCATCTACATCTCTAATATATTTTTGTGTTATAAGTAAATTTTTGAATCTAGAAGGATTATCGTAAAAGATATTAACATTTTTATTTAAATCTATGGTTACAAGAACAATATCAGATTCAATCTTATTTCTTACATCATCAACATAATTTTTTGCAATTTCATATGAGTTGTTAACAGCTGTTGTAATTTTTTTATCAAAATACTTTTCCAATGCAAATGAAAATAAAAATAATGAAAAAACAGAAATAAGTATTGATGGAATCAAAGTGAACAAAGAAAAGAAAGCAATATATTTTTTATTAGCTTTTGATCCGTCAACATTAATATCGTCTTTTAAAGAATTTTTTACTTCTATAAAGATTAAAAGAAAGAAAACTAACAACAAAACAACATTTGATATAAGCAATGATTGGAGTGTAGTTTGATTAAGTTCTAAAAAACTTTTATTAATAAACGTTAAAAACGTCAAAAAGCCAACGGAAAGTGTAACTATAAAAATCACACATATGAAAATATTTTTTTTGATAAAATCTAACATTATGCAATAAATAAACTAAATATATAATTTATACATGAGTAATTTTTTTATAATACTAGCAGCTGGCAAAAGTGAAAGATTTAATTCTAGCATTCCTAAACCCTACGTTATTTATAAGGGAAAACCGATAGTTCAACACTCAATAGATAAAGCAAAAAAGTGTAAAAAAATAGAAAAAATATTATTAGTGGTAAATAAAAAACATAAAAATTTTATAAAAACAGTAAATACAAAAAAGATAAAAATCGTCTATGGCGGAAAAACAAGATCAGAATCATCTTTTTTAGCGTTGCAAAGCATAAGAAAAAAGAAAGTTAAAAATATTTTAATCCATGATGCAGCAAGACCAAATTTTTCATTAAAATTACTAAATAAATTGATAAAAGAATTAAAGAAAAACAAATCTGTAGTACCTACGATTAAAACAAAAGACTCTGTAAAATTTAAAAATAGAAATCTAATTATAAATATAAATCGCGATTACATTTATTTAACACAAACACCACAAGCTTTTAATTATAAAGAACTGTGTAAATTACAAAATAGTAAAAGTTCAAAAATTACCGATGATGCAAACCTTTTTATAAAAGCTAATAAAAAAATAAAATTTATTAGTGGGGAGACTAACAATAAAAAAATTACTAGCTTGTCAGATATTAATAATCATCAACAAGTTAAATATGGAATAGGTTTTGATATTCATAGATTGGCACCCAAAAGAAAACTATACTTAGGTGGCATTAAAATTAAATCTAAATTAGGAACTCTTGGACATTCAGATGGAGATCCTGTTTTACATGCAATTACTGATGCTATTCTTGGGGCGTGTAAAATGGATGATATCGGTCAAAAATTTTCAAATAAAAATAAAAAATTTAAAAATATAAGATCTACAATACTTTTAAAAAAAATTATTAATGAAATAAAAGAAAAAAATTATTTTATAAATAATATTGATATTAACGTAATTACTCAAACACCAAAAATTTCAAAATATAAAAATAAAATGATAAAAATTATTTCTGATATTTGTGAAATATTTCCAGATCAAATAAATATAAAAGGCAAAACAACGGAAAAATTAGGATTAATAGGAAAAGAAAAAGCTATAGCCTGCGAAGTAATAACATCAGTCTCAAAATATGATTAATAAAATTAATTTTTTATTTGTTACATTGTTTGGTATTGGAAAAATTAAAAAAATACCAGGTAGTGTTGCATCATTAGCAACGACTATATTTTTATTTTTTTTACTTCATATGTTAAAAATTCCAACTAATTTTATTTTAGTATTTGTAATAATAATTTTCTTTATCTCACTTTATGCAGTTAATATTTTTATCAAAGATTTAGATAGTAAAGATCCTAAAGAAGTTGTCATTGATGAATTTATTGGGCAATCAATTCCAATATGTCTTTACGAAATTGCGCATGAAGGGTCAAAAGAAACTAGCAAAGTTTTAACATCTTACTTTATTATGTTTATTCTATTTAGAATTTTTGACATCGTTAAACCATATCCTATAAGTTATTATGATAAAAACTTTAAGAATAGTTTTGGAGTGATTATGGATGATGTTGCGGCTGGATTATATGTTGTGGCTGTTCTTGTATTATATATGGTTTTTACTTCATGAAAAAACTTTCTCAAAAATTAGTTAAATTACTACGCAAAAAAAAACTTAAAGTATCTTTTGCAGAATCTTGTACGGGTGGTTTGCTTTCAAGCACAATAACTTCAATTAGTGGTTCTTCTAAGGTTTTTACACTTGGATTAGTCACCTATTCTAATAAATCTAAAATAAATACACTTAAAGTTCCAAAAAAAATAATAATGAAACATGGTGCTGTGAGCTATGAAACTTGTTTATCTATGGTAAAAAATTTAAATAGAATAAGTAAAACAAATATATCTGTATCTGTAACTGGAATAGCAGGACCCAAAGGCGGTAGTAAGCAAAAACCAGTAGGTTTAGTGTTTATTGGTATTAAAAAAGGTAACAAAACGTTGGTTAAAAAACACTTATTCAAAAATAAAAAAAGATCCTCAATTCAAAGAGCTACGGTTAATAAGGCTTTAAATTTAATTTTAAGTTTTCTTAAATAGTTCTTCTGCTCTTTTTTGAAAAGCATCAGCAATTTTATCTAAGCCAAATTGAAAAGATTTGGTCATAACTATATTTAAAAATCGATTTTTTAATTCAAAATCAACCTCAAATGATACTTCTGTAATTTTATTCTCTTCTTTAAATTGCCATTTATTTTCTAAATATTTCAAAGGTCCGTCAAGATTAGTTACATAAATAGAGTCTTCTTTTTTATTAAATTTAACATCACTTTTGTAAGTATCTTTAAAAGGTCCCTTTCCAATGGTTAAGTCTGCAACTATTAATAAAAGATCATCCTGCTCTTTCTTTTCATGTATTTTTGAATCTAAACAAAATGGAACAAAAATTGGATATTTTTCTATATCAAGAACTAAATCAATTAATTGATTTTTGGAACACTCGATAGATCTTTTAACTGATGCTTTCGGCATTAGTTTGTTTTATTCTATTTTTTTGAAGTTTAGTGAAATCTTCATCTGCATGGTAAGAAGATCTTGTAAGTGGTGACGAAGAAACTAATAAAAAACCTTTTGATTTAGCAATACTTTCTAATTCGTCAAATTCTTCTGGATTATAATATCTATCTAAAGGATAATGTTTGACTGATGGTTGCAAGTATTGTCCTATTGTTAAAAAATCAACTTGGGCAGATATAAGATCATCCATAACTTGTAAAATTTCATCTTTATTTTCGCCCAAACCAACCATCAACCCTGATTTAGTAAAAATATTTTTATCTATTTTTTTCGCATTTTTTAAAAGTTCAAGTGAAGCAAAATATCTAGATCCTGGTCTAACTTTTCTATAAAGCCCAGGAACTGTTTCAATATTATGATTAAAGACATCAGGTTTTGCTTCTATAACTTTTTTATATGAGTCGCCTTTCCTTAAAAAATCTGGGGTTAAAACTTCTATTGTTGTATCAGGATTAGCTTTTTTTGTTTCTTTTATTACTTCATTAAAATGATTTGCTCCTCCATCATCAAGATCGTCTCTATCTACTGAAGTAATAACAGCGTGTCTTAAATTTAATTTTTTTACAGCGTTTGCAATTTTAATTGGCTCTAGATGATCAAGTGGTTTTGGTTTTCCAGTTATAACATCACAAAAAGCACATGCTCGAGTACATGTGTCTCCCATAATTAAAAATGTTGCATGCCTTTTGCTCCAACATTCAGTAATATTTGGGCAGTTAGCTTCTTGGCAAACTGTTTTTAGATTAAATTGATTTACAATAGTTTTTGTTAAAAAAAACTCTTGGCTATTTGTAAGTTTTGAACGTATCCAACTAGGTTTTTTTTTAATTGGATTAATAGGTTTATTAACTTTTTCTGGGTGTCTAGTTATCATTATTTTTAATTATGTAAACTGTTTCACTTTTATTTCCTAACAAAAATTTGTCACGTATAAGAAATTCTATATAATCTAAATCTAGATTGTCAGTAAGTAACGAGTTTTTTATTTCTAATTTTTTAATTTTAGAAGTAAACTGAATTTCTTCTTTTTGTAAGCTTTCAAGATAATTTTTTTTTTTTAAATATGAAAAAAGGCCTCTTTCTCCACCTAAAAAACTTATTAAAAAATAAAGAATAAAAAAAATTGATATTATTAAAAAATAGTTTTTTTTTATTTTATCCAACATTAATGAATTTTATTCATTTTAGCGTTTTTTCCTAGTTCTTCTTCTATTCTGAGTAATTGATTATATTTTGCAACTCTTTCAGATCTAGACAAAGAGCCAGTTTTAATTTGGCTAGAGTTTGTTCCTACAGCCAAATCTGCAATAAATGTATCTTCACTATCACCCGACCTATGAGATATTATTGTTTCATAACCAATTATTTGAGCAAACTTAATAACCTCTAAAGTTTCCGAAACAGTGCCTATTTGATTCAGTTTAATCAAAATAGCATTTGATGAATTGCTTAAAAAACCTTTTTTTAATCTTTCAAGGTTTGTTACGTACAAGTCATCACCAACAATTTGAGTTTTTTTAATAGCATTCATTAACTTGCTCCATGATAACCAATCATTTTCAGAAAATGGGTCTTCTATTGACTTAATTTTATATTTATTAATAATTTTAACATAGTTTTTTATGCATTTTTCAACACTTTCAAATTTCTTTGAATGTATTGAATAAAGGTTTTTCTTAAACAATTCGTTAGCAGCCACATCAAGGCAAATAGATACATCCCTACCATTCTTAAATCCTGATTTGTTGATTGCCTTTACAATTAAATCTAAAGCATTTTCATTTCTACTAATCATAGGTGCAAAACCACCTTCATCACCAACAGATGTAGATAATCCTTTTTTTTTAATTAAACTTTTTAAATTATGAATTACTAAAAAGGAAATCCTTAAAGCCTCAGAAAAACTTTTTGCTTTATCTGGTCTAATCATAAATTCTTGAATTCTCAAATCATTGTTCGCATGAGCTCCTCCATTAATTATGTTCATTAACGGATAAGGTAATTTGAAATCTTTTTTTACTAAAAAAGCTTTGTATAAAGGAATTTTTTTTAACTTAGCGGAAAGTTTTTTAACTGCCATTGAAACAGATAAAATTGCGTTAGCGCCAAATTTTGTTTTTTGTTTTGTTCCATCTAAATTAATTAACAATGAATCAATTTTTTCTTGATTGTGTACATTGTGATTTTTAAGTTTTTTTGAAATTATTTTGTTTACTATACTTACAGAATTAAAAACACTTTTTCCTAAATACTTTTTATTATTCTTGTCCCTTTTTTCAAAAGCCTCAAAAGTGCCTGTTGATGCACCTGAGGGAGATATAGCAGAGGAGCTAATATTTTTAGAAAATACTTCAGCTTCTATTGTTGGGTTTCCTCTACTGTCAAAAACTTGACGTGCTATAACCTTTGATATTTTGCTCATTTAATTTTTTATCAAATTATCTATTTCGGAAATTTGTTTGAGTAAATTTTCTAATTTATCTAAAGGAACCATGTTAGGACCATCAGATGGAGCGTTGTCTGGATCTTCATGTGTTTCAATAAAAACACCAGCAACTCCGACTGCCACAGCAGCTCTTGCCAAGTATTCTACAAACTCTCTTTGTCCACCACTTTTTTCTCCAAGTCCACCAGGTTGTTGAACAGAATGAGTTGCATCAAAAATTACTGGGTAGCCATTTTTTGCCATTATAGGTAATGAACGCATATCGGATACCAAGGTATTGTAACCAAAACTTGCACCTCTTTCGGTTACTAAAATATTATTATTGCCAGAGTCTGAAATTTTTTTAGTTACATTAACCATGTCCCATGGTGCTAAAAACTGTCCTTTCTTCACATTTATAATTTTATTAGTTTTTGCTGCTGCAACTAGTAAATCAGTTTGCCTGCAAAGAAATGCCGGTATTTGTAAAATATCTACATGTCTAGCAACAACTGAACACTGATCAATATTATGAATGTCTGTTAAAATTGGTACATTTAATTCTTTTTTAATCTTATCAAAAATGGGTAGCGATTTATCTAAGCCAGCACCTCTTTTTCCTTTAATGCTAGTTCTATTAGCTTTGTCAAATGAAGTTTTGTAGATAAAACCAATATTAAATTTTGATGCAATTTCTTTAATTTTTCCTGCCATGTCTATTGCATGCTGTTCAGTTTCTAATTGACATGGTCCGGCTATTAAACAGACTTTTTTACCATTTGAAATTTCAATATTGTTACAATTTACAGTAATGTTTTTCATTTGTGATTTTTTACAGCTTTGATAAAAGATGAGAATAAAGGATGAGGAGTTAAAGGTCTAGATTTAAATTCAGGATGAAACTGAACGCCAATGAACCATGGATGGTTTTTAAGTTCGACTATTTCAGGCAATTTATCATCTGGAGACATTCCTGAAAAAATCATCCCTTTGTTTTCAAATTTATCTTTTAAATTATTATTCACTTCGTATCTGTGTCGATGTCTTTCAAATATAGTTTTTGATTTGTATACACTGTGTATCAGTGAATTATGTCTTAATTTAGCTTCGTAAATTCCCAACCTCATAGTGCCACCTAAATCTTTGTTTGTTCCTTTTATTAATTTTCCATTTTTATTCCATTCATTCAATAAACCTATTACTGGATAACATTTTTTATCTAATTCACTAGAACCTGCTTTTTTAATTTTTAACGAATTTCTAGCAAATTCCACTACAGCCATTTGCATACCAAAGCAAATTCCTAAAAAAGGTATTTTTTTTCTTCTAGCATAATTAATAGCTGATATTTTGCCTTCAGTTCCTCTTTTTCCAAATCCGCCCGGTATCAAAATGCCAGATATATTTTTTAATATTTTTTTTATTTGATTTAGTTTTAAATTGTCAGATTCTATTCTTACTAAATTAACTTTAATATTATTGGCTATTCCACCATGAATTAATGCTTCATCTAGTGACTTATAAGCATCTTTTAAATTTACGTATTTTCCTATAATTGCAATATTAACTATTTTTTTTGTATCTAATACTGATCTGGTGATTTTTTTCCATGGCTGCAAGTTGACTTTTTTTCTTGGTTTTAATTTAAAATATTTTAAAACTTGTTTATCTAACTTTTCATTATAAAAACTAATTGGTGCTTCGTAAATAGTTCTTACATCCACAGTTTCTATAACATTCTCAATTGAAACATTACAAAATAAAGATATTTTTTTTCTTTGGTCTAAAGGTATAGATTTTTGAGATCTGCAAACAACTATATCGGGCTGTATACCTAAGCTTCTTAATTCTTTTACAGAGTGTTGCGTAGGTTTTGTTTTAATTTCATCAGATGACTTTAAAAAAGGAACAAGAGTTAAATGAATAAACAAACTTTTACTTTTTCCTACTTCATTTGAAAACTGCCTTATTGCCTCAACAAAAGGTAAACTTTCTATATCTCCTACAGTGCCACCTATTTCACAAATAACAAAATCCTCATTAGTTATATCTCCCTTAATAAATTCTTTTATTCTATCTGTGACATGAGGTATCACCTGGACAGTTTTTCCTAAATACTTACCTTTACGTTCTTTCTTAATTATATCACTATAAATTCTTCCTGTTGTAATGTTGTCAGATTTTTTTGCAGATATATTTGTAAATCTTTCATAGTGACCAAGATCTAAATCAGTTTCAGCGCCATCATCGGTAACAAAAACTTCTCCATGTTGAAATGGGCTCATTGTTCCAGGATCAACATTTAAATATGGATCCATTTTTCTAACCCTTACTTTGTAACCTTGTGATTTTAAAAGATAAGCTAATGATGCTGAAGAGAGACCTTTTCCTAGTGATGAAACCACGCCGCCAGTGACAAATATATATCGCGCCATGGAATTATGTTATAGCCGATATATATAAAATTGAAAACTATTAATTGTTATTTTCAGGAATTTCTGGTTGATCATCAGTATTTTCTTCAATTTTATCAATAACAGATGTGGATGACACAATTCCTTCTCTTGAAATTATTGTCAAACAAAGACTACAAATTATAAATAAAGCCGCAATTATAGTTGTTGCTTTTGTTAAAAAATCACCGGCGGATCTAGAAAACATAAAATTTTCTTGAGAAACTCCTATTCCTAACGCTCCACCTTCTGATTTTTGAATCAAAACTAGAACAACTAAGATAATTGCAAATATTATGTTAAGAATAAGTAATATATTTTCCATGGAAGTTAAATAATAGTTTTTTTAACTATATCAATAAAATTTTTTGCTTTTTGTGATGCACCACCAACTAAAAACCCATCAATGGCTTTGATAGAGACTAAGTTTTCAACATTTTTTGGATTAACAGAACCACCATATAACACTTTAGGATTTTTTACTTTAAGGTGTTTTTTTAAAACATTTTTTATAAAAGTTACATTTTTATCAAGGTCATCGATTTTAGGAATAACCCCAGTACCAATTGACCAGATAGGCTCATAAGCAACTAAGATTTTATTTAAATTTTTAATTTTATACAAACCTTTAAGAATTTGTTTATACAAAATTTTATTAGTAAGTTTTTTTCTTTTTTCTATTAACGTTTCACCTATACAAAAAATTACTTTTAGATTACTTTTAATAGATGATTTAATTTTTTTGTTTACCTCAGCATTAGTTTCTCCAGTAGACCTATTTTCTGAATGACCAATGATAACATAATTTGAACCAATTTTTTTTAACATTGTAGGACTTATGGATCCAGTAAACGGTCCATTCGATATTTCGAAGTGGCAATTCTGCGCCCCAAGTTCAATTTTAGTTTTTTTAATTTTTTTGGAAAAGGAGTCAAGCAATGTATACGGAGGACAATAAATAATCTTAAATTTTTTTCTTTTGTTTAGCCGTGTAAATTTAATAACTTTATTTAATGATTTAATTGACTTTAAATCACCATACATTTTCCAATTCGCAATAAAATACATATATTTATTTGTCATAATGAAAATTTTAATCTATAGGTTTGTCTTTTATAGATCAATAAATTAAAAAAAACGATAATGTTAAATAGTATTAGAAAATTTTCAAAAACCTTCTTTGCGAAGATAATTTTAATAATAATGATAATTCCATTTATACTGTGGGGTATGGGTGGCGTATTTAATACTGGCAACACCAATAATATTGCTAAAATAAATAATAAAAATATTTCAACACAAGATTTTATGGATTTTGTGAATAATTCATATATTGATTCACAAGCAATAAGAGATAATTTAGATAATAATGTTTTAGAAGAACTTCTTTCTAACTTAGTATCAAAAAAATTATTAGAAATGGAAATTAAAGATTTAAATCTAATAATCTCTGAAAACTCATTGGCAAAAAATATTAAAAAAAACCCAGAGTTTCAAGATGAAAACAATAAGTTTTCAAGAACAAAATATGAAAAATTTTTATTAACTCAAAATACGAGTGCAGCGGAATTTGAAATGAGATTAAAAAATAATGAATTACAAAAAAAATTATTCTACTATGTTGGTGGAGGTATCGAAATACCTTTTTTTATCACAAATAAAATATTTAATGAAGAAGTAAGTAAAATAGATCTGGAATATATAAACTTAGATAAAGCTTATTTAAAAAAAAACAATATCACTGATGATGATGTTAAAAAATTTATAAATGAAAATACTGAAAAATTAAAAGAAGAATATATTGACTTCTCATACATTAAAATTACTCCACAAAATTTGATTGGATCAAGTGAATATAATAAGGTTTTCTTTAACAAAATAGATGAAATAGAAAACGAAATATTAAATGGAAAAGAAATTAAATATATAGCCAATAATTACAATTTAAAACTTATTAATAAAAAAAATTATATTAAAAATAGCAAAAGTAACAATATAGAAAAAAAAATTTACGAACAAAAAGAAGAGAAAATCCAATTATTTGACGATGGAAATTTTTATGTGTTATACCAAATAAACAAAGTTAATAAAATTTTACCTCAAAATACTAACGAGGAATTTAAAAGTAAAATTGTAAAAATCTTGCACGAAAAAAATAAATATGAATATAATAAAAAAATTATAAATCAAATAAATGAAAATAAATTTACTCAAAAAAATTTTGAAGACCTAAGTGTAAAAAATTCAATCAAAATTGAAAATATAACATTAAATTCGATCGAAGATAATGATAAATTTACCGAAAATTCAGTTAAATTAATTTATTCATTGCCGGAAAAATCTTTTGCTTTAGTTAATAATGAATCTGATAATATATATTTAATTAATATCATTAAAATAAATAGTAAAAATATTCTTAAAAATTCAAATGAATTTAAAAATTTTAAAAATAAAGGAAAAATGAATTTAAGAAATCAAATATACTCATCTTATGACGACTCTTTAAATAAGAAATATAAAGTTAAAATTAATCAAAAAACTCTTGAAAGAGTAAAAAATTATTTTAAATGATGATTAACAGAAACTTTAAAAATTTTAAGTTTCATCATAAACGAAAACAAAATCAAATTTTATTTATTTCCAAAAAAATTAATAAAGATAAAGAAGTATTAAATCTTATTAATAATTTTTTAATTGAAAAAAATAGCTTTGTTTTTGAGTCTGTTGAAAAAGGATTTATCAAGGGAAGATATACAATATTTGGAAAAAAGCCCGACAAAATATGGGAATTTAATAATAACAAATCTTATAAAATAAATAAATTTAATAAAAGAAAATATATAAGAGGTGAACCAAGAAAAATATTAGAAAGCTTGATTGAAAATTTCAAATTTAAAACACCAAAAAATTTACCTCCTATTTGTTCATTGTTATCAGGTTATTTTTCTTACGATATAATAAGATATGTAGAAAAAGTTCCAAATACCTGCAGAGATGACTTAAAATTACCAGATGTAAGATTAATGAGACCTAAAGTTTTAATAATACATGACAACTTTAAAAAGAAGATTTTTTTTATTATCAATGTTTTTAAGGATGAAAAAATAGAAAATTATAAAAAAAAATATCAAGAGATTAAAAATGAATTAATACATTTAAGCAAACAGTCTAAATTAACAAAAAGAGAAAATTTTATAAAAAAAAATATTAAAAAAAATATTGTTAAATCTAATACTTCTAAAAATAGATTTATCAATATGGTTCAAAAAGCAAAAAAATACATTAAAATTGGTGATATTTTTCAAGTAGTTTTAAGTCAAAGATTTGAAACCAAACTAACAAAAAGTCCTTTAAACATTTACAAAAAATTGAGAGTTAGCAACCCATCTCCTTTTATGTATTTTTTTAATTTTCACGATTTTCAAATAATCGGTGCTAGTCCAGAAATATTAGTTAGACTAAGAGATGAAAAAATTACTATTAGACCTATTGCTGGAACAAGACCCAGAGGTAAAAGTAAAAAACAAGATAAATTTTATATGAAAGACTTACTTAAAGATCGAAAAGAATTAGCTGAACATTTAATGCTTTTAGACCTTGGCAGAAATGACGTTGGAAAAGTTTCAAAAGTTAATACTGTTAAAGTCACTGAGAGATTCAATATAGAAAAATACTCTCATGTTATGCATATAGTTTCTAATGTTATTGGTATATTTAATAATAAATATACTAAATTTAAATCTTTATTAGCAGGTTTCCCAGCTGGAACTGTTTCTGGTGCACCAAAAATTCGTGCTATGGAAATTATCGATGAACTAGAATCTTCAAAAAGAAAAATTTATGCTGGTGGAATTGGTTATTTTTCTGCAAACGGTGAATTTGATACTTGTATTGCTTTAAGAACCGCATTAGCTAAAAATAATAAATTCTATGTACAAGCTGGAGCTGGCATTGTTGCTGACAGCAAACCTATTAAAGAATATGCGGAAACTATAAATAAAGCTAAAGCTCTTTTGAGCGCATTAAAATAATGAAAATTTTATTAATAGATAATTACGATAGTTTTACTTTTAATTTGTATCACTACATATCATCACTCAAAACTAAAGTTGATGTTATAAGAAATGATAAAATTACAAGTAAAAAAATTATAAAAATGAAGTACCAAAAAATTGTTATATCCCCTGGTCCTGGTAACCCCAATCAAGCAGGTAATTGTATTAATATTGTTAAATCTTTACATAAAAATATACCTATCCTTGGAGTTTGTTTAGGACATCAAATAATAGGACAAGTTTTTGGCTCAAAAATAATTCAAGCAAAAAAACTTATGCATGGAAAAACTAGTAAAATTAAATCCAAAAAAATAGGTGTATTAAAAAATCTACCAGCTAAGTTTGAGGCAACAAGATACCACAGTTTAATAATAGATAAGAAAACATTATCAAAAGATCTTGAGATAACCGCAGAAACAGAAGATGGTACAATTATGGGTGTTCAGCACAAAAAATATAATATTCATGGTGTTCAATTTCACCCTGAAAGCATTAAAACACCCATTGGTATTAAAATATTAAGAAATTTTATAAATTATAAAAAATAATGGAAAATTTTTTAAACAAATTAAAAAATAAAGAAAATTTGACTTTCGAGGAATCTAAGCAGGCATTCGAAATTTTAATGAATGGTAAAGCTTCAGATCAAGAAATATATGATTTTCTTACATTGCTTTCAGCAAAAGAAGAGGTTTCTGATGAAATTGGTGGTGGTGTATATGTGTTAAGAGAGAAATCAAAAAGAGTTAATGTCAAAGAATGTATAGATACATGTGGAACTGGTGGTGATGGAAAAAATACATTAAATATATCCACAGCTTCAGCTTTGTTACTAGCAAGTATGGGAATTAAAGTTGCAAAACATGGAAATAAAGCTGTTTCATCAAAATGTGGTTCGGGAGATGTTTTGGAGGCTTTAAATATAAAAATTAATTTAGAACCTAAAGATGTTGAAAATCAAATTAATAAAAATAATTTTGGTTTTATGTTTGCGCCAAATTATCATAGTGCAATGAAATATGTTGGCCCTACAAGAAAAAAAATAGGTAAGAGAACTATATTTAACATGATTGGTCCATTAAGTAGTCCTGCATTAGTTGAAAGACAAGTTGTTGGTGTTTTTGACAAAAAATTACTTAAAACTTTTGCAAATGGACTTAAGAATTTAAATATTAAATTTGCATGGATAGTAAATAGTGAAGATGGTTTAGATGAAATTTCACCTTATGCTAAAACTAACATTATACAATTAAAAAATGGTCAATTGTCAGAAATTACAATTAATCCAAGTGAGTTGAATATTAATGCTGAAAATTTTTCAAACTTATTAGGCGATGATGCAAAGTTTAATGGTAATAAAATAATCGAAATCTTCACAGGTAAAGATAATGATTTTTCAAAGGCTGTTTGCTTAAATGCTGCAGCAGGTCTTATTGTGTCAGAAAAACATGATAATTTTAATAAAGCTTATATAAATGCAAGAGAACATATTTTAAACGGAAATGCTTTTAAACATTTAACTAATATACAAAATGGCTGAAAATACACTTAAAAGAATTATTGAAAAAAAAATCATTAAAATCAATATTTTAAAAAAAAATATTACAATCGATTCTTTAAAAGATAAAATCACTGAAAATAATTCATTTATTAATTTTAAAGAAAAAATAGAAAACAATATTAAATTAGATAAAATTTCAATTATAGCTGAAATTAAAAAAGCTAGTCCTTCTGCTGGTATTATTATTAAAGATTACGACCCTTTAAAAATTGCTGAAATATACAACTCTAACAAAGCTACTTGCTTATCAGTTTTAACTGAAGAGGATTTTTTCTTTGGTAATTTAACACACATATATAAAATTAAGGAAAAAATAAATTTACCAATCTTGTGTAAAGATTTTTTTATAGATCCATTTCAAATTCATTTAGCAAAAAGTTATGGTGCTGATGCTGTTTTAATTATTATTGCAGGTATAAGTGATAATTTAGCAGACCAATTGTATGAAGAAGCTCTTAAATTAAAAATGTCAATAATTGTAGAAGTTCATACTGCTGAAGAAGCAAAAAAAGCTCTTAGATTCAATGAAGCGTTAATAGGTATAAACAATCGCGACCTTAAAACACTTAAAACAGAAATAAGTACAACTTATGAACTTAGCGATATTTTAACAAATCATAGTGGGCCATTAATTTCTGAAAGTGGAATTAAAACGAAAGAAGAACTTTTAGAAATTAATAAAAATACAAACATAAAAACTTTTTTAATTGGTGAATCACTTTTGAAGAACTTAGATAAAAATTCAATTTTTTCCGTTCTTTAGCTAAATTAACCGCAATTTTGTTGAATTTTAAGCTATTGTTAATCTAAAAGAACTTTTGTAGAACATATTCTGTACGATATTTGTTCTATGTTAACTAAAAAACAAAAAAACCTGCTTTTATTTATCAACAAGAAGTTGAGAGCTTCTGGTGTGTCGCCTTCATATGAGGAAATGAAAGAGTCTTTAAACTTAAGATCGAAATCTGGAATTCATAGACTAATTAGCGCTTTAGAAGAGAGAGGTTTTATTAGAAGGCTTGCTCATAAAGCAAGAGCTTTAGAAGTTATAAAGCTACCGGAAACAGCTTCTGCGAATGATATATATAATAGTTTTTCACCTAGTGTTATTAAGGGTGGTTTAGATGAAGAAAATGTTAAAAATGGTGATGCTGCTGAAGTACCAGTATTAGGAAAAATAGCAGCTGGAACACCTGTTGAAGCTATTCAAAATGAAGTTTCAAGAATTCCATTGCCGAGTAATTTAGAAAAAAATGGTGAATATTTTGGTTTAAAAGTTCAAGGAGATTCAATGATAGAAGCTGGTATAAATGAAGGTGATACAGTTATTGTAAAAAAATCTAATACGGCTGAAAATGGAAAAATTGTAGTTGCTTTGATTGATGATCATGAAGCAATGCTTAAAAGAATTAGACGAAAAGGCAAAACTATAGCGCTTGAAAGCGCTAATAGGAACTATGAAACTAAAATCTTTGGTCCAGATAGAGTAAAAGTTCAAGGTGTTTTAGTATCTTTATATAGAAACTTCTAATAAAATAGTCTAAACATTTCTAATGTTTAAAGTAGCAACAAGATTTGCTCCATCCCCAACTGGTCCTCTTCATATAGGTGGTGTCAGAACCGCATTGTTTAATTGGTTATTTTCTAAAAATAAAGGTGGAACTTTTTATTTAAGAATCGAAGATACAGATAAAGATAGATCTAAAGATGAATACAAGCGACAAATTATTAAGTCTTTAAAATGGATAGGTATAGAATACGATGGTGAAGAATATATACAGTCTACAAAAATAAAAAACCATGTAGATGTTGTAAACGAATTATTAAAAAATGGAAATGCTTATAAATGCTATTGCTCAAATGAAGAAATAGAAGAACAAAAAAAAAGAGCTAAACAAAAAAAAATTCCTTACATTTATAATAGAAAATGGAGAGACATGAATGAAGCTGATGCTCCAAAGGATATAAATCCAGTTATAAGATTTAAAAGTAAGATTGATGGATCTACCACATTGAAAGACTTGGTACAAGGAGATGTGCAAATTGATAACAATACTATCGAAGATTTTGTTATTTTAAGAAACGATGGAACACCAACTTATAATTTGTCTGCATCCGTAGACGACCATCAAATGAAAGTAACACATATAATTCGAGGCGATGATCATAAAATTAATACATTTAAACAAATGCAAATATATTTAGCTATGAAATGGGAACTTCCATCTTTTGCTCATATTCCGCTAATCCACACTATAGAAGGAAAAAAACTATCCAAAAGGGACAAAGCATCAACCTTAGATGACTACTCAAAAATTGGAATTATGCCTGAAGCTTTAAGAAATTATTTATTAAGATTAGGCTGGTCTTCCAAGGATAAAGAAATATTCACTTTAGATGAAAGTATCAAACACTTTAATTTAGAAGGTATAGGCAAGTCTCCATCAAAATTAGATATTAGTCGTATTTTATCAATGAATGAACACTATATTAAAAACATGAATGAAACTGATCTATACAATCAGTTAAACGAATACTGCAGCAACTACAAAGAAAAAATTGAATCAAATAAAGAAGATAAAATCAAAAAGTCGCTAATATTTCTTAAAAATAAAGCAAAAACTTTAGAAGATATTTACAACAATTCTAAATATATAGTGTCAGACATAGTTAAATTTAATGATAGTGATTTAAAATTAATTGATGATTCAGCTAAAAAAATAATATCAGAATTTACTAGCAAAATTTCAAAAATAAATGAGCTTAAAAAAGAAACTTTGGAACCAATTATTAATGAACTTATTAAATCAAATAATATAAATTTTAAAGGTGTTGGACAACCACTCAGGATAGCTTTAACTGGTTCTAAATTTGGTCCAGGAATTTATGATATAATTGTTTCACTGGGTAAAGAAGAAGTTATCAAAAGATTAAGTAACAAGATATTCGCTTAATATTTTCGCTGCTTCATCGCTTGAAGAACTTTTTGATCTTATTTGATCTAAAGTTTTCATACAATCATCAACTTGTATTTTTCCTAAATTAGGGTTTTTTAAAAAATAAACTACTGATTTATAAATTTCTTTTGCATTACACTCATTTTGCAAAAGTTCTGGGATAACTTCTCTATTGTTAATTATATTAATAATATTTGCAAAATTAACTTTAACTAAAGATTTCATAATCAAATAATTAATGAAGTTTATTTTATAAATTATAATTGAAGGCACTTTTGCATTACAAATTTCTAATGAAACAGTCCCTGATTTAGAAACTGCAAATATTGAATTCAGTAACACTTGAGATTTAATATTTTTATCTGATATAATTTCTACATTATTCAAATTATTATTTTTTAATTTCTCATTTATTAAATTTTTATTTTCATCAGTTGCATGAAATGCAAAAATATATTCTTTAAATTTTTCATTCATTAATTTAATAAAATCTATCAAAATTGGCAAAAGAACATCTGTTTCAGAAGATCTGCTGCCTGCAAATATAGATATAATTTTTTTACCTTTGGAAATATTAGAAATATCAACTTTTGAATTATTTTTTTCTAATAAAGGATGTCCAACAAAAGTATTAGCAATATTCTCATTATCAAAATATTTTTTTTCAAAATTAAATAGCAACAAAAAATGATCAACAAATTGTTTAAACTTTTTTACCCTACTTTCCCTCCATATCCACACTTGTGGAGCTACATAATGTATTGTTTTAACATTAGGTTTTATTTTTTTTACTTTTTCAGCAACGCGTAATGTAAAATCTGGACTATCAACACTAAATAATATATCAGGATTGAATTTTATAATTTCTTCTACAGTATTGTTTATTTTATTTTTAATTTTAAAAATGTTAAATAAAACACTTGTAAATCCAATATAAGTTATTTCTTTTAAATCGAAAATTGATTTTATTCCTAAGTTTGTTAAATTTGATCCACCTACAGACAAGTACTCTATTTCACTATTATAATTTTTAAGTTTAGAAATTACTGTTGAAGCTAATTTGTCACCTGATGCTTCTCCAGTTAATATAAATATCTTTTTCATTTTACTGCGATAAACATTTTATTTTCGTTAGCAAAATTAATGCATTCTTTTTTTTCCAAAAAAATATTTTGCTTATTTTTTAAAACTACACCGTTAAGCCCTATCTTTTTGCAATCTTTAAATGTATCTAGTCCTATTGTCGGAAGATCTACTTTAAGATCTTGTTTTTTTTTTGGAAATTTAATCAAAACGCCACTGTTAATTTTTGTTTTTCTAATTGATTGAATTAATTTTTTTGTACCTTTTGATGTTTCAATTACTGCAATATTGTTTTTTACAATAACGGCCTGAACATGGTCGTATGAATTTGAGTTTTGAAGAATTCTCATACCTTTTTTAATATCAATTAAATCATATTTATTTGGCTTAAATTTTGAATAATTTCCTCTTTTTAATGAAAGTTCTGGATTAAAATATGTAGAACTTATGACCTTTATTTTTTCTAAAGATAAAATTTTTATTAAATCTTTTAGAATTGCAGCATCTCCTTTTTTGGCTGCTTTAATTATTCTTGGAATATAATATATCCCAGTCATATCTAATTTTAATTGAGAAAATTTAGGTTTATTTATTTTTCCAGCAAAAATAACTTTTTTGCAGTTTTTGTCTCTTATTAATTTTAATATTTTTCCAAATTGACCTATGCTTATACGATGTGAATATGTGTCTTTTTTAAATATATTATTTTTCGATAAATCGATAATGAAATATTTTTTTTTCTTTTTTTTAATACTTTTTAATATTAATTTTGGAAACTTAGTATCTCCAAAGAATAAACCTATCATTGTTATTTACTAAATGGTGTACAAATTGGTCTTTTTTTATCCTTGTTAATAAAATCCACTACCTCTTTTACATAGTTATTATCTTTAAAGTCACCATTTAATTTGGTCAAATTATCATGCAAATGTTCAGTTTTAAAAATTTCTTTATATGCTTCAGTTAAAGTTAAAATTTCTTTATTTGAAACATTTCTTCTTCTCAGGCCTATTAAATTAATTCCACCTAAATAATTTCTATTACCAAATGAAAGACCATAAGGAATTACATCTCGTGAAACTCCAGTCATACCACCAATCATTGCCATTTTTCCTATCCTTGCAAATTGTTGCACACCACAATTACCACCTATAATTACATCATCACCAATTTCTGCGTGGCCTGCTATGGCGGCATTGTTAGCTATGACAACATTATTACCAATTAAACAATCGTGCGCAATGTGAGCACCAATCATTAGTAAATTTTTATCACCAATTTTTGTAATAGCGCCTCCACCAGATGTTCCAGGATTTGCAGTAACATACTCTCTTATTACATTGTTATCACCAATCACAAGTTCAGTTTTCTCACCTTTGTATTTTAAATCTTGTGGATTGCTACCAATAGATGCAAAAGAATAAACTATGTTATTTTTTCCAATCTTTGTGTAACCAGATATATTTACGTGTGATTGAATTACCGTTCCTTCATCAATTTGAACATTTGGACCTATGATAGTATAAGGACCAATGTTAGCTGATTTAGAAATTTTTGCCTTTGCATCTATAATTGCAGTTTCGTGTATCATTTTAATTCATTTCCTTAATAAATTTTTTTAAATCTTTAGCTGGATAACCCATAACCCTAGTATTATCTTTAATATCTCTGATGACTCCACTACCGCCTCCAATTTGAATATTGTTTCCAATTTTTAAATGCCCTGAAATACCAGCCTGTCCACCGATCATTACATTATTTCCAATTGTTGAACTTCCAGCAAAACCTACTTGTCCAGCAATAATGCAATTGTCTCCAATTTTTACGTTATGAGCTATGTGAATTTGGTTATCTAAAAATGTATTTTTACCAATTATTGTATTTGACATTGAACCTCTATCAATGGTTGACCCACAACCTATTTCTGAATTGTCATTAATTATCACAGCTCCAATTTGCGGATATTTATAATTTTTCTCTTTGTTAGGGAAAAAACCAAAACCTTTTTTTCCAATTACACACCCATCTAAAATACTGATATTATTTTTAATGATTGTATTTCTAATAATTACATTTGAACCTATAGAACAATTATTCCCAATTATAACATTTTTTTCAATTATTGAATTGTGCCCAATTAAGCAACTCTTTCCAATTTTAACATTTTTTCCAAGTAAAACATTTTTTCCAAATTTTACTTTTTTCTTGTATGAAGTTTTAGATATATTTTTCACAGATGTATCAAAATCATCATTTACTGAGTCTGGATAAAATGTTTTTGTTATTTTGGCGGTAACAATTAAAACATTATCAACAATTATTTTATTACATTTTTTTGGCAAATAATTTTTAAGATTTTCCGTAGTTATGCAAAATAGAGCTTTTGTATTTAATGCTTGATTTTCATATTTTTTTGAATGAAAAAATGTAATATCGTTTTTGGTAGATGATGTTAGGTCTTTGATATCGTGGATTTTTGTACTTTTGAATTTTTGAATATTAATTAATCCTATTGATTTTAATAATTTATTAATTTCAAATGGGCCTTTGTTTAAAAAAAATGGATTAGTCATTGATAATATTTAATATCAAAACCAACAACAAAAGCTTATCAAGATTTATTGCTAATTATTTCCTGTCTACTATAGTTGCTGACCATTGAGCATCTGCCATTTTTTTCTCTCCTACAAATGCTTCCCCTTTATACTTCCAAACGCGTCCATGAGATCTTATAGCTTCAATATTAAGTTCTAACTTACAATCAGGTATGACTGGATTCCTAAATCTAGCTTTTTCAATACTCATTAAAAAAACTAATTTATTTTCATAAGTGGCTTTGTCTAAACCATGAGCAGTAAGAGCAGCTGCAGATTGACCGAAAGCCTCAACTATTAAAACTCCAGGCATTACAGGTTCGCCAGGAAAATGTCCTTGGACAAAAAAACTATCTTTTTTAACATTTACAATTGCTGTTGCTGAAAATAATTTTTTAATATTTAACAATTCGTCAATTAAAAGCATAGGCTCTCTATGAGGCAATAAATCTTGAATCTGAGATTTGTTTAACGAAATAGTCATTAGTGTTTAATTTAATTTGATTTTTTTTATTTTACTGTCCAAAAGATTAAGAATTTTTTCGGTTATATTCAACTCTGTTTTTCCAACGATAATATTTTTTTTATCTATTATTATAGAAATATTATTTTCTTTTGAAAATTCCGCAAGTATTGGACTTAAATCTTTAAGTATTTTCTCCATAGTTTCTAATCTTTTTTTTGTTAAGGAATCTATCCTTTCATTGCGTTCTTTATTATAATTCTTTACATCATCTCTTAATTTAGAAATTTCCTTTTGGAATTCGTCTTTAGATAAAATATTTTTTTTTGTTAAAATTTCATTCTCCTTTTTTTTTAAAGAATCTTCTTTTTCTTTAAAATAACTTAAATTTTTTTTATGTAGTTTCTCTAACTGATTTTTTAATGATTGCCCTACAAGAGATTTTTCCATAATATATTGCATATCAAGATACGCTAAATTGCTTTCAGTGTATGCATAATTTTTAATACTTATAAAAAATAAAAATATAATAAAAAATTTAATATATTTCATTAAAAAGAAGTTCCAATTTGAAATCTAAATGTTTCTGTTTTATCTGTGCTAGCTTCCGTTATAGGTTGTGAGAGTGAAAAATTAAGCGGACCAATAACTGTGAACCAATCGACCGCAACTCCAATGGATGATCTAACTTTATTTGATTCATCTATTGTATCAGAATAATCGACACCCCAAACATTAGCTGCGTCTAAGAACATTTTCATATCAAGTGTCTCTAAAGTTTGAAAAATATAAGGTAAAGTTGTTGAAGCGTTTAACGCTGTTGCATAATTTCCACCTATATAGTCTCCTCCTGAATCTTTTGGGCCAATCTTGCCAGATTCAAACCCACGTAATTTTGATGATGGTAAAAATAATCTTTTTGAAATTCTAACATCATCATCAGATAACGAGTTTATTGTTCTTCCATATATAGCAAAGCTAAAAATCATATCGTCCATAATTTCTTTATATGTATTCAATTCATAACCATTAAGCATAGGTGAACCATCTGATACTATGGGTATACTTTGTGTAAACCTGCTTATATATCCTGATGTAGGTCTAAATGATTGGTTTCTCTTATCATAAGAAAAGTTATAAAAAAATGACGCATCAAAATAACTACCTTCTTGTTTCATAAGGTTGGCAGATGCTGTGTCATCAGTTTTTAAGTTTTCATTTCCAATAGATAAAGTTGGGCTAAAATATAAATCTTCATATTGTTCATATCTAGTACCAAGACTTATAGCATTAAGAGAAGATTTATATCCATAATCTTCCATTTTATCAGTGACGGTACTTTGAATTGAGGTAGTTAAAGCTCTATCAGAATAATTAAAATTGGGATGAGTGTATCCAAAATAACCTTTCACTTTTTCTTCACTCAATTGAAGGCTAGCATCTAAATTTATTCCTTTTCCTCTAAAGTTATTTTCACTTACTGAAAAAGAAAAAGTGCTACCCTCTGAACCATATCCAGCTCCAGCTGCTATTTCACCTGTTGCTTTTTCCTTAATCTGAAGATCAATAATTTTTTGATTTTGTTTAGTACCATTTTTAATTGAAGAACTAACTTCACTAAATATTCCCTTACCTTTTAAATCATTAATTGATTTATTGTGTAAAATTTTATTGAATGGGTCGCCTTCGTCAACAATTAATTGATTTCTTATAAAGTTTTCTTCAGTTATATGATTTCCTAAAATATTAATTCTTTCTACATAAAATTTTTCGGATTCTTTTATTGTAAATGTAATATTTAACTTATTATCTTCAACAATTTCTTCATTAATTGTAGCATCAATGAAATCATAGTTTTCATGTAGAGCAATATTGTCGATTGTATCTAATAACTTTTCTATTTTTTTTAAAGAGTAAGTTTCATTCTTCAAATTTTTAAAAATTTTTAATATTTTAGAAAATTTATTTTTATCAAAATCTTCTGCGACAATTAAATTTAATTCATTAAATTGAAATTTTTTACCAGCATTAATATTATACGTTAAGTTAAAATATTCATCATTTACTAACTGGGAAAAAGCATTCTCAATAACTACACTGTAGTAACCTTTGTTTAAATAAAAATTCTTAAGCAATCTTTTATCTAAGTTAATTCTATCCTCATCTAAAAATTTGCCTTTAGAGATAAATTTCCAAAACTTAGCCTCTTCGGAAGTGATAACGCTATGTAATTTTCTATCTTTATATTTTTTATCTCCAATAAAATTAATCTTTTGAATTAATGCTTTTTTTTCCAATATCAATATTATAAATCAGATCTACTGTATTATTGTCATTAATTTTTTCATCTAGACTAATTTCAACAAAATAGTACCCGGATCTTTTAAAAAGATTTTTAATGTGATTTAAATCATTTTTTAATAAAAATTTATTGTATGGATTTTTTTCCTTTAATGATATTTTTTCATATAATTCTTTTTTAAATTTTTTTGCCTTTATTCCATTAAAAGTAATTGATTGAACTATTGGATATTCTTTTACATTTATAGTTAAAATACCATTTTCTAAATTTAAAGAAACATTTTCAAAAAAAGTTGTAGAATAAAGATTTTTTAAAACTTTGTTAAAATCAGTAGGTTTCAAATCTTTATTTATTACAACTTCGCTAAAATTAACAATGGTAGATTTTGAAACACGTTCATTTCCTACAATTTTAAATTCTTTAACAATTTCAGAAAATGCGTTACTAAAAAATAATGCTATAAATGTAAATATATATAATATTTTTCTAATCATTTTGTAGAGTTTATACTTAAAGATCTAGTTTTCAATCTAACATATTCGCTTAATTTGTAAATTTGCTTAGTATTATTAGGCTGTATTTGTTTGAATTTCACAAATTCAACAAAATTTAATATTTTTTTCATTTTAGAATGTATTTGCCAAAATTTTATTTTGTTTTTTAAAAAAAGATCAACAAGCTCATCGTTACAGCTAACCACAACAGTATCAAAAAAGAGATATTTTTTTAGGTATATATTTTAGTATACTAATTGATGGAAATTTTTTTAGATCAATTTTTTTAAATGTTAAGTTATTTAATTCAGTTATTCCTAATTTTTTACTATGTATTTTTTTATTTAAATTATCGTATATTGAATTAAAAATAGGTATTTTCATATCTGTATCATGAATTAAAAGTTTCGTTAAACCGTTATCAAATTTTAGTATTGCATGAACTAGTGATTGGGGATGAATATAAATTTTAAATATTGATCTATCAAGATTAAATATTCTTTGTGCTTCTATTACTTCAAAAACTTTATTCATCATTGTTGAGGAATCTACAGATATTTTTTTTTCCCATTGACCAATTTGGATGTCTAATAGCAAATTTGGGTGTAGCTTTTTTAATTTTATTAATTTTCCAATTAAGAAATGGACCTCCTGATGCAGTGATTATTATCTCTTCAATAGTTTCAATTTTTTTGTTTTTTAATAAATACCAAATAGAAAAATGTTCAGAATCTACTGGAATAAATTTTGTATTATTTTTTTTTAATTCTTTTTCTATTAAGTTCCAAGCACAAATAATCGACTCTTTATTAGCAATAGCAACATTTTTTGTATGTTTAATTATATCTAGAGTAGGTTGTAGACCAGATAGTCCCGAGATTGCAGATATAGAGTAATCAATTTTTTTATTAAATTTTTTAAAAAAAACATCAAAACTATTAAAAATATTTATACTTTTAAATTTTTTTTTTAATTTTATATAATTATTTCTATTATTTATTACCAAATTTTTTGGTTTTAATTCTCTAATTTGTTTTTTTATTTCTTTTACATTATTATTTGTCGACAATAAAACTACATCAAAGTTTTTTTTATCTTTTTTGATTATCTCAATAGTAGTTTTACCTATCGATCCAGTTGAACCAATAATTGCTATTTTTTTTTTGATCATAAGAAAAATTTAAATAATATATAAGTAAATGGAACTGCAAAAATAAGTCCGTCTACTCTATCTAGGAGTCCACCATGACCAGGTAATAATTTTCCTGTATTTTTAATTTTAGATAATCTTTTAAAGTAAGATATAATAAGATCACCTATTTGACTTACGGAAGAAATGATAAGTATTAACATTAAAGTTTCTAATTTAAGCTGGATATAATAATAATCAAAACTTGCTGCATAATCTAAAAAAAATACTTACTGTTATAACAGATAAAAAATAACCTCCGAACATTCCTGAATAAGTTTTATTTGGACTTATTTTAGTAAGCTTAGGTCCTTTAAAAATTTTTCCGAAAATATAACCTCCAATGTCAGTTGAAACACAGATTAAAATAACAGTTAAAAAAATTATAAAAGCTTCATTGCTATCTTCTTGTCTAAATAAATACGCTGAAAATATTGAAAAAAACAAAAACAGAAGTCCAGGGAATAAATAAACTTTATTTTTACTCATTTGATACCATTCATATGTGATTATGATGAAAAATACCGACATAAAAAAAGTAAAAAAAAAGGAACCTTTAATAATAAAAAAAAAGAGCTATTGGTATGATAATTATTGAGCTTAATATTCTTTTGATAGTTTCTTTATCCATTAAATATTACCGTAATTTCTTTTTATTTTTTTAAATTGATTTAATATTTTATTGTAATCTTTTTCATTAAAATCTGGCCATAATTTTTTTTCAAAAAATATTTCTGAATATGCCATTTGCCATAGTAAAAAATTACTTAATCTCTGTGTATTTCCAGTTCTAATAAGAATATCAGGATCTGGAATATTTGAAGTATAGAGATTTCTTTCTATATTTTTAATATTTATATGTAATTTATTTTTATTTATTTTTTTAAATGTTTCAATTAATTCTGTTTTTGATCCGTAATTAAGGGCCAAGTTAACTTGAAGTCTATTATTTTTTTTCGTTAATTGCTCTGATTTTTGTAGTTTTTTTCTTAGCTTATTATTTAAAAGCTCAATATTGCCAATAATTTTTAGTTTTATTTTATTTTTATTAAAATCACTGATTTTTTTATCAATAAAACTATCTAACAATTTAAACAAAAAATTAATCTCATTTTGAGGTCTTTTCCAATTTTCTGTTGAAAATGCATAAAGCGTTAAATATTTAATTTTGTTTTTGATTGTTGATTTAATTATTTTTTTAACTGTATTTAAACCTGCTCTGTGACCTAAGTTTCTTGATTTTTTATGTTTGAGACCCCATCGACCATTTCCATCCATAATTATGGCCACATGTTTTATTGGGTTCATATTGTCATAATTTCTTTTTCTTTATCACTTACTTTGCTCTCTATTTGATTTATATGATTGTCAGTAAATGTTTGTATCAATTTTTGGAATTTTTTTTCATCATCTTCGCTTATATCTTTGCTTTTCAGTAAATTTTTGAGATTGTCATTGGCTTCTCTTCTTATATTTCTTATAGAAATTTTACATTTTTCCCCAATTGTTTTAATCATTTTTTTCATTTCATTTCTTCTCTCTTCACTTAAATCTGGAACTGGTAACCTTATTAACTGACCATCAATTTGAGGATTTAAGCCAAGATCAGATTTTCTAATCGCTGAATCTATTAAAGAAACATTGTTTTGATCCCAAACCTGAATGTTGATCATTCTTGCTTCAGGTGTTGTAATGCTTCCTAATTGGTTTATCGGCATTTTTTGTCCATAAACATCAACTTTAACCAGGTCAAGCATATTTGAGTTAGCTCTGCCTGTTCTTAGTGATCCCAATTCTTTTGTAAAGACTTCAAAGGTTTTATCCATTTTTTGATTATAATTTTTTTCACTAAACATTTAATCACCAATCTTCAGACGATAAAAATCTTTTATTTTTAGATCATTAATACTTAATTCTTTTAAAACATCTTTAACTTTTTTCTTAGGTTCCATAACCCATTGTTGTGTCAATAAAGAGTTTTCTTCTTTAAATTTATTAAGCTTGCCGATACTTATTTTTTTTATAATATCATCTGGTTTACCTGTGCTTTTTAGTTCTTCGTTTATTAAGGAAACCTCTTTTTCTAAAACATTTTTATCTATACTATTAGCATCAAGTGCTAAGGGATTTGATGCAGCTATATGCATCGACAATTGTTTGCCAAAATTTTTTAAATTATCTGAAATTTCTTTTGTTTCTAACGAAACTACTACAGCCAATTTAGAAAGATTATCTTTTACAACAGTGTGTAAATATTTAAAATTTTTTGTACCATTATGATTAAAAGTTTTTACTCTACCGATAGTAATTTTTTCACCAATCTTTGCAATTAAAGCAACCAAATTTTCATTTACAGTTTTATTGTTTTTCATTTTAGTTTCATTTAATTTTTCTATATTTGAATTATTCAAATTATTAAGTTCACTTAATTCTTTTACAAAATTTATAAAATCTTCATTTTTTGCAACAAAGTCAGTTTCACAATTAACTTCTAAAAGAGACAATTTATTTTCATCACCACTCAATGCAACAACTCCTTCATTTGCTACTCTTGACATTTTTTTTGAAGCTTTAGTGATTCCTTTAACTCTTAGTATTTCAACAGCTTTATCAAGGTCGCCTTTTGCTTCTATTAATGCAGCATTACAATCTTTAAAACCTGCTCCAGTAGATTTACGTAATCTTTTTACTTTTTCAATTTCACTCATGTTAATTTAGCTTATTTTTTTCTTCAGATTTCTTATCTACTTTTTCTTTTTTTTCAGCTTTTTCATCTAGATTTTGCGATGATGCTTTTTTTGCATTTTCAATTGTTTCTTTTATTAAAGAACAATATAAATCAATTGATCTTCTAGCGTCATCATTTCCAGGGATTGGAAAATCTATTCCTTGAGGATCTGAATTTGTATCTAATATCGCTATTATTGGTATTCCTAATTTTATTGACTCTTTAATTGCTAAAGACTCATAATTTGTGTCTATAACAAATACTAAATCTGGAATTTTTTTCATTTCAGAAATACCACCTAAAGATCTTTGAAGCTTGTCTCTAAGAACACTCATTTTTAATAATTCTTTTTTAGTAAAACCTCTATTTTCAGATGAAAGATCTATATTTATTTTTTCAAGTTTTTTTATCGAATTTGATATTGTTCCCCAGTTAGTTAACATTCCACCCAACCATCTATAATTAACAAAATACTGACCAGTGTCCTTTGCCAAATCTGCTATAGCTTCTGATGCTTGTTTTTTAGTTGATATAAATAAAACTTTTCCATTATTTGCTATTACATCATAAACTTTTTCAAGAGCAACATTTGTTAATTCGAGTGTTTGAGTTAAATCTATTATGTGTATTGAATCTCTTTTTCCAAAAATATATTTTTTCATTTTTGGATTCCATCTTAAAGTTTTATGACCTAAATGGACTCCTGCTTCTAATAATTGCTGTATTGTTATGCTTGGTATCTTCATATTTATTCCCGGTTATGCCACCACAGCTATTTCCACTTAAGGACCGGAGGTATAAAACCACAAGCTGTGTGCGTGTTAATTTTAATGATTATTTACAAATTATTTTAACAATAAACAAGTATTTTTTAACTGATAGTAGCTAAAATATCCTGATTTTTTATAGTATTTATTAATTTTCTATCGACAAATCTTTTATTTTTTAATTTAAAAATAAATGCCTCCTTTCCATTGATAAATTTAATCTTTACATCAGTGTTACCTTTTTTGTTTATTAGTTCTGAAACCTCTTTAATTTGATCTTGCTTAGTAATTTCAAATTCAATTTTAGATATTGGTTTGCTGTACAAATCTTTCAAAGATATTATTTTTTTAACATTTATTCTTTTAAATCTGTTTTCATCTTGTATATGATTTTTTTGTAAAGTCATTATCAATGAATTTCCTTCCACTAATATATTTCTATTTGATTCTAAAAGTTCAGAAAAAACAAACAACTCAAAAACTCCAGTTAAGTCTGTGAGTTTAATTACAGCATAAGAATTACCTTTAATAGTTTTTCTTTCTTGAATTTTTAAAAGTGTTGTTGCAACATTATGTTCTTTAATTTCGTTATCAGATTTGAATTGATTATAATCAATAATTTTATAATCACTAAAAATATCTTTGTATTGATTTAAGGGATGATCGGAAATATAAAAACCAACTGCTTCAAATTCTTTTGATAAACGTTCTTCAAATTCCCAGTCCTCTATAAGAGTAATAAAATTTTCTTCGTTCGTTTCATTAGAATTAAAAAGATCAATTTGATTTGCTATTTTATTATCAAATATATTTTTTGACTTTAAAATCAATTTGGGTATCGAGGAAAATAAAGATTGCCTATTTTTATTTATTGAATCAAAAGCTCCAGATTTTACCAATCCTTCTAACTGTAGTTTGTTGATATCTTTAGGATTAATTCTATTTACAAAATCATTAATGGAGATAAATTCTCCATTTTTTTCCCTTTCTTTAACTATATTTGAAACTGCTTCAAAACCTACATTTTTAATACCACCTAATGCATAATAAAAATTTTGATCCACTGATCTAAAGTCAGCAAAACATTTGTTTATATCTGGCCTTATGATTTTTATATTCATTCTTTTTAAATCTTCGTAAAATTCACTTAACTTATTCTGATTCGAGATATCCATTGTCATTGAGGCCGCAAAAAATTCATTTGGATAATGTGTTTTTAAATAAGCAGTTTGATATGAAATAATCCCATATGCTGCAGCATGACTTTTGTTAAAACCATATTCAGCAAATGGTTCTATTTTTAAAAATATACTTGCGGCTACATCTTTCTTTATTCCATTATTTACAGCCCCATTTATAAATTTTTCTTTTTGTTTTTCTAATTCTGCTCTCTTTTTCTTACCCATAGCCTTTCTTAAAATATCAGCTTGTCCAGGAGTAAAACCTGAAAGTTTTTGTGCTATTTGCATTACTTGTTCTTGATAAATTATTACACCATATGTTGGTTTAAGAATATCTTCCAAAAAAGGGTGTAAATAATCTGGTTTTAATTTTCCATGTTTGCAATCATTGTATGTTGGAATATTGCTCATTGGTCCGGGTCTATATAAAGCTACAAGCGCAATAATATCTTCTAAATGATTTGGTTTCATTTTTAATAAAGCTTCTCTCATACCTGTGCTTTCAAGCTGAAATATACCTACGGTGTTACCTTTTGATAATAGTTCAAAAACTTTTTGATCATCAAATTTAATATTTTCTATCTTAAAATTTGGATTTTTTTTATTAATTAACTTTTGAGTTTTATTTATTACTGTTAATGTTTTTAAACCTAAAAAATCAAACTTAATCAATCCTGCTTTTTCAGCTGAATACATGTCAAATTGTGTGGATGGTAATAACAAATTAGCAGATGAATCTTTATACAAAGGAACTTCTTCAGTAAGGTTTTTATCTGCTATAACTACACCTGCAGCATGTGTGGCAACATTTCTATTTAAACCTTCTAGTTTAAGTGAAATATCAGTTAATTTTCTTACTCTAGAATCTTCCTTGATTAATTTTTGCAATCTTGGTTCATTGCTAATGCATTGAGACAAGTTCTGAGGTCTTGAAGGATCAAAAGGTATCATTTTAGAAATACTATCAACAAATCCATAAGGTAAACCTACAACTCTACCAACATCACGTATAACCATACGAGCTTTTAATTTACCAAAAGTAATTATATGAGCTACTCCATTTTTATATTTTGAAGTTAAATATTTAAAAACTAAATCTCTTTTTTCTTCACAAAAGTCTATATCGAAATCTGGCATAGAAATACGATCAGGATTTAAAAATCTTTCAAAAATTAAATTAAACTTTATTGGATCAACGTCTGTAATAGATAAACACCAAGCAACTAATGATCCTGCACCAGATCCTCTCCCGGGGCCAACAGGTATATCGTTATTTTTTGCCCATTTTATATAATCCGACACAATTAAAAAATAACTAGCATATTTCATTTCAGTGATTATTTTTAGTTCATGATCTAATCTTTTTTTATATTCTATAAATTTCTCATTTTTATCTAAGCTAGCTTCGTCAATATTAAATATTTTAATAAATTTATACTTTAAACCTATCTCGGATTCGTTTAACAAAATCTCATCAGCGTCCCCTCCTTTTTCTGAACTTATATTGGGTAAAACTGGATCTGATACTTCGGGTCTAAAGCTACATCTAAATGGTAAATTATAATTATTTTGTAAAGCTTCGGGCAAATCAGAAAATAATTTAGACATTTCTTCATTGGATTTAAAATAATGTTGATCGGTGTATTTAAAGCGATTTTTATCATTTATATATGATTTGTTGCCTATGCAGATTAATGCATCATGAGCTTCATGCATATCTTTATGTAGATAAAATACCTCGTTAGTCGCTATTAGTGGAATTTTTAGATCATTTGATAAATTGAGATTGTTTTTTTCAAATTCAAGTTCATTATTATCCCCATGTCTTTGAATTTCTAAATAAAATCTATCGCTATGCACTGAAGATAGTTTTTTGTATAGTTTTTTAATATCTTCAAATTTTCCTTTGTTAAATAATTTACCAAAAAAACCTTGAATAGATCCTGAAAAAAGTATTATTCCTTCCGTATTTTTAAACAACTCGGATATATTTAAATTTGGATCAGAATTGGAATCGTTTTGTAAATATGATTGTGATGACAGTTCTAAAATTCTCTTATATCCATTTTTATTTAATGCAATAAGTGGTAACAGTCCTGTGGTAGCCTCATAAGTAAAGTTAATTTGCGTTCCAATTATTGGTTGGGACCCAACTTTAGATATGTTTTCTGAAAATTCCAAAGATCCACATAAATTAGAAGTGTCAGACAGTCCTACTGAGTTAATTTTATTTTCTTTGCAAAAATTTTTTAAATCATCGATTTTAATTGCACCCTCGCAAATAGAATATTGCGTGTGGACTTTTAAATGATTAAATTTTTGATTATTTGATTCATGCATTAACGGTATTAATATTACCATCAATCATTTCCAGTTTGCAATCAGCCTTATTGGCAAAATATCTATTATGAGTTGCATAAATAATTATTCTGTTTGAATTTTTAAGCTTATATAAAAGATCAAATACTTCTTTTGCTGTAGATTGATCTAAGCTTCCAGTAGGCTCATCAGCAAGTATAATTTGTGGTTCGTTAATTAAAGCTCTAGCAATAGCGATTCTTTGCATTTCTCCACCGGATAATTCAGATGGATAATGGTTAATTCTATGAATTAATCCCATCTTTTTAATAATTTTTCTCGCAGTATCAATAGCTTTTTTTTTGTTGTTAGTAAGAGATAACCTTGCAAGATAAACATTTTCTAAAGCAGTAAAATCTGGAAGCAAATTATTCTGTTGATAAATAATCCCAATTTTTTCTGCTCTAATTTTATCGTTAATCGATGAATTAAAAAAATTTATTATATTTTTATTAATTTTAACTGATCCAGATGTTGGTCTATCTATTAATGACAAAATATTTAATAAAGTTGATTTACCTGAGCCTGATGGTCCAACAATTGAGTAAACTTTTCCTGAATTAAAGTTAAAATTAATTCTCTTTAAAACTGATATTTTTTTATTAGTCAAAAAAGATTTAGAGATTTTATTGAGAGTAATTAAACTATTCATATTTTAATGATTTAACCGGGTCAAGTTTTGATGCTTTAATTGCTGGAAATATTGAAACTATAATAGTAACTAGAATTGAACAAATTGCTATAATAAAAATTGAAAAGAAATTAATTTCTGATGGCATTTTACTTAAAAAATAAATTTCTTCAGGAAATAAACTTATATTAAAAACGGTGCTTAAAAAAATTCTAACTTTTTCTATATACATAGAAAATGTTATACCTAAGATAATTCCAAATAAGGTTGCAGTTGATCCAATTATAACACCTACTAAAAAAAATATTTTGGTAATAGATTTATTTAATACACCAATTGATTTCAATATAGCAATTTCACGTGTTTTATTTTTAACAAGTATGGTTAAGCCAGATATAATATTAAATGCTGCGACTATTATTATTAGTGACAAAATTATAAACATTACATTTCTTTCAACTTTCAAAGCAGAAAATAAAGAACTATTCATGTCAGCCCAGGTGTAAATAAAATGATCCTTAAAAATAGACTGAACTATATTTTTACTGTTTGCAATATCTGATGGATTCTTCAAATATACTTCTAAATTTCTACTATTTTCATCAAAGTCAAAAAAATCTTCTAAAGAATTCAAATTAATAAATCCTACGTTGTGGTCAAATTCTGAAAAACCACTATCAAAAATTGAATTAACAATAAAAGTTTGTTGTTTAGGTAAATTACCAATTATAGTCTCAACTCCCGTTGAAGACATAACTGAAACTTTGTCGCCAATTTTTAAGTTTAAAGAAAAGCTTAATTCTTTACCTATAGAAATACTATGGCCTGTTAAATTGTTTTTATCACCAACAAAATTTTTATTATTAACAATTTGAAGTTTTGAGAAATCTTCCTTTTTATATCCTCTTAAAATTATACCTTTAGTAAAATCTTTATTTAACAAAACAGCTTCTCCGTTGCTACTAAAAATTAAATTGTTTGAAATTAATTGTAACTTTTCATCGTTTAATTTTGATCTATCAACTTGGCTTTCATAAGGGTCAACTATTACATGTGCATTAAAACCTACTATTTTATCTATTAGCTCATTTCTAAAACCATTCATAACGGACATTACTATAATTAAAACAGCAACACCTAAGCTTATTCCTATAAATGAAAAGATTGAAATTATGTTAAGAAAACCATCTTTTTTTCTGGTTTTTAAATATCTAAAAGTAATCTTTTTTTCTAATGCAGAAATCAAATTTTTTCTTTTTGTTTATTTATTAATTCAGATATTTGATCAATTGATAAATTCTGAGATTCTTTGCCAATCTCTTTAAACTCGAATAAATCGCCTTCGGATTTTTTTCCTATAATGATTTGATATGGCACACCTATTAAATTAAACTTTTTTATTTTCGAAGAATAGTTTTCATCAGTATCATCGACAATTGTGTCAATTTTTTTACTTTCAAAAAATTTGAATATTTTTTTAGCTTTTTCTAGGTTAGATGTATCGTTTTTTGCGATCATTGGAATAATTGCCAGTTCATAAGGAGCAACGCTTAAAGGCCATTTCATTATTTCTTCCTTGTCATTATATTTTGCTTCAATTATAGCTCCTACCAATCTTGAAACACCAACGCCATATGATCCCATTTTAACATAATCTTTTTTACCACCAGGAAGATCTACAGCAGCATTTAATGATTTAGAGTATTTATCTCCAAAGTAGAAAATATGTCCTACTTCGATTCCTTTTGTTATAAGTCTATTTTCTGAAGAAACTTTTTTTTCAAATTCTCCTTTGTTAAATTTTTCATCCGTTACTGCATAAAAAATTTCATATTTTTTTCTTAAATCATTTAATGATTTCTTTTCTAAGTTAGCATTATCATAACTCACATCAAAAATTCTTTTATCAGAGAAAATTTTACTTTCTCCAGTTTCAGCTAAAATAATAAACTCATGTGAAAGATTTCCACCAATAGGACCGGTGTCAGCTGCCATTGGTATTGCGGTTAGATTTAATCTTTTAAAAGTTCTTAGGTATGACAGAAAAAATTTATTATATGAATACAACGCTTCTTCATCATTTACATCAAAAGAATAAGCATCCTTCATGTAAAATTCTCTGCAACGCATTATTCCAAATCTTGGTCTAAGTTCATCTCTGAATTTCCATTGAATATGATATAGAAGCTGAGGTAATGATTTGTAAGATTTGATATTAGACCTAAAAATATCAGTAATTAACTCTTCATTTGTTGGTCCATATAACATTTCTCTATTTTGACGATCTTTAATCCTAAGCATTTCATCTCCATAATCATCATAACGACCACTTTCTTTCCAAATCTCGCTTGACTGAATTGTAGGCATCAAAATTTCTTGTGCACCAATTTTATTTTGTTCTTCTCTAACAATATTTTCAATCTTTTTCATCACTTTAAATCCAAGTGGAAGCCACGAGTAAATTCCTGCTGAAGATTGCTTGATCATTCCAACTCTAAGCATCAATTTATGAGATTTTATTTTTGCTTCAGTCGGGTTATTTTTTAAAATTGGTATAAAAGCTTTTGATATATACATTGTAAGTTATTATGTTTTTTAAATCAGAATATTCAATTAAATTCTTACTAAGTTTATGTTTGTAAAAGGTTTTTTTCCTGTTTTTTCTTTAGAATATTTTCTACAAACTATTTTGAGCGCATCTATTAGATTCGATTCCTGCTTTTTGCTGTTTAATGAGTAGGTTTTTGTTGTATTTTCAATTTGATCTTCCAAGCCGTGCATAAACTCATCAACTTGAATAATTGGAAGTCCTTTAAAAGTTAAAATTGGTCTTTGATGAACGTTTCCTTTTGGGGTGACCATTATAGTAACTTCTATATATCCATTATTACTTAAATTTTTTCTATCTTTTATTGATTGTGAATCTTCATCAACGCTTACGTTACCATCAAGATAAAGTCTCCCGCTTGGAGCTTTGTCATAAACTTCAGGGCTGTCACCAGGTGAAAGTTTAACTATATCACCATTTTCAACTTGAATTGGAAATGGTACCAGCATTTCTTTTGCAAAATTTATATGTTCAATCATATGTCTGTGCTCTCCATGTACTGGAATAACACATTTTGGTTTAACCCAATTATACATATCTTTTAAATCTTCTCTATTTGGATGGCCCGAAACATGTACAAACTCACTATCTTCAGAAATAACTTCAACTCCATCTTTTACTAGTTGGTTGTGAAGTTTGTATAGCTTTTTTTCATTTCCTGGGATTATTTTAGATGAAAATATTACAGCATCTCCTTTTTCAACTAAAACATCTGGATGAGAATAGTTAGAAATTCTCATCATTGCGCCCATTGGTTCGCCTTGGCTTCCTGTGCATAAATAAACAATCTTTTCTCTAGAAAAATTTTTTGCCTCTCTTGGATCAATTGGTTCAATAACATCTTTTAAGTACCCACATTGTCTAGCAGCTTTATAAATTCTATGCATTGATCTGCCAACTAAAGAAATCTGTCTTCCTGTTTTTTCTGCACAGTAAAAAATTGTTTCCATACGTGCAACATTTGACGCAAAAGATGTTACGATAATTTTTTTTTTAAGTCTGCACATAATGTTGTACAAACTTTTTCTTACATCTAGTTCTGAGCCTGATCTTCCTATGCTAAAAACATTTGTAGAGTCACATATCATTGCTAAAACTCCTTCGTTTCCAATTTCTTTTAATCTGTCTGAATTAATTTTTCCTCCTATTAAAGGATTAGGATCAACTTTCCAATCTCCAGTATGAAGTATTGTTCCTCCTGGAGTTTTGATTCTTAATCCGTTAGGTTCTAAAATTGAATGAGTCAAAGTGATGTATTCAATTTCAAATGGTTCGAGATTGACTGTTCCATTAAGATTAACAATATTTAAATCTTTTGTTATATCTATATTTTTTTCTTTAAATTTTTCTTTAATCAATACAGCTGTAAATGGAGTTGCAAAAATTTTACATTTTAGTTTAGGCCACAGGTGTGCTATAGCGCCAATGTGGTCTTCATGTGCGTGAGTTAAAACTATTCCTAAAAGATTTTCTTTTCTATCAACTATAAAACCAGGGTCTGCATAAATAAGGTCAATACCAGGCAAACTATCATCTGCAAATGTTACACCAATATCAACCATTATCCATTTGTGCTCACTTGGCTTGCCATAGGCAAAAAGATTCATGTTCATGCCAATTTCGCCAGATCCACCTAAGGGACAAAATAAAAATTCATTTTTCATTTATTATATTTAATTAAACTAGTAGCTCTAATTAGACCATTTATAGTAATATCTCTATTTACTTTGACTTTTGATTTTAAAGAATTCTTAAACAAGTGAGCAAAACCACCAGTAATAATTATTTTAAAGGGTTTTTTTGTTTCTTTCTTTATTAAATTTATAATGTTGTCAATTAATCCATTATAACCCCAAAAAAAACCAGATCTGACAGCAGAAACTGTGTTGATTCCAATAACTTTGTTGGTTTTTTTTAAATCAAGTTTTGGGATTAAGCTGGCTTTATTTATTAAAGTTTTTAAAGACAAATTTACACCAGGAGCAATTACTCCACCATGATATACATTTTTTATCAACACATCAAATGTTGTTGCTGTACCAAAATCTAAAATTATATGATTTTTTGTTTTATTTAAAACTCCCAAAGCATTAGCGATACGGTCTGAACCAACTTGTTTTTTATTTACCTTGATTTTAATTAAATTATTTAAAGGTAAATTTTTTAACTCAAAACATTTAACGTTGCAAAATTTTTCAAAATAAATTTTTATAATTTTAAAAGATTTTGGAACAACGCTAGAAAACAAGCATTGCATAATTTTAAACTTGGTAAAATTGATTTTTTTAAAAGTTTTTTTTAATAAATTAACATTAATGTTTTTTGTTTTAAAATTAAATCTTTGAGTAATTTTGTTTTTGGAATTTACTAAACAAATTTTGGTTTCAGTATTTCCTATATCACCAACTATTATCATAAAATTTTACCTGTAGCATGTAAATCAAATTTTGATATAAAATTTTCGTATATTTTTTTTAATCTATAAATTATTTCACTTTTGTTAACTTTTTTTCTTGAAACCTCACTTAAATTTGTTGTTGGATAATTTGCTATGTTTGGGTTGCTTATCAAATTTATTCCGATGCCAACAATGATATATTTAGTTTTACCTTTTTTAATTATTTCTTGAAGTATTCCTGATATTTTTTTTTTGTTAATTAATAAATCATTTGGAGGTTTAATTGTAATTCTTTTTTTATAATATAATGATAATAATTTTTTAACCAAAAGGCAGTTAATGTATGTCATTTTTTTTAATGAAATATTATTTTTTTCATAATTAAAAAAAATACTTACAAATATATTTCCCTTAAATGAAATCCATTTTTTTCCATATCTTCCACGTCCTTTTTTTTGATTGTTAGATATCACTATTCCAGATTTATTTTTTGAATTTTTTATTATTTTGATCGCCAAATCATTGGTACTACTAACATTTTTATAAACAAATTTTTTTAATATCATTAAATTATGTTAATTTTGGTTACTATTTCAACTAATTTGCTGGGGTATATAAAATAAAATAAAATCAATATTGTTGAAAGGCTCAGGGTAAATTTTAATCCTAAAGTATAATCTCTATCGTATTTTTCTTTTTCCAAATCAAAATACATCGTCTTTACTATTCTTAAATAGTAGAAAGCTGCAATTACTGTTGATATCAAGCCAATTATTGCTAAGTAATACATCGACTGATGAAGTACAGCTTTAAAAATATAAAATTTTGCAAAAAAACCTGCTAAAGGTGGAATTCCTGCTAGTGAAAATAATATAACTAATAATGATAATGCTATAAGGGGGTGATTTTTCGATAAACCTGATAAATCATCAATATTCTCATGATATTTATCATTTCTTTTTAACATAAATAAACAGCTAAAAAATCCAATATTCATAACTAGATAAATAGTAATATACAATACAGAACTTTGAACACCTTCGTTTGTTCCAGTGCATAAACCTGCTAATGCATAACCCATGTGTCCAATCGAACTATAGGCGATTAGCCTTTTAAGGTTTTTTTGACCTATTGCAGCTACGGCACCAAAAAGCATCGAAGCAACAGACAAGAAAACTATTATTAATTGCCATTGTTCAATTACATTAATAAACGGAACGTATAAAAATCTAATAAAAACTGTTAATGCTGCAATTTTAGGCGCTGCAGCAAAAAATAAAGTAACAGATGTTGGTGATCCTTCATAAACATCAGGTGCCCACATATGAAAAGGTACTGCAGAAATTTTAAAAGCTAGACCTACTAATATAAATACAATGCCAAATGTTAATCCATATTGAACATCATTCATTGTATTAGAAATTTCTTGAAAATTAGTTGATCCAGAAAAACCATATATCAATGAACATCCGTATAGCAAAAGTCCAGAGGATAAAGCGCTTAATACAAAATATTTAAGCCCAGCTTCAGAAGACTTAACATAGTCTCTGTTAAAAGAAGCCAAAACATATAAAGCTAATGATTGTAATTCAAGTCCAATATAAAAAACTATTAAATCATTTGAACTTATCATGACAAACATTCCTAAAATTGAAGATAAAATTAGTATTGAATATTCAATTTGAAATATTTTAAAAATTTTTAAAAATTTTGATGAAGTTATTAACACAAAAATCCCTGACAAAATTGTTAAAATTTTCATGTATGATGAAATAAAATCAATTTTATAACTACCATTAAAAATCTCTAGATTTATATCTATGGGATAATTGAAAATCAAAACTAAAGTTCCAATAAGTGTTAAGACTGATAAACTGTTGATTAAATTAGAACTATTTTTTTTGAATACGCCCAAAATTAATAAAAACATTATAGAAAGAGAAATAAATATTTCAGGGTAAATATAATTGAGTTTATCCATTGTGATTACTTAAAATTGTTAAATTATAATTATACATTTCAATTAAATTACTTACAGACACTTCAATAGTGCTTAACAATGGTTCGGGATAAAAACCAAAGAATAACGTCGGTAAAGCTAAACAAGTAAGTATAAACAATTCAGATTTATTTAAATCACTTATATTTAAAAGTTTATTATTTGTTAATTTTCCAAATATAACTCTTCTATATAGCCACAACATATATGCTGCTCCTAAAATAACTCCTATGCTGGCAATTGTTGCTACTAAAAAACTATCTTGAAAAGCTCCCATTAAAATTAAAAATTCTCCAATAAATCCGCTAGTTCCTGGTAACCCAACAGCTGCCAATGTAAATATCATTAATAAAATTGAATATTTAGGCATCACTGAAACAAGGCCTCCATAAGTATTTATAGTCCTTGAATGAATTCTGTCATATAAAACTCCAACAGATAAAAATAGTGCTGCTGAAACTAAACCATGACTAATCATTTGAATTATGCTTCCTTCTACACCCTGTTGTGTAAAAGTGAACATACCCAGTGTTACAAAACCCATGTGTGCAACGGATGAGTAAGCTATTAATTTTTTCATGTCTTCCTGCATAAGAGCTACAAGAGAAGTGTAAATTATCGCAATTAGACTTAGAGAATAAATTAATGGAGTGAATAATTCTGATGCAATTGGAAATAGTCCAATTGAAAATCTTAAAAAACCGTAACCGGCCATTTTTAATAGTATTGCCGCCAAAAGGACTGAACCCACAGTTGGTGCTTCAACATGTGCATCAGGTAACCATGTGTGAACAGGCCACATAGGTGTTTTAACTGCAAATGAACTGAAAAATGCCAACCATAGCAAATTTTGAAAATTGGGGTTAATTCCTAACTCATATAATTTTGCAATATCCGTAGTTTTTGAAGTTAAATAAATAACGATTATTGCAATCAACATTAAAACTGAACCTAAAAGAGTATATAAAAAAAACTTGAATGCTGAATAAACTCTTCTATCGCCACCCCAAATACCAATAATTAAAAACATTGGTATTAATCCGCCTTCAAAAAACAAATAAAAAATAACTAAATCTAAAGAACAAAATACTCCAATCATTAAACTTTCCAATATTAAAATTGCTATAAGGAAATCCTTTAATCTAGATTTGATACTATTGATTACAGATATTATGCATAAAAGAGTTATAAAAGTGGTTAAAACGATAAACAAAATTGATATTCCATCAATACCAACTTTGTAGTTAATAAAGCCTACTAACCATTTCTTTTCTTCAACGAACTGAAATTCAGAAATAGATTTGTCAAATAATTGCCAAAGATAAATTGATATAAAAAAATTTACAAAAGTTACAAACAGTGCAACGTATTTAATAGTTTGTCGACTTTTTGTACTAGATTCATTCGCAAATAACAAAAATAAAGCACCTATAGAAGGCAATAAAATAAGTGAAGATAAAATAGGAAAATCCATTAATTTAAAATTAAAAATGTTAAAATTGCTGAAAAACCTAGAAGCATAATAAATGCATATTGATAAATATAACCACTTTGAAATTTTTTAGCTTTTAGTGAAAAAAATTTAATTATTTCAGAAATTCCATCTGGTCCAAACCTGTCAATAATTTGTACATCTACAGATTTCCAAAAAAATAATCCAATTTTTTTAGCAGGTTTAACAAAAATAAATTCATATAATTCATCAAAGTACCATTTATTAACAAAGAAATTATATAAAAATTTATTGGAGTCTGTAATTAAGTGGGTCAATATTTTATTTTTTATAAAAAGATAATAAGAAATAGGAATTGATAAAATAACTAATATAGGAGTGATTATAATTATAAAAAAAGGTGGATGTTCATCATTTAATGGATTTAAAAATTTTATTGAATTATTCCAAAAATTGAAATTATCTGAATGACTGATGAAAAGATCTTTAAACAAAAAACCTACAGATACAGATCCAATTGAAAGAATAATTAAAGGTAACAGCATAACAATTGGGGACTCATGAATTTTTTCTTTTTTTATTTCTTCATTGTTGTATTGGCCGTGAAAAGTTTTAAAAATTAATCTCCAAGAATATATCGATGTTAAAAAAGCCGTAAAAATTCCTATATATGCAGCTAAAATACCCGTGGTATTTCCTTTTAAATAAGCAAATTCTATTATTGCATCTTTTGAATAAAAGCCTGATAAAAAAGGAAAGCCAGTTAATGCTAAAGTTCCAATGATCATCATTACCCAAGTGTAAGGAAGTTTTTTCCAAACAGATCCCATTTTATTAATGTTTTGCTCCTCATCAAAAGCATGGATTACAGATCCGGAACCCAAAAACAATAATGCTTTGAAAAAAGCATGAGTAAATAAATGGAACATTGCAACATTATACGCACCTACACCTGCAGCAAAAAACATATATCCTAGTTGGCTGCATGTTGAATAAGCAATAATTTTCTTTATATCAGTTTGGACCAAAGCAACTGTTGCAGCAAAAAAAGCTGTGGACATTCCAATTATTGTAACTACATTTAAAGCTAAAACGGAATATTCAAAAATTGGAGAACATCTCACAACCAAAAAAACACCTGCAGTTACCATAGTTGCGGCGTGAATTAATGCAGAAACTGGTGTGGGTCCCTCCATTGCATCTGGTAACCATGTGTGTAAAAAAATCTGTGCAGATTTTCCCATAGCACCAATAAACAAAAGCAAACAAATTAAATCTACTGAATTAAAATTAAAGCCGAGAAAAATTATTTTTTTATCAATTATTTCAGGTATAAGATTAAATACTTCTGAATAATTAACAGTGCCAAATAAATAAAATATTAAAAAAATTCCAAGCGCAAAACCAAAATCTCCAACTCTATTAATTAAAAAAGCTTTGATTGCTGCAGCGTTAGCAGTGTCTTTTTTAAACCAAAAGCCTATTAAAAAATATGAACAAAGACCCACACCTTCCCATCCAAAAAATAATTGAAGAAAATTATCCGCAGTAACCAGAGTTAGCATGGCAAAAGTAAATAAAGACAAGTAAGCCATAAACCTAGGTTTGTGAGGGTCATGAGACATATAACCAATAGAATATATATGAACAAGGGCGGAGATTACTGTTACAACAACTAACATTACTGAAGAGAGAGGATCTATTTTTATAGACCAGTTTACATTTAATGTTCCTGAATTTATCCAAGATGCAATAATAATATTATTTTCGTACCCACTGATTATTACATTGTAAAATATTAATATTGATAAAAATGCTGAAGTTATGACAAATAAAGTTGTAATAATTTCAGAACTTCGATCTCCTATATATTTACCAAAAAAACCTGAAATGATAGATGCTAGAAGTGGAAGAAACAAAAGTGAAATTTCCATTTTAACCTTTCAAGCTTTGTATTTCTTCAATATCAACAGTTGAAGTATTTCGATAATATACAACAATTATAGCTAATCCAATTGCTGCTTCAGCTGCGGCAACAGTTAGAATAAATAAAGTAAAAATTTGACCAGTTATATCATTCAAAAATATTGAAAATGAAACTAAATTAATATTTACAGACAGTAAAATTAACTCAATACTCATCAGTATAACAATAATATTTTTTCTATTTAAAAAAATTCCAGCTACGCCAATAGAAAAGATAATTGCACCTAGTGTCAAATAATGACCTAAACCTATATCAAGCATCTATGTCAACTCCTTGTTTGCTATTAACATCCATTAGTTCAACACTATCCTCTCTTTCTCTTGAGATTTGAGAAAAATAACTTTGTCTTTTTAAGCCTGATCTTTTTCTAAATGTAAGTACAATTGCTCCAATCATTGCGACTAACAAAATCATGCCGCTTAATTGAAAAAGGTGAATATAGTCTGTATATAAAATATTTCCTATAGAATGTGTATTTGAAATTTCTGCATTAGGAGAGAGCGACATTAAAGAAGCTACATCGGGTTTAAACTTCCAGCCACCTATTACAACAATTAATTCGAAAAAAATAATTACACTTATTAGAACACCTAAAGGTATATGTTTTGAACTTCCTATTGAACTAAACCATTGTTTTTTTTGTTGAGCCACATTAAGCATCATAACAACAAAAAGAAATAATACTGCCACAGCTCCTACATAAACTATTAGCATAATCATTCCCAAAAATTCCGCGCCAATCATTATAAATAAGCATGAAATAGTTATAAAATCTAAGATTAAAAAAAAAACCGAGTGCACAGTGTTTTTAGAAACTGTTACCATTATTGCTGAAAAGATAGCGACAAAAGAAAAAATATAAAAAAAAATTGAGTGAGCAATCATAATTTTTACCTATAAGCTTTATCTGCTCTAATATTAGCTTCTAAAATACTTTCCCAACGATCACCATTATCAAGTAATTTTTCTTTGTTATAATAAAGTTCTTCTCTAGTTTCTGTACTAAATTCGAAATTTGGACCTTGAACTATAGCATCAACAGGACATGATTCTTCGCAAAGGCCGCAATAAATACATTTCATCATATCGATATCGTACCTTGTAGTTTTACGACTACCATCCTCTCTTTGAGTAGACTCAATTGTAATCGCTTGAGCTGGACAGACAGCCTCACATAGTTTACACGCTATGCATCTTTCTTCTCCATTTGGATATCTTCTTAAAGCATGCTCACCTCTAAATCTTGGACTAATTTTTCCTTTTTCAAAAGGGTAATTGATTGTTTTTTTGCTCTTAAAAATCTCTTTAATAGCAATTAACAAACCACTTAAAAGATCTAGTAATAGTATTGTTTTAAAAAATCTTGAAATTTTCATAATTAATTTCCTGGTAATAAGTTAAAATAAAATAAATATGATGCTGTAATAACAACCCAGAAAAGAGACATGGGTAGAAAAATTTTCCACCCTAATTTCATCAGTTGATCATATCTATATCTTGGAACTATCGCTTTAACTAATGAAAATAAAATGAATAAAAATAATATTTTAAATATCAACCAAACAAAATCTGGAATAAAATTAAAAGGAAAAACTTCTATGGGAGCTAACCAACCACCTAAAAATAAAATTGAACCTAAAGCACACATTAATAAAATATTTGCGTATTCCCCTAGCCAGAACATTGCATACATCATTCCAGAATACTCTGTTTGATAACCTGCGACTAACTCTGCTTCGGCTTCAGGCAAATCAAAAGGAGGTCTATTTGTTTCTGCTAGAGCTGAAATAAAAAAAATAACAAACATTGGAAATAATGGAATTATAAACCATAAATTTTTTTGAGCTAAAACAATATCTGTCAAATTAAGCGAACCTACACATAATAAAACATTTATGATTATTATACCTATTGATACCTCATAAGAAACCATTTGCGCTGCAGATCTAATTGAGCCTAGAAATGGATACTTTGAATTTGAAGCCCATCCTCCCATAATAATTCCATAAACACCTAAAGAGGAAACTGCAAATAAATAGAGTATCCCAACATTAATATCAGCAATTACAAAATTTTCACTAAAAGGAATAACTGCCCAAGCTATTAATGCAAGTGTCATTGTAACAATCGGAGCTAAAATAAAAATAATTTTATTGGCACTAGCTGGTATTATAATTTCTTTAAATAAATATTTTAACGCATCTGCTAAAGACTGAAATAAACCAAATGGGCCCACAACATTTGGTCCACGTCTTTTTTGAACAAAAGCCCATACTCTTCTATCCAGCCACACAATCATCGCCACGGCTGTTAGAACAGGTACTAATAAAAATAAAATTTTGTACGTTTCTAAAAAAATTATATTTAAATAATCAAACATTTTACCCTGTTGTTCCAGTTGATTTCAATTTAATTTTCTCACTTCTGCATTCAAACATTGTTTTTGATGCTCTTGCGATTGAATTTGAATAATAATAATCAATGTTATTTATTTCGATTTTTTCGTTTTGAAAGTTTAAATCTTTTAAATCTGTACTTTTTTTTGATAAATTTTTATTATTTGTTAAATTTAAATAATTAAGCAGGCTGCTTTCTAATTCTTCCTTATTGTTAAATAATTTTTTATTATTAATTGATTCAGCTAAATTATTTATTATTTGCCAATCTTCTTTGGCTTCACCTGGAGGATATGAAGCCTTATAAGCTTTTTGAAGTTTTCCTTCTAAGTTAGTAAAGTAACCATCTTGTTCCGTATAAGCTGCTCCTGGTAAAATTATATCGGCAATTTCAGCACCTTTGTCGCCATGACTTCCTTGGTAAATTATAAATTCGTTTTGTTTATTAAATTTCAAACTGTCTTGACCTAATAAAAACACCAATTCATACTTGTGATCTTGTAAATTTGATAATATTTGATTTGATCCATTATTAATTTGGAAAATTCCTAAATCAAAACTTCCTACAGTAGATGCATTTTCTGAAATAATATTTAAAGAGTTCCATTCATTATTTATCTTATTATTTTTTTTTAAAAAATACTTTATTGATTCAAAAATATATTTTCCTGAATTTGATGATAGGGCTGATTGACCTAAGATAATAATTGGTTTTTTTGATTCTTTGATAATATTTGACACGTCATGTTTGTCTTCAATAATTTTTCTTAAATCTTCCGTTGTGCCTTTCAAAAATTTGTAGGGGTAAGTTAAATCTCCCACATCATTTAATGAAAATATTTTTGTTTTGTTTTTTAAATAAGCTTTTCTAATGCGTGCATTTAATATAGTTGCTTCATATCTAGGGTTTGATCCTATAAGCAAAATAAAATCACTTTCTTCAATACCATTAATAGAAGAATTAAATAAATAATTTTCTCTTTTTTCTGGGTTTAAATAAGTATAATTAATTCTAGATTCTAAATTTTTTGAGTTTAATAATTTATTAAAAAATTCTTTAAATATGTATAATGTTTCCATATTAGTTAAATCACCTGTAAAACCACATATTTTGTCATTGTCTATTTCATTAATTTTAGCTTTAATAATATTGAAAACTTCTTTCCATGAAGCTTTATCAAATTTTTGATTATATTTTATAAAAGGGCTATCAAGTCTTTGGTTTAATAATCCATCGCAAGCATATCTTGTTTTATCGGATATCCATTCTTCATTAATATCTTCATTAATCCTTGGTAAAACTCTTTTTACCTCCCAGCCATACGTGTCAACTCTTATGTTTGATCCTATCGCGTCCATTACATCTATTGTTTCAGTTTTCTTAAGCTCCCAAGGCCTAGCTTCAAAAACGTATGGCTTGGAAGTTAAAGCTCCAACAGGACATAAATCGACTACGTTAGCAGACAATTCAGACTCCATAGATTTCTCCAAATACGTTGTGATTTCCATATTTTCTCCCCTACCTATTGCACCCAGTTCTGTCACACCTGCTACTTCTGTTGCAAATCTTATGCATCTGGTACAATGTATGCATCTGGTCATTTGAGTTTTAATAAGAGGACCCATATTTTTTTCTGGAACTGATCTTTTGTTTTCTTTGTATCTAGATTTATCTACACCATAAAACATTGATTGGTCTTGTAAATCGCATTCACCACCTTGGTCACATACTGGACAGTCTAGAGGGTGGTTTGCTAATAAAAACTCCATCACACCATTTCTTGATTTTTTAACAAACTCTGTATTAGTTTTAATATTCATTCCTTCGGTCGCAGGCATAGCACACGAAGCAACTGGTTTAGGGGACTTTTCAATTTCAACTAAACACATTCTACAATTTCCAGCTATAGATAGTTTTTCATGATAACAAAATCTTGGAATTTCTACTCCTGCTTTTTCACAAGCTTGCAATACAGTTAATCCTTCTTCGATCTCTATATCTTGATTGTTTACTTTTAATTTAAGCATTTTTTTTGTCTAACAAATGTTGATCTACTAAATAAGGAATGTTTTTATTTCTATTTACTAGAGGTTTAAAATTATTTCTTTTTTCTATTTCTTTTTTAAAATGTCTTAGGAGACCTTGAACTGGCCATGCTGAACCTTCTCCGAATGCACAAATGGTATGACCTTCAATTTGTTTTGTAACATCCATAAGCATATCTACTTCATCTTTTGATGCTTCTCCTTTTGCCATTCTCTCTAACATTCTCCACATCCAGCCAGAACCTTCTCTACATGGTGTGCATTGACCGCAACTTTCATGTTTGTAAAATCTGGCTATTCTTGCCATACATTTAATAATATCTTGATCATTATTAATAACCACAATGCCTGCGGTCCCTAAACCACTTTTTTCTGCAATTAAAGAATCAAAATCCATTTTAATTGTATCGCAAATTTTTTTTGGAAGTAATGGCATTGACGAACCACCTGGTATAACAGCTTTTAAATTTTCCCATCCACCAATGACACCTCCAGCATGAGTTTCTATTAAATCCTTTAATGAGGTACCCATTTCTTCTTCGACATTGCACGGGCTATTTACGTTTCCAGAAATACAATAAATTTTTGTCCCTGTGTTTTTAGGTTTTCCTAATGAAGCAAACCATTTAGCTCCTCTTCTTAAAATTGTTGGAACTACTGCAACCGTTTCAACGTTATTTATAATTGTAGGACAGCCATACAACCCAACAAGAGCAGGAAAAGGTGGTTTTAATCTAGGTTGTCCCTTTTTACCTTCTAAACTTTCAAGTAAAGCTGTTTCCTCACCGCAAATATAAGCACCTGCTCCATAATGAATATAAATATCTAAATCCCAACCTGTGCCACATGCATCTTTTCCTAAAAAATTATTATTGTAAGCATCATCAATTGCGGTTTGTAATTTTTGACCTTCGTTGAAATATTCACCTCTTATATAAATATAGCATTTTTTGGCATTAACTGCGTAAGAAGATATTAAACAACCTTCTATTAACTTGTGAGGTTCAAATCTTAATATATCCCTATCTTTACATGTCCCTGGTTCTGACTCATCAGCATTTATAACTAAATAGTGAGGTCTTGAGCCTACTTCTTTTGGAGCAAAAGACCATTTTAAACCCGTTGGAAAACCTGCTCCACCTCTCCCTCTTAGTTCAGATGTTTTAATTTCATTAATAATCCAGTCTCTCCCTTTGCCGCATAGTTCTTTAGTATTTGTCCAGTCACCTCTTTTTTTAGATGAATTTAAATCTGAACCTAAATCGTTGTATAAATTTTTAAATATTCTGTCTTCGTCTTTAAGCATTTTTAATATCCAATAAAGTTTTTCTGTTATTTTCTGGTTCACTATTTAACCTACCTCTGTATGAACCTGGTTTTGGAGATTCACCTTTTAAAATTTGATCTAAAATTTTTAAAGTTTTTTCTTTATCCAAGTCTTCAAAATAATCATTATTTATTTGCATCATAGGTGCATTGACACATGCACCCAAACATTCTACCTCAACCCAAGAACATTTTTTATCTTCTGATATTTCATTTTCATTTTGTGATATTTTTTCTTTGCAGGCTTCTACAAGCTTATAAGCTCCTCTAATCATACATGGGGTTGTGGTGCATATTTGAATAAAATTTTTTCCGACTGGTGACAAATTATACATTGTATAAAATGTTGCCACTTCGTAGACTTTTATATAAGGAACGTTTAAAAATTTTCCTATATATTTCATTGCTGCCAACGGTATCCAATTTTCGTTTTGGTTCTGAGCTAAATAAAGTAATGACATTACTGCACTTTGTTGTTTTCCTTCAGGGTAATTATTTATAATTCTATTTGCTTTTTTTAAATTATCTGAGTCAAACTCAAAATTATCAGGCTGTTTTTTAGAAATTCTTTTTATACTCATCTATCAATTTCTCCAAAAACTATATCTAAAGAACCTAATACAGCAGGCACATCAGCTAGCATGTGACCTTTGATTAAATAATCCATTGCTTGTAAATGAGAAAAACCTGGTGCCCTAATTTTACATTTATATGGCTTGTTAGATCCATCGGAAATTAAATAAACTCCAAACTCTCCTTTTGGGGCTTCGACTGCGGTATAAATTTCATCTTCATCAACTCTATAGCCTTCGGTAAATAGTTTAAAATGATGAATTAAAGCCTCCATTGACTCTTTAATTTCTTTTTTTGGTGGTGGTGTAATTTTTCCATCTGGTGATTTTATTGGACCTTTTGGCATTATTGATAAACACTGATTAATGATTTTTACGCTTTCTCGCATTTCATCAATTCTGCAAATATATCTATCATAACAATCTCCATTTTTTCCTACTGGAATTTTAAATTCTAATTGATCATAGCATTCATAGGGTTGAGATTTTCTTAAATCCCAAGGTACTCCAGAACCTCTGAGCATTACTCCTGAAAAAGAATAATCTAGAGCATCTTCTTTGCTAACTATTCCGATGTCGACATTTCTTTGTTTAAATATTCTATTATCCGTAAGAAGCGTTTCAAGATCATCTATAACTTTTGGAAAATGATAACAAAATTCTGCTATATCTTTATCTAAAGTTCCTGGTAAATCTTGATGAACACCTCCTGCTCTAAAATAATTAGCATGCAATCTTGATCCAGACACTCGTTCATAGAAAGTCATTAGAGTTTCTCTTTCTTCAAATCCCCACAAGGATGGAGTTAGAGCTCCTACGTCTAAAGCCTGTGTGGTTATATTTAAAATATGACTTAAAATTCTTCCTATTTCACAAAAAATTACTCTTATAAATTGAGCGCGAATTGGCACTTCTATATTTAATATTTTTTCGATAGCAAGGGCAAACGCATGTTCTTGATTCATGGGCGCTACATAATCTAGTCTATCAAAATAAGGAACTGCTTGCATATAAGTCTTATTTTCAATTAGTTTTTCAGTGCCTCTATGAAGCAAACCTATGTGAGGATCAACTTTTTCAACAACTTCACCATCAAGTTCCAATATTAACCTTAAGACACCATGTGCTGCAGGGTGTTGAGGGCCGAAGTTTAGATTTAAGGTTTTAGATTTTTTCGTCATTATTTTTTTTTGTTTGTTTGTTAATATATTTTGTTCCTTCCCATGGGCTTTCATAATCAAAATTTCTATAATTTTGCTCAAGTTTCACTGGTTCATAAATTACTTTTTTTTCTTCTTCGCTATATCTGGTTTCTTTGTGACCTGTTAAAGGAAAATCTTTTCTTAAAGGAAAACCTTCAAATTCATAATCGGTTAATATTCTTCTAAGATCAGGATGATCTTTAAATTTAATACCATACATATCAAAAACTTCTCTTTCCATCCAATTAGCTGATGGAAAAATCTTAATTAAAGATGACACAAGTTCATTTTCGTTTATAAAAAAACTAAGAATAATTCTTTGATTAAATTGATGGCTTAAAAACAAATATACCATTTTGAATCTTTGCTGTTTTTCTGGATAATCAACTGCGGTAATATCAATTAACTGTCTAAACTTTGTATTGTTGTTAGTTTTTAAGAAAGTCACTACGTCCAACAAATCTTCATCATCTATTGTCAAATATAGTTGATTATGAAAAATTTTTGAATCATTAATTTTTGTTGCAAGTTCCGAATTAATTTTTTTTTCTAAATCTGTTAAATTTTTCATTTTAGAGTTATCTTTCTAAAGAACCTTGATTTCTAATTTTTTTTTGCAATTGTAAAATTCCGTACAGCAATGCTTCAGCAGATGGTGGGCACCCAGGAACATATATATCAACTGGAACAATTCTATCGCAACCTCTAACTACTGAATACGAGTAGTGATAGTAACCACCACCATTTGCACAACTGCCCATAGATATAACGTATCTTGGCTCGGGCATTTGGTCGTAAACTTTTCTTAAAGCTGGTGCCATTTTATTAGTGAGAGTGCCAGCTACAATCATTACATCGGATTGCCTTGGTGAAGCTCTTGGAGCCGCTCCAAATCTTTCTAAATCATATCTTGGCATTGAAGTATGCATCATTTCTACTGCACAACAAGCTAGGCCAAAAGTCATCCAATGTAATGATCCTGATCTTGACCAATTAATAAGATTGTCTAGGGAAGTAGTAATAAAACCTTTGTCGCTAAAATCTTTAGCTAGTTTTTTAAATTCTTCCGGAATTTTTTTTAATTTATCATCTGGAGTCATAATTAATTCTTTTTTTATTCCCAGTCTAATGCACCTTTTTTCCACTCATAAATAAAACCAACTGTAAGAATAAATAAAAATATCATCATAGAACAAAAACCTAAAAAACCTATACTTCCTAAAGAAATAGCCCATGGAAATAAAAAAGCTATTTCTAAATCAAATATTATAAATAGAATTGCTACCAAATAAAATCTCACATCAAATTCCATTCTAGAGTCATCAAACGCTTCGAATCCACATTCGTAAGCAGATAGTTTTTCCGGATCAGGTTTGTTTGGTGAAAAAACAAAATTTAATACAATGAAGCTTATGCTCAAACCAAAAGCTAGAAACAAAAAAACTACTATAGATAAATAATCTTTTAAAAATTCTGAAAGCATTAATATCTATATAGCATCTTTTTTTATTAAAATAAGTGCGTTAAGGTTGCATTTTTTAAACAATAAACTAGTACAAAAATGAAAAGTGGCGGGAGTGAAGGGACTCGAACCCTCGACCTATCGCGTGACAGGCGATCGCTCTAACCAACTGAGCTACACCCCCCCGTGTTTTGGTGGGCAGTAAAGGACTCGAACCTTTGACCCCCTCGGTGTAAACGAGATGCTCTACCAACTGAGCTAACCGCCCCAAACAAGGGCTACTATTACATCAAGGATTGAATAATGTAAATTATTAATTATTGAATGCTAGCTTGAGATTTATCTTGTTTTTTAGATTTTGAAAGGTTGTCAACTTCTGTCCATTCGACTCTTTTTAATTCATTTTTCAGTGCAATTTTTAACACCTCATCAACATTTCCAACGCCAGTAATTTTTATATCTTCTTTAACTTTTTTTGGTATATCAACTAAATCTTTTTCATTATCTTTTGGAATTATAACATGTTTAATTCCAGCTCTATGAGCTGCTAATAATTTTTCTTTAAGCCCGCCAATTTGAAGTACCTGACCCGTTATTGTAACTTCACCTGTCATTGCAATTTTTCTATCAATAGGATTTTTTGTTATTGCAGATACTATAGATGTAACCATTGCTACACCAGCTGAAGGCCCATCTTTTGGCGTAGCTCCTTCTGGAACATGTATATGAAAATCTTTTTTCTCAAAAATGGGTGGTATAATGCCATATTCTAAGCTCTTTGATCGAACAAAAGATTTAGCAGCTTTAACTGATTCTTGCATTACATCGCCTAGTTTGCCAGTAATTTGCATTCTGCCTTTACCTGGCATATGAACAGTTTCAATTTTAAGTATTTCCCCACCAAACTCAGTCCATGCTAATCCAGTAACTATTCCTACTTTATCTTCGTTTTCTAATTCACCATATTTAAACTTTTTAACACCTAAAAAATCTGGTAGATTATTTTTACTTATAGATACTTTTTTTTCTTCTTTGTTAACGACTTTTTTAACAGCTTTTCTAATAACTTTTGATATTTCTCTGTCAAGGTTTCTAACTCCAGACTCTCTTGTATAGTTTCTGATTATTTCCTTAATAGTTCCATCTAGTAACTCAAACTCTCCTTCTTTAACTCCATTTTCCTTGATTTGTTTTTGTAATAAAAATTTGTTTGCAATATTAATTTTTTCATCTTCTGTATACCCGGGTATTCTAATAACCTCCATTCTATCTAAAAGTGGTGGTAAAATGTTTAAAGTATTTGCTGTTGTAACAAACATTACATCTGATAAATCATAATCAACTTCTAAATAATGATCATTAAAATTTGAATTTTGTTCTGGATCCAAAGCTTCTAGCAATGCCGAGGATGGGTCACCTCTATAATCATTGCCGACTTTATCTATTTCATCAAGTAAAATTAAAGGATTTTTTGTTCCTGCTTTTTTCATCATATGAATTATTTTTCCAGGCAATGAACCAATGTACGTTCTTCTATGTCCTCTAATTTCAGCTTCGTCTCTTACGCCTCCTAAGGACATTCTTACAAACTGTCTATTTATAGCTCTAGCAATAGATTTTCCAAGAGAAGTTTTTCCAACTCCAGGTGGGCCAACTAAACATAAAATTGGACCTTTGATTTTTTCCATTCTTTTTTGGACAGCTAAAAATTCAATAATTCTTTCTTTAATTTTTTCTAATCCGAAATGATCTTCATCTAAAGTTTTAGCAGCTTTATTTAAATCGATATCTACTTTATCTTTCTTATACCAAGGTACATCAATCATCCAGTCAAGATAATTTCTTACTACAGTTGCTTCAGCAGACATAGGACTCATGTTTTTTAATTTTTTAAGTTCAGACATGCATTTTTTTTGAACATCTTTAGGCATTTTCGCTTTTAATATAGATTTGTTTAAACTTGACGTTTCATCTTTTCCATCTTCAATTTCACCTAATTCTTTTTGGATAGCTTTTAACTGTTCGTTTAAATAATATTCTCTTTGAGTTTTTTCCATTTGAGTTTTAACTCTTCCTCTAATTCTTTTTTCAACTCCAATTATACTAGTCTCGTTTTCCATAATCTTAATCACTGAATTAAGTCTCTTTTTTACATTAAATGTTTCAAAAATTTGTTGTTTTTCAGATATTGTTGAATTTATATGCGCTCCAATATTGTCTGCAATTTTAGATGGATCTTTTAATTGTTTTATATTGTGAATAGTTTCATTAGAAATTTTTTTATTTACCGATGTTAACTTTTCAAGTCTTCTTAAAGCTGTTAGAGCTAAGGGCATTAAATCTTCATTCTCTGATAATTCATCATTTTGATGTGTAAATTCACAAGTGATAAATTTTTCATTATCTTTAAAATCAATTATTTTAACTCTTTTATGTCCTTCCACTAATACTTTAACGGTTCCATCTGGTAATTTAAGAAGTTGTAAAATATTTCCTTCACAACCATACATAAATACATCTGTATTCTTTGGATCATCAACTTCAGAATTTTTTTGAGTAACTAATACGATTTTTTTATCTTTTTTCATTACCTCATTAAGTGCCGATATAGATTTATCTCTACCAACAAATAAAGGTATCACCATACCAGGAAATACAACAATGTCTCTTAATGGCAATAATGGCAGGGTAATTTTTACATTCATTAGTTTAATATGGAGATTAAAATTAATATTGCAACAGATATTTAATGTTTGTTAACTTTAAATTATGCAGCTGACGTTTTGTCAGTCTTAGGTTTATTGGTATTTTTTGAATAAACAGTTATTGGTTGGGATTGTCCTTTCGCCGCGCCTACATCGATTATTATTTCTTCTATATTGTCTTGACTCGGTAATTCATACATTGTTTTGAGTAGTATATTTTCCAAGATAGATCTCAGGCCTCTGGCACCAGTTTTTTTGTTAATTGCTTTATTAGCAATCTCTTTAATTGCATTATCTTTAAAGGATAGTTTTGCTCCTTCTAATTTAAAAAGTTCTTGGTACTGTTTGATCAAAGAATTTTTAGGCTCTAATAATATTTTAACCAATGATTTTTCATCAAGGTCCTCAAGTGTAGCAATTATAGGCAACCTTCCAATAAATTCAGGTATTAATCCATATTTTAATAGATCTTCGGGTTCTAAATTTTTCATCCACTCGCCAGTTTTTTTATCTTCAGTAGATTTTACATTTGCACCAAAACCTATAGCTGTACCTTTGTCTCTTTGTAAAATAATTTTATCTAAACCAGCAAATGCTCCCCCACAAATAAATAAAATATTTGTAGTATCAACTTGCAAAAATTCTTGTTGAGGATGTTTTCTTCCTCCTTGCGGAGGAACACTTGCAATAGTTCCTTCCATAATTTTCAATAAAGCTTGTTGCACACCTTCGCCTGAAACATCTCTGGTAATTGAAGGGTTTTCTGACTTTCTGCTAATTTTATCAACTTCATCAATATAAACTATACCTCTTTGGGCTTTTTCAACATTGTAATCAGCTGCTTGTAATAATTTTAAAATAATATTCTCAACATCTTCTCCCACATAGCCAGCTTCAGTTAAAGTTGTAGCGTCGGCCATTGTAAATGGAACATCTAATATTCTTGCCAATGTTTGCGCTAGCAAAGTTTTTCCACAACCAGTTGGACCAACTAACAAAATATTTGATTTAGCTAATTCAACTGTTTTACTTGTTTTGTTTTCATAGTTTAATCTTTTATAATGATTGTGGACAGCTACTGATAAAACTTTTTTGGCATGTTGTTGGCCTATAACATAATCATCTAAAACTGCACAAATTTCTTTTGGTGATGGTAGTCCATCTTGATGTTTAACAAATGTATCTTTGCTTTCTTCTTTAATAATATCCATACAGAGCTCAACGCATTCATCACAAATAAATACTGTTGGGCCTGCAATTAATTTTCTAACTTCATGCTGGCTTTTTCCACAAAAGGAACAATAAAGAATATTTTTGTTATTTGTTGTCATAATTTTTTTTAACGAATCAATAGAAACACTTTATTACAGAATGTTAATACTAATCAAGTAAGGGTTGTTAACAGAACAACATGTTGTGGATTAAGTTCTTTTTTCCACTACTTGGTCAATTAAACCAAATTCTTTTGCATTTTCCGGGGTCATAAAATTATCTCTCTCTAATGCTTTTTTTATATCTTCAGGCGGCTGGCCAGTATGTTTTGAATAAATTTCATTTAATCTTTTTTTTAACGCAAGCACTTCATTTGCATGAATTTCAATATCTGTAGCTTGACCTTGAAAGCCTGCAGAAGGTTGGTGAACCATAATTCTTGAATTTGGCAATGAAAATCTTTTTCCTTTTTCTCCAGCAGCTAACAAAAAAGATCCCATTGATGCAGCTTGACCTATGCATAAAGTTGATACGGGTGGTTTTATATATTGAATAGTGTCATAAACTCCTAAGCCAGCGGTTACCAAACCGCCTGGACTATTAATATATAAATATATTTCTTTTTTAGGATTCTCAGATTCCAAAAATAACATTTGAGCTGTTACAAGAGAAGCTACGTTGTCATTTATTGGTCCAGTTAAAAAAATTATTCTTTCTTTTAAAAGTCTAGAATAGATATCATACGCTCTCTCTCCTTTGCTTGATTGCTCCACAACCATAGGAATTAATGTATTCATGTGTTCAGATATCTTTGTTGTCATAAAATGATTCGCGATCTACTTATACAACTTGTGATTACTTTTTGCTAACTTTTTTTGTTTTTGTTGCTTTTTTGCTTATTGTTTTAGCTTTTTTTTCAATGGAAGATTTTTTAGACGGCTTAGTTTTTTTCTCAGCATTATCATCATGGGAATGATCGTGTGTATGGTCATGAGCAGATTTAAGCAACTTTTCAGCCTCTTCTTTAGTGATATTTTTTACATTAGATTTTGCTTTCTCTTTAATTAGATTTAATATCTTATTTTCATAAATTGTTCCTCTCAAGCTAGCGGCAGCACTGGGATTTTTTTGATAATATTCCATAACCATTTTTTCTTGACCAGGCATCATTTTAAGTTGCTTTTGAATTTCTTCTTGGATTTCGTGTTCCTCAACTTTTATTTTATTTTGCTCACCAAATTCATTTAAAATTAATCCTAGTTTAATTCTTTTTTTTGCGGTTTCTTCAAATTTACTTCTATTTTTTTTTGCCTCTTCTTCATTCATGCCTTGAGATAAAATTTTAACTTCTTGTTCAACTAAGTTTTCTGGTATTTGATCAACTTTAAATTTTTCTAATTGTTTTAATATTTCATTTTTTGTTAAATTTTCTAATGAATTTTTATACTCTTCATTAATTTGCTTTGAAACTAGTTCTTTTAAATTATTTAAATCTTTAGCACCTAAATTTTTTGCAAATTCATCATCTACTTTGACTTCTTTAGGTTTTTTTACCGCTGCAATCTTGCATGCAAAAACTGCTTCCTTTCCGATTAATTCTTTTTCTGGAAAGTTTTCCGGTAAAGACACTGTGACATTTATTATCTCATCTTTTTTTGATTTTAATAGCTGTTTATCAAAACCTTTAATGAATAAATCTTTTCCAAGTTCAAGCTGAGTGTTTTTTCCTTCATTTCCTTTAAAATTTTTTCCATCAACCGTGGCAGTGTAGTCAAATACAACAAGATCACCTTCATTAGCTACTTTAGCTGAATCTACTTCAATAAAATTTTTTTGATTTTTCGCAATTCCATTAATTCTTTTTTCCGTTTCGCTTTTATCAATATTTACTTTATATTCATCAAATTTAATATCTTCTATAGATTTAATGCTAACTTTCGGCAATTCTGTTACTGAAATAATATACTCTAAATCTTTACCTTCGCCAAAACTTTTTAAATCTATCTTGGGTTGACCTGCTGGTTTAATTTTATTTTCATCTAAAGCTTTCATTGTTGTATCTTTCAAAACTTTATCTAAAACTTCTCCATAAACAGCTTTTCCAAATTGTCTTTTTAAAATATCTTTAGGAACTTTTCCTGGTCTAAAACCTTTTAATACAACATTTTTCTTAATTTCTTCATATTTTTCTTCTAGGTAAGAGTTGATAGTTTTTTTATCTATAAGAACTTTTAAATCCTTATTTAAACCTTTTTTATTTTCTATAGTTACTTTCATAAATATCTAAATTTCTTGGTAGGCGAGAAAGGACTCGAACCTTCACCCCTTGCGAGATATGATCCTAAGTCATACGCGTCTGCCAGTTCCGCCACTCGCCCACAATTATTGAAGCTTTATATATTATTGAACTAATTTGTCCAATTAGAATAATAGTGTAAATATATAGAAATAAAATAAATAAAATGATTATATCGCCTTGCATCAGCATTTGTAAAACTGATCCCAAAACAGGTTTTTGTTATGGTTGTGGAAGATCAAATGAAGAAAAGGAAATCTGGAAGGATGAAAAAACATCAAACGAATGGAAAAAAAACAATCTTCTAGAAATACAAAAAAGATTGAATGGTTGGCAACTCGAAAGTTTTAAAGAATCATATCAACATAAAATTAATAATGGTATTTCTTTATACAAAAAAGCTAACAAAAAAACATTTTAAAATGAACTTAACTAACATTATAACTATAATATATTTTTTAGGCCTAATTTTTGGTGCATTTTTTCTTGGACTATGGGATGCAGAAACAAGCATACAAAAAGGTTTAATAGCTCTTATTTGGACAGTATTTTTTTTAATTTGTCTTTTTTATGCAGATAAAAATAAATAATATAAATAAATTAGAAAAACTAAATAGATCTATAATTAAATGTAGCAAATGTTCTAGGTTAGTAAAATTTAGAAAAAAAATATCTAAAAATAAGAGAAAACAATATATTAACGAAAAATACTGGGGAAAACCAATTACAGGCTTTGGTGATATAAAAGGAAAAATTCTTTTTGTTGGTTTGGCACCAGCAGCACACGGTGGCACTAGAACTGGCAGGGTATTTACTGGAGATAGATCGTCTGATTTTTTATACAAATGTCTTCATAAAGTGAAAATTTCTAACAAAAACACTTCATACAATATAAATGATGGTTTAAAATTAAATAATGCATTTATAACTACAGCTTTAAAATGTGTACCACCTGGAGACAAACCAAAATTAAGTGAACTTAATAATTGTTCAAATTTTTTTAATCAAGAAATAAACAATCTTAAAAATTTAAGCGTTATAGTTGCCTTAGGAAAAATAGCTTTTGATACATGTGTTTATTTTTACAAAAAAAAATACAATTTAAATGAAAAATTCCATTTTGGACATGGACAAATTTATAGACTACCAAATAATATTAAACTCGTTGGTTGTTATCATCCAAGCCCCAGAAATGTAAATACTGGACGAATTAATCTAATTAAAATGAGTAATTTGTTTAGAAAAGTCCTTAATTTAATATAAGTTATCTGTTTTATGAAAATTTATATAATTTGGTTGATTGGTGTAATTCTTTGGAATTTTGGTTACCCTGCGGCAAAACCTATTGAAGATGTTTTGGCTGCAATTATCTTATCTTATATGAGCGTAATGTTAAAAAAATATTTAAAAATTTGACTATTCTGAAGAAAAATAAATATTTTGATAATAAGATATAGCCTTTAATTTACTGTTATCCGTATCAGTCATTATTGCCACGCCATTTATTTCATCAACATCTAAATTATGAAGAGTTTTAAAACTCTCTTTTACATTAGCTTTAACTGTAACCCATTCGTCACTATTTATTTTTGTTGTTGATAAAACATAATCAATAGATTTTTTTGTATATGGGCTGTGCCAGTTTTTCCCAATATCGTTATTACTAGAAAAAACATAATTTACAGCTCTATTTGACAAAGCTGTAGCTCCGGTTTTCTTAATAACAAAAACTCTAGCTGCATAATCATGACCCTTTTTACTTTGTTCATTGATCCCCTCTAGTCCTTTTTCCACCTTCCAAGTGATATTTATATAAGGTGTATTATTAAGGTTAATTTTTAACTCTTTTCCTAACCCAGAACCTGTTCCTTCCGCTTCTGCACGAACAAAATTACCATTAGTATTTACCCCTAATTTCCATTTTGTTTTACCTTTAACTTTTTTTTCTTTTAAGGTTGTCATCTCTTCTTCTGTAAATTCAAAAACAGTTATTTTTTCTGCTAATGTTGAAAAGTTAAAAAAAAGAAATAAAACAGATAGTTGAATCAAAATTTTCATTTAGTACGCATATAGACATATAAATTTATTTTTAACAAATTATTTAAAATCAAATTTTAGACATGATTTAAACACTCAAAATTCATTATTTAACTGTATTTATTTAATATGAAATTAATAACCTTAATAACTTCTTTAATGTTTTTAGCAAGCTGCTCCTCAAATTCAGTAGTGAAATTGGGCAAAAAATGTACCAAAATCGCTAGTGACAACACTTATGAAAAATCTTTTATTTGGATAGTGGATAAAAAAAATATTAAAAATTTTAGCTCTAAAATAAACAAAGAAAACTGCAAAATAAATGGAGAAAAATCTTGAAAACTTTTTCCTTTTTCGCCCTATTTATCTACTGGTCAGTAATAATTCTTGCACCTGTCTTGTCAAAAGAATTTAAAATTGACAAAGAAAAACTGGTCATCAAGCCAGTTAAAAAGCCTAGTATGTAGATCTACCACCGCTGATATCAAAAACAGCTGCTGTAGAAAATGAATTTTCTTCTGATGAAAGCCAACATACAAGTGATGTTAACTCGTTTAACTCCAAAAATCTTCCTCTAGGAACTTTTGATAACATTTTTTGTACATGTTCTTTAGACATTTGGTCTAATATTCTTGTTTTGGCTCCAGCAGGTGTAACTGCATTAACAGCTATATTTTTTTCTGCAAGTTCTTTACCTAAAGACTTTGTCAAACCTAAAACTCCAGCTTTTGCAGAGCTGTAAGCACTTGCATTAGCGTTTCCATCTTTACCAGAAACTGAAGCAATATTTACAATTCTACCATAATTGTTGTTAATCATGTTGGGAACGATAGATTTACAGCAGTTAAAAGTTCCCATTAAATTAATTTCAACAATTTTGTTCCATTCTTTTACATCATAATTCCAAAGTTCAGCAGTAGAGCCGGTAATTCCAGCGTTATTTATTAATATATCAATATTTATTGATTTTGTAATTTGTTTTACGGTTTGATCGACCTCATCAAAATTAGAAACATCTACAATGTTAAAAGACAACTTGTCATTATTTATTTCTTTAAATGATTTTTCTAGTTCTTTCCTATCAACATCCCATATTATTACATTAGCGCCGGAATCTAAAAATTTTTTAGCTATATCAAGTCCAAAACCTTGGGCTCCACCAGTAATAATTGCTGTTCTATCTTTTAAATCAAAATGAATCATGTTTAATTTATTTAGATACTAATAAATAGTAAGTAATTGATGACATTATTGCTCCTATTAACCATGAATATGATTGGAGTAAATTAAGATTCAGATTCCAAATTGTTGAAGCCGAAAAAATAAAACCTATAATCAACGCATAAATTCCTTTTATATGCCAACCGTTTGAAAAAAAATAGCTACTATCAGTCATAGAAGAATATAAATCTTTATTGTTAATTTTGCTTTTGTTTACTAAATAGTAATCAGTAATAATAATTCCAAAAATAGGACCAAAAAAAGAACCTATTGTATCAACAATTGATAAAATCCCTATTTGACTAAGCAATGGTGTCCAGGATGCCCCTACAAATAAACCAATTAATGCAATAATCGCTGAAACACTTTTAATATTTAAGCTTTTAGGTAAAAAATTTAGCAATGAATTTTGTGTGGGAATATAGTTTGCAATCAAATTTGTTGAAGCGGATGCAAAAAGTATAAAAAATATTACCACTATTGTTAAAAAAGTATTATTAAACTTACCAATTATATCAGTTGGATTTGTCAAAATTCTATCTATTTCAAGAAGATTATTTTTTAAAATAATATCGGATCCCATCACTATTAAAACTGACAATAAAGAAAAAATAATTAAATTTAATAGGAGACTTAAATTTCCTATATTAAGTTCTTTTTCATTTTTTACATATCTTGAGAAATCTCCAAAATTAACAATAACAATTGAAAAATATGCAAAAATAGTTCCCGCAATAGTAACTATTGGGACAATATTTTCTTTTGAAAAAATACTCTCATAAACTAATAGGTCTTTAAGGGATTTACTAAAACTTAAAGAATATTCAGAAACAACCATAATTAAAAAAATAATTAATCCTAAATAAACAAATAAAGCAGAAAAGTTTATAAATGATTTATTAAAATTATGGCCTTTGCTAAATAATAAAATTTGAATTATTAAAGTTAAAAAAAATGCAGTCCAATCAATAATGTTCATTGCAAAAAAGAACGTTAAAAATATTTCTCTATCCATTATAGATTGGTCGTAAGAATGGATAGCAATACGAATCAAATATCCTATTGATTTAGATATAAAAAATGTTTGCACTCCAAACATAAACATACCAACCAAACCTCTTAATAAAGAAATGTATTTTGCTCCCCTAATGCCTAGTGATGTTCTTAATAAAACTGGAAAAGGAATACCATAACGCTGAGATGGTTTTCCTATTAAATTACATAAAAAATAAACAAATATAGATCCGATTAAACTTCCAGTTAGCACAACCAAAAAATTTAAATCATATACCAAATAAAGTGATGCTATCAGTGAAAAACCAATTATACTTTGAACGCTGTTTCCCCAAAAACAAAAAAGAGTTTTCCAAGTCCAATGTTTATCCGATGGATTTACAGAAACAATTTCCCAGTTTTTAAGTTGAATATCGATTTTTTGTTGAGTCACATTAGTTATAATAAACTAAAAAATTTTACTGTCCATACAGTACAGTTGGTAACCATAGTACAATTTTAGGAAATACTATTATTATTATTAACCCTATTATTTGAAGCACCATAAATTGCATCATTCCTAGGTAAATATCTTTTAAATCCCACTCTGGAACAACACCCTTTAAAAAATAAGCTGAAAGTGCTACAGGTGGAGACAACCAGGCGGTTTGAAGATTTACTGCTACAAGAATTGCAAACCAAGTTAAATTAAACCCTAAAGCTTCAATTAAAGGTAATATTATTGGAACAATAATCATTACAATTGGAACCCATTCTAAAGGCCATCCTAAAAGAAAAATTACACCCATAACTATAGCTAAAATTAAATATCTATTCATTTCTAATGATAGTAAAAATTCAGTAAGCAACATTGGTGTACCAAGTCTAGCAAAAACAGCTCCAAAAAAGTTTGATGCAGCTACCAAAACCATAATTAAAGCTGAGATCTCTAAAGTTTTAACAAGTGCTTCTTGTAATTTTGATAAACTTAATTTTTTGTAAGCAAGAGACAACAATAAAGCGCCCATAGCACCACAACCAGCTGCTTCAGTTGGTGTTGCAAAACCAAACAATATACTTCCTAGTGCAGCAAAAACTAATGCAGCAGGTGGAACTAAACCAAGAAAAAATTCAATCCAAACATCTTTCATGCTTTCAGCTCTCATATCTTTAGGTAAAGGTGGTCCTAATTTTGGATCTAACATGCATCTTATTGTGGTATATGCGGCATACAAACTTGCAAGCAAAACTCCTGGAAGAATAGCGGCCGCGAACAAATCAATAACTGGAATTTCCATTATTGGACCCATAACTACAAGCATAATACTTGGAGGAATTAAAATTCCTAAAGTTCCACCTGCAGTAATTGTTCCAGCAGCTAATCTCACATTGTACCCTGATCTATTCATGGATTTAGCAGCCATAATTCCTAAAATTGTTACTGAGGCGCCAACAATACCTGTTGCTGCAGCAAAAATTACTGATACGAAAAGTACCGCATAGTATAAAGATCCTCTAACTCTTGATAACATCAACTGAAACGCAGAAAATAATCTTTCCATTAAACCAGCCTGTTCCATCATGATACCCATAAAGACAAAAAGCGGAACCGCGGCAAGTGTTTGTTCTGTCATCACCATTGAAAATTGCAGCGTCATTAAATAAAAAACAAGTTTACCAAAACCTAGATATCCAAATACAAAACCTAAAAAAATTAAAGTAAACGATATTGGAAAGCCCACAAATATAGAAAAAAGCATTACTCCAATTAGAATAAAACCGAGAATAGCTGGATCAATTAATTCAGCAATCATTCGTCACCTGGCCATTTCCCTTTTTTCATCGCGTAATAGCTTTTAAATAATTCTGAAATTCCTTGAATTAATAAAAAAACAATACCAAGCCATAAGCATGATTTAATAGGCCACATATATGGCATCCAAGTAGTATCCATACCTCTTTCACCTCTTGATATGGACTCCTGAAGAAATCCAGTTGTCATATATAAAAAAACTATTAATCCTGGAAAATAAAATAAAATATATAAAACAAAATCAATCAAACCTTGATTTTTAACTTTAAAATTTCTGTATAAAAAATCTGCTCTTATGTGAACTCCTTTTGAAAGAGCATATCCTGCACCTAACATGAATAAAGCTCCATAAAGAAATCTACTAATATCGTAAGCCCAAATTGTAGGAGCTAAAAATAATTTTCTTGCTAAAACTTCATATGTCATTGCTAAAATTAATGGCATTAAAATCCAACAAACTATATTGCCTGTTACCTTGCTAAATTTATCAATTGAAATAATAGATTTTGCCATCCATTTAGGCATATCTTCGGGCATTTTACCTGATCCACCCCGCCTTTCGGCTATCATTTCATCAGAAATATCTAATTTGGTTGGTTCTTCTGCCATAAATTTCTTAAAAAAAATAAAGCGGACTGTAAAAGTCCGCTTTATTATAACTTCATTTATAGTTTATATAAAAACTATTGTTACTTTAATGTTGCTGCGTGAGCCATTCCTAGCTTAGCATTAGACATTTGAGCACCACTCCAGAATGGAACAGCGATATCAGCAAAAGCTTTTTGCGAGTCCCAAACTTTTTTGAAAAATGCATTTTTAGCTGCATTTTTATTTAAAGTAGCTTTAGCTGCTGCCATATACTCCTTAAAATAATCTGTAGGAGTGTCTTCTAATATAACACCATGCTTAGTTGTTAACTCAGCGAGAGCTTTACCATTTTCATATATTCTGTAGCTTAATGATTTTGCTAAAGATGCATTGGCTGCAACTTCAAGAGATTTTTTCTCATGAGCAGTTAAACCTTTGTATGTTTTTCCAGTCATGTAAAAATCAGCATTAACCACTACTTGGTGTAAACCTTGTAAGTAATAATGTTTTAGAACTTTGTAAAAACCAAATACTAAATCAGGTTTTGGGCAACACCATTCAGCAGCATCAATTGTTCCTGCTTGAAGAGCTGGAAGAATATCTCCACCTCCCATAGCTACAGATGCAATACCGATATCTTTGTAAGTTTGCCCTGGAATTCCCGGAGGAGTTCTAAACTTATAAGTTCTAAAGTCATTCATATCTTTAATTGGTTTTGGAAACCAACCTAGTGCCTCTGGTCCAACTGGTTGAAGCATAAATCCTTTTATGTCTCTTCCCATTTCTGACCATAGTTGATCATACAGTTCTTTTCCACCGCCATATTGGAACCAAGATAAGAATGCAATATTATCAATTCCTACACCTGCTCCAGCTACTGGCGAACCAAATAGCATCGCTGCAGGATGGTCACCTGACCAATAGTGTGTCCAAGCAAATCCGCAGTCGATCAAACCTTTGTCAACTGCATCTAGAGTTTCTTTAACACCAACTACTGTACCTGCCGGCATGATTTCAAATTTAAGTGATCCACTTGTTAAAGCAGTAACTGTATCTGTGAAGTCTTTTAACATAACTACTTCATCAGCTTTAGCACTGATAACAGTTTGACACTTTAATGTTTTTGCTGCATTAGCATTTGAAATAAAGCCAAATACCAAAGTTAAAGCAAATAACATTGAAATGATTTTTTTCATTATATTCCCTTTTTGTTAGTTAAATTTAACGTGCGCATCAAACCAGAAAAATCAATTTGATACAAGTGACAATTGACAAATATGAGTGTAAATAACGTTAGATAACAATTGCTAAATATACTATTCAACTAAAAATGGAAAATTTTGACTACATAATAATTGGTGCCGGATCTGCAGGATGTGTTTTAGCAAACAGACTATCTTCTAATCCAAAAAATAAAATTTTACTTTTAGAAGCAGGAGGAAAAGATAACTATCCATGGATACATATTCCCGTTGGTTATTATAAAACGATGCACAATCCAAAGGTTGATTGGTGTTTTCATACAGAAAAAGATAAGACCATGAATAATAGATCTATAAGATATCCTAGAGGCAAAACATTGGGTGGAAGCTCTTCTATTAATGGTCTTTTATGGATAAGAGGGCAAAGCACTGATTATGATAATTGGCGCCAACAAGGAAATAATGGTTGGTCTTGGAATGATGTTCTCCCATATTTTTTAAAATCAGAAAATAATGAAATGGGAAAAAGTGAATTTCATAATGATAGTGGCCCTATTATGGTTTCAAATAAAAAGATTAAATTAAAAATGCTAGATGAATTTTTAAATGCTGCAGAAGAACAAGGTATACCCAAAGTAGATGATTTTAATACGGGTGATAATTTTGGAATAGGTTATTATCAATTTACAACCAGTCACAGTCACAAAGGTTTAAAATTAAGATGTAGTGCAGCAAAAGGATATTTAAATCCAATAAAAAAAAGACCTAATTTAAAAATAATTACCAATGCTCACGTACAAAAAATAAACTTTGAAGGAAAAAAAGCTGTAAGTGTAAATTATTACAAGCAAGACAAATTGTTCACAGTTAAAACCAACAAAGAAATTATTTTATCAGCAGGCTCAATAGGTTCACCGCACATATTACAAGTTTCAGGTATTGGTAGTGCTGATAAATTAAATAAAAATGGGATTAACATTGTTAACGAATTAAATGGTGTTGGTAAAAACCTTCAAGATCATTTAATGTTTAGACCAGTTTATAAAGTAAAAAATCTTAAATCATTAAATAAAAAAATTAATAGTTTAATTGGAAATATGTTGATTGGATTAGAATATATTTTTAATCAAAGTGGACCCATGACCATGGGAGCTAGTCAAGTCTGCGGTTTTGCAAAAAGCGACACTTCTCGTGCTACACCAAATTTACAATTTCACGTCCAACCTATCAGTACAGATATTTTAGGTGCATCTAAATTACATGACTTTGATGGAATTACTCCTACAGTAGCAAATATTAGACCTACAAGTAGAGGTGAGGTAAACATAGTCAGTAATGATAGTAGAATATATCCAAAAATTAAAATGAATTACCTGTCTACTGAAGATGATAGATATGTAGCAGCACAAGGTTTAAAACTTGTAAGAAAAATAATGCTTGAAACAAAAACATTTAAAAAATATGAACCTGAAGAATATAGACCAGGAACGCATATAAAAGATGATGAAGAATTAGTTAAAGCTGGTAGCGATTATACTCAAACTATATTTCACCCTGTTGGAACATGCAAAATGGGAAGTGATGATAATGCAGTTGTCTCTGATAAATTAAAAGTTCATGGAATAGAAAATTTAAGAGTAATTGACGCGTCTATAATGCCAAACATAACCTCTGGTAATACAAACGCTCCAACTATAATGATTGCTGAAAAGGGTGCAGATATGATATTGGGTAATTAATGTTGTCTGAACAAGTTATAATTTTTTTTCAAATAGTTTTTATAGATTTAGTTTTAGCAGGCGATAATGCAATTATAATTGGCATGGTTGCTTCTCAATTTCCAATCGATAAAAGAAAAAAAATAATTTTTTTTGGTATCGGAGCAGCTGTTATTTTAAGAATTATCCTAACTTTATTAACAGCTTATTTACTTCAAATTAAAGGTTTGAGATTAATTGGTGGACTGGCGCTCTTATACATTGTTTATAAATTATATGCTGATGTAATAAAAAACCAGAACATTGAAGGTGATAAAATAAAAGTCGATAATTCGAGTTTTTTAAAAGCAATATGGACGATATTGATTGCTGACTTTACAATGAGTCTTGATAATGTTTTGGGCGTAGCTGGAGCTGCGAAAGATCATTATTTTTTATTAGTGTTTGGTTTAATTTTATCAATAGTTCTAATGGCTACTGCAGCTACTCTCATTTCAAATTGGATTAAAAAATATAAATGGATTGCTTGGCTAGGTTTATTAGCAATTCTGATAGTAGCAATAGAGTTGATTTATACTGATTTAAAGTTATTCATATAAAATGTTTTTAAAAAAATACAATTTAAAAAAGAAAATTGCCTTAGTTTCAGGAGCTGGAAAAGGTCTTGGTAGAGCATGTGCAATTGCTTTGGCTGAAGCTGGAACTAATTTAATAATAATAAGCCGTACTAAAAAAGATTTAAGTGAAGTGTCTAAAAAAATTAAAAAGTATAAAGTAAAATGTAAATCATATGTTTGCGATATTACAAATTATAATCAAATTAAAAACATAGTTAATAAACAAGAAAGAATTGATATTTTAGTTAACAATGCAGGAAACAATATTCCTGAACATTTTACAAAAGTTAAAACAAAAGATATGGAATACTTAGTAAAAATAAACACAATTGCAGCTTTTAACCTAGCACAACTGTGTGCAAACAAGATGATAGAACTTAAAAATAGAAAAAAAGTAGGAGGTTCAGTTATTAACATGTCTTCACAGATGGGTCATGTTGGTGGACCAATTAGAAGTGTTTATAATATGAACAAATGGGGCTTGGAAGGATTAACAAGAGGTATGGCGGTAGATTTAGCTAAATATAATATCAGAGTAAACACAGTTGCTCCAACTTTTGTAATTACTCCAATGACAAGAAAATTTCTAAAAAATAAAAAATTTAAAAAAGAAACATTAAATAATATTCCTCTAGGAAGATTTGCGGAGTTATCTGAAATTGCTTCAACTGTAGTTTTTCTTGCCTCTGATGCAGCATCAATGATACATGGAACCTCATTATTAGTTGACGGTGGATGGACTGCAAAATAATAAAATTTTCTTTAATAATATTTTTAATAAACTTCAAAGTTATTGCAGTAGAATTTCAAGGAAAATTCATTCAAGGACATTATATAATTGGCAAAACCTCTCCGGGAACCAAAATTTTAATTGATAAAAAAAAAATAAAAGTTTCAAAAGACGGTTTCTTTGTTTTTGGAATTAGTAAAGACAGAAAGTATGACATTATCATAACTGAAGGAAATAAAAAAACTGTAAAAAAAGTTCAAAAAAGAAATTATAAAATACAAAGAATTGATGGATTGCCTAAAAAAAAGGTTACTCCCCCTGAAGAAGTCTATGAAAGAATTAAAAAAGAAAATCGACTCATAGCTAAAGCAAGAGAGATTAATAGCGACTTACAATTCTTTAAAGATAAGTTTATAATGCCACTTGATGGTGCAATAATAACTGGTGTTTACGGTAGTCAAAGAATTCTAAATGGTATACCTAAATGGCCTCACTACGGTCTAGATTTTGCAGAAAAAAAAGGAACACCAATAAAAGCAATGAATAACGGGATTACGACCCTTGCAGAAAAAGATTTATATTATACTGGAGCTACTTTAATTTTCGATCATGGGCATGGAGTTTCTACCTTATATATGCATATGGATGAAATTTTTGTAGATGTTGGAGATCAGGTAAAAAAGGGAGATATAATTGGAACTGTTGGATCATCTGGGAGGTCCACTGGACCTCATCTTGATGTAAGACTTAACTGGTTTGGTGAAAGATTAGATCCTCAAAGTGTATTACAAAATTAATTTTTTTTTTTAAATAACTTCCTCAAAAACCTCCCTGGAAATAAAAACTCTCTAAAAATATAAAAAATAACTTTATCAACTAAATTATAATCTCCAGGAAATTTTCTAAGATATTTTGGTAGTATTTGTAAATTTTTATTTCCAACTTTAATTTTGTGCCAACTAATTTCAACAGGTTTTGTAGTAAATAAAGTTCCATCATAACCTGAAAAAATTAAATTTTTGACATTTTCATCCTTTCTTATGCTTTCAAGACTAATATTTTCATCTAACACAAAGTCTTTAATGTTTTCATGAACAAAAAAAAGATTGGTCAAAGTATTTGCAACTAAGTGATAATTTTTTAACTTGGCCAAATTAACCAATGACTTTGGACTACTACCTTGTTTAAAAGCAAAGTTTTTAATCTGTACAAATTCAACTTCATTTGGGATCATGTGGTTGAATTCAATACAGATTATTTTAGGTGTAAATAATTCTAATTGTTCAAAGATGTAATAATCACATCCATCAACATCTATTGAAAGAAAATCAAAATTTTTAGGAATTTTTGTATCTTGAAGAATATTTTCAAGTTTATTTGATCCTTCAAAGGTAACAAGTTTATTTAATTTTATAACTTTATCTGACTTTATGTTTCTTTTAAGTTCATTAAAAAACTTTTTATCACCTTCTATTAATACAGCGTTATAATCTAAATTTTTAATTAAGTTATATGTATTTGAATCAGAAATTCCATCTTTTGCACCAAATTCTACACACCATTTATCTAAATTTTTTTCACCTATTCTTTTAATAATTTCCTGTATAATCCCATCCTCACCAAATTGAGAGTATATTTTTTTTTCAAATTTGTTCAGAGAAGAATTATTTTTCATAAAGTTTTATTTTAAAATAATTTTTATCACAATATATTTAAGTTTTTGAAAGTAAAACTTGTTGTTTAGTTTCATTGATAATTTTAAACTTATTATTAATCATATATTCAATAGAAAGGTTAGTTTTTTGACCTTTATCATCTAACAAAACTAGAGACTTGCTGTGTAATTTTTTTTCTGCAAATTTAATTTCATTTAATTGATGTTTCGAAGCATTTTTAAATTGTCCATCGAGTGAATCTAAATATAAAAAATCAATCTTTTTATCAAAATTTTTTAAAAAATTTAAACTGTCATCTTGAATAAATTTTATAAATGAGGAATTTTTTTTTGTGAATTTTTTTGCATTTTCTATGTTTTTTTTTTCTATGTCACAAGAATATAGACGGCCTCCTACTAACTTTGCGTAGTCAGAAAATATTAAAGTACTCATCCCATCAAGCCAATTTACCTTATTTATAAAAAAAAATTTTGTCTTTCCTCGTGCAACACCAGTTTCAACTATAGTTTTGTGACCTCTATTTTTAGCTTCGGTTAATGCGAATTTGAATGATTCAAATCTTATATTTTTTGGATTATTGTAATAATTAATAAATTCCATTATTTTTTTTTAATTATTAGCGTATAATTAATTTAATGAATAAAAAACAATTAAATATATTATCAAATAATCTTGTTAATGCATTTATTAAAAAAAAAATAATTAAACCTATTCCAACAAAGTTTTGTAAAAATATCAGAAACGCAGAACTCTTAAGAAAAACCTGTGAAAATAAAATTAATTGGCCTATAATTGGCTTTAAAGCTGGAGGTACTGCAATTCCAGTTTTAAAGAAACTAAAGGCGAAAGAACCTTTTTATGCATCTATATTTAATAAAAATTTATTAAAAAATAAATCAAGAGTAAAAATTAATAAATATACTTTAGGAATTGAACTGGAAGTTTGTTATCAAATTAAAAAAGAATTTTTTTTATTAAGTAAAAAAGTAAATAAAAAAAATATCTCAAACTTTATAACTCACATGGCTCCTTCCTTAGAAATAGTTGGTTATAGACAAAAAAAAATAGGAATTAAATACCTTGGTGATCTATCTTCGGATTTTGGCGCTAATATAAAATTTGTTATAGGCAAAAAAGTTAAATTTAAGAAAATAAATATTAAAAATTTAAAAACTGTTATTTTTAACAAAAATTCCAATATCAAAGTATTTGGTAATACTAACGCAGTATACAAAAATCCATTAAATTCACTCCTGTTTTTATTAAAAAAACTTAAAAAAGATAAAGTTTTTTTAAATAAAAACTTCTACGTGTTTACTGGATCGACTGTTGGAATTGTTCCTTTAAAAAATAAAGGCGTCTACATAGGCAAGATAGATAAGTTGGGATCAGTAAAAACTTCAATTACGTAATTATTTATTAATTCAAATAGTTAAATAGTTTTTTTTAAAAAATTTAATTTTCTTTCTTAAAAAGATTTTGCATAATTTGCTTAGCAATCTCTAAATTAAATTTTGAGGAATAATGAACTCTATCAATATACATAGATTCTTTAATTTTAAAGTTTGATAAATTGATTGCTGTTTTTGAATTTTTGGATAAGTAAATATCGTAACCCTCTTTCAATTTTTGTAGTTTTATATTTTTTTTAATATTTTTTTTATACTCATCAGGTAAGTTAGATGTATCATAGCTATCATTAAAAATTGGGACTGGTTGCAATATATGCACAAGCTTAAACTTATACTCATCACTTATAGCTTTTATTATTTTTTGATTATTTAAAAGTATATTAACCATATCATTCAATTCATTCTTATCTAAACCATTTTTAGTTTTTGTCAGGTTGTTTTTTTTATTATTAAAAAATTTTTCTCTTAAAAGTCTAACAATATTTAAACGATTAAATCTCTCATTTAAATAATCAACTAAATCATCTGTGGAACTTTTATTCATCTTGTGTTTAATTAATTTTGTATAAGCAGTCTCATGATAATTGTAATCTTTATAAAATTCATTTAGCCCATCTATGAATACAACGGCATATGGAGAGTTTAATTTTGTAAGAAGGTTATTTAATAAAATTCTTTCTTGAGTGCTATAATAGTATCCAGTTCCAAAATTTACAACGTTAAACTCGTTGTTTAATAAATTTTGAAGATGAGCAGAAATGGTCTCATTATTTTTTACACCATAACCAAATGTTGTTGAACCGCCAAATATCCAAATTTCATTTTTGCCACCAATGGGTAAATTACATTTTGATTGTTCGTTATAGTTACATCTATTTCCCATCTGACTTACTATAGTAAATTTTCCAGATCTTTTTTTTTCAGAAAATTCTACAAATTCCTTGTAAATAAAAGTTGTTGTTTGTTCTTGTAAAACAATTTTATAATCTTCAACATTATCTTTTCCATACACAATTTTTAAAAATTCAGGAATCTTTCTTTTTTCTAATTCTGTTTGTTGTAAAAAATTTTTTGATACTTTGTTTAAAAAAATAAATATTATAATAAAAATAATTAAACCAAAAGTTACTGGGTAATCATTCTTAAAATTTTTAATTAAATTCAATATTTTAGTCATTAGTATTATATTATGGTATTTTTTTATCTTTATTAATCTACAATATTAAATGTTTTTAATCTAATTCGAAAATATCTGAATAGTCTTTCTTTAAAGACTGGTCTTGTTCAGTTTTTTTTAAATAACAATTTCCTATAACTAAATTATCTAACTCTGTTCCCATAAAACAGTTAAATGCATCTATAGGATTGTTCACAATTGGCTCCCCTCTAACATTAAATGAAGTATTTACGATAACAGGGCAATTTGTCTTTTCTTTAAATTTTTTTATAAGATCGTAATAAATTTTATTTGTATCCTTATGAACGGTTTGTATTCTAGATGAATAATCTACATGTGTAACAGCAGGTATTTCAGATCTAATTATGTTTAATTTTTCTATACCAAATATTTCATGTTGTTCGTCCGTCATTCTAATTTGTTTATCCTTTTTAATATTTGCCACTAATAACATGTATGGACTATCACAATTTAACTCAAACCATTCATTAAGATCTTCTCTTAAAACTGACGGAGCAAATGGTCTGAAACTTTCTCTATATTTTACTTTTAAATTTAAAATTTTTTGCATAGTTGCTGATCTTGGGTCGGCAATTATTGACCTTCCTCCTAGCGCTCTTGGACCAAATTCCATGCGGCCCTGAAACCATCCTATAGCATTACCTTTAGATAAATCATCGGCTGTTTTATCAATTAAGTTTTCTTGATTTAAGACTTCAAATTTTGCACCTATCTCGTTTAATTTACTTTTGATTTCTTCGTTTGAATAAAATGGTCCTAAATAGGAACCATTCATTTTATCTTTATTTGAAACTTCACGCTCTTTTTTTAACTCAATATGCCAATAAGCTAAAGCAGCGCCTAAAGATCCTCCTGCATCTCCCGCGGCTGGCTGAATCCAAATATTTTCAAAAATTTTTTCTTTTAATATTTTACTATTAGCAACACAATTTAAAGCTACCCCACCAGCTAGACACAAATTGTCAATCTTGTATTCCATTTTCAATGATTTACAAATTTTTACCATTATATCTTCAGTAACTTTTTGTATTGAAGATGCTATATCCATGTGAAATTGTTTTATTTTCTCTTTTTTACTATCTCTAGGATTGTAACCAAATAAATTATGAAATTTTTCATTGGTCATAGTAAGGCCAGTTGTATAATTAAAATAATCTTGATTTAATCTAAATGAACCATCATCTTTTATATGGATTAAATTATTTTTAATTAAATCAACAAATTTTGGTTCTCCGTAAGGAGCTAAACCCATCAACTTGTATTCACCGCTATTTACTTTAAACCCTATGTAATAAGTAAATGCTGAGTATAACAAGCCTAAAGAGTGAGGAAAATGTATTTCTTTAATAATTTTTAAATCATTTTTTTTTCCTATTCCTACTGTAGTCGTTGCCCATTCCCCAACACCATCAGCGGTAAGAATAATAGCTTCCTGAAAAGGTGAAGGGTAAAAAGCACTAGCAGCATGGCTTAAATGATGTTCTGAGAAAAAAATTTTTTTCTGCTCTGTAAAATTTTCATCATGTTGTTTTAACAAACTTAATAACATTTTTTTTTGAAATAATTTCTCCCTTAGCCAAATTGGCATTGCTTTAATAAATTGTAAAAATCCTTTTGGTGCCATTGCTACATATGTTTCTAAAAGTCTTTCAAATTTCAAAAAAGGTTTTTCATAGAATACAATTGAGTCGATTTCTGAAAGCTTTATGTTGGAAAATTTTAAAATGAATTCTATTGCATAAAATGGATAGCCCGAGTCATGTTTTTTCCTAGTAAACCTCTCTTCTTGAGCTGCTGCGGTTATTTTTCCATCTTCAATAATTGCGGCTGCACTATCATGGTAAAAAGCGGAAATTCCTAAAATCTTAGTCATTAGAATATAGTATATATAAAGGGCGCAACTACAGAACCTTGGCTTAAAACTATTAGTCCACCAAAAATAACCAGCACTATTATTATTGGTAGTAACCAATATTTTTTTCTAACTTTCAAAAATTCACAAAATTCTTTTATAAATTCCATTTTAGAACTGATTTTTCATGCTAGACTTTATATCATTTTTTATGATCCAATAGCTTTTTTTATTATTTTTTTTTAAATTAATTAAATCTTTTTTAATTATTCTCATAAATAATCCTGTGGGAGTAACTACTAAAAAGAAAATGATTGCTATAATAATAGGTGATACAAAATTACCTAAAAAAATTCCTAATTTGAGCCAAATTTTATTTAAAGGTGTTAATAATTTTGAATTTAAAAAACCAAGAATTAAAAACAAAATTGCTATAATTAATGACCAAGCTCTAAATTCATCATGTTTTAAAATTGGCCAAAAAGCTATTAATCCAAACACAGCGCTAAATACAAATCCAAAACTTCTATTAGAGCTAATTTTAATATCTTTGTAATTCAATTTAAAAAATATATTTTTGAGGCTTCATATCCTCTTTCTTAATACCAGCAACTTGAACTGGTTTTTTCATTGCATCTCTTCTAAATGGCTCTCCTAGTTCTTGATTGAGTATTATTTCTATAAATGTTGTAATCCCTTTTTTTTGATCTTCGCAAGACTGTTTGATTGCCTTTGTTGTTTCTTCCATTGTTTTAACTGCTACACCTTTTAAACCACAAGCATTAGCTACTTTTGCATAGCTTAACTCTGGATCAAGCTCTGTTCCAACAAAATTGTCATCAAACCAAAGTATAGAGTTTCTTTTCTCTGCACCCCATTGATAATTCCTAAAAATTACCATTGTTATTGATGGCCACTCTTTTCTTGCACACGAACTCATTTCATTCATACTTATTCCAAAAGCTCCATCTCCAGCAAAACCTATAACTGGTATATCAGGACAGCCAATTTTTGCACCCAAGATAGATGGAAAACCGTAGCCACAAGGTCCAAATAAACCTGGTGCTAAATATTTTCTACCCTTTTCAAAAGTTGGATATGCATTTCCAATAGCACAATTGTTGCCAATATCGCTTGAAATTATAACATCGTCAGGCATACCTTTTTGAATTGCTCTCCAAGCTTGTCTAGGTGACATTCTATCTTTATCTCTTTCTCTGGCTTCTTTATTCCAAACTGTTCCCGGATCATCTTCTTCATGATCTAAACCGGTTAAAGTTTGAAGCCAGGCAGATTTGGTTTGATGTATTGAATTTTTTCTTTCATCCCTTCCGCTATCTCCAGCTTTTGAGGAAAGTTTATCTAAAAGTTGTTTTGAAACTAATTTTGCATCTCCACAAATACCAACTGTTACTTTTTTTGTAAGTCCAATTCTGTCTGGATTCATATCAACTTGAATAATTTTTGCATTCTTCGGCCAATAGTCAATTCCATAACCTGGTAAAGTTGAAAAAGGATTCAATCTTGTTCCTAAGGCTAAAACAACATCAGCTTTTGAAATTAACTGCATCGCAGCTTTCGAACCATTGTAACCTAAAGGTCCAACAGCTAATGGATGACTACCTGGAAAACTGTCATTGTGTTGATACCCACTACAAACTGGTGCATCTAATTTTTCAGCAAGTTTTTTACAATCTTCTATTGCATCACCAATGACAACTCCAGCACCAGACAAAATGACTGGAAATTTTGCTTCAGATAATAATTTTGCTGCTCTATCAATTGCTTCTTTGCCTCCACCTTGTCTTTCAAATCTTACAATTGGCGGAAGATCAATATCAATAACTTGTGTCCAGTAATCTCTTGGGACGTTTATTTGCGCTGGTGCAGAACCTCTTACTGCTTTTTCTATAACTCTATTTAAAACTTCTGCCATTCTTGATGGGTCTCTAACTTCCTCTTGGTAGCAAACCATATCTTTAAACAAATTCATTTGTTCTACTTCTTGAAAACCTCCTTGGCCCATAGTTTTATTTGCAGCTTGGGGTGTTACTAAAAGTAATGGAGTGTGATTCCAATAAGCCGTTTTAATTGGGGTAACAAGTCCAGTTATACCAGGACCATTTTGTGCTATAACCATAGACATTTTTCCAGTAGCTCTTGTGTATCCGTCTGCTATCAATCCACCGTTAGTTTCGTGTGCCACGTCCCAAAAAGTAATTCCAGCTTTTGGAAATAAATCTGAGATTGGCATGAATGCTGAACCTATAATTCCAAAAGCATGCTCAATACCATGCATTTGAAGAACTTTAATAAAAGCTTCTTCTGTTGTCATTTTAGTCATATATTAATTCTTTCTAAATATTTTTTATTTGTTAATGAACATGATTAATATATAAGATCTATTAAATTTCAAATAAAGAAATCGCTATATGGCAACAACAGATATTATTATACATGATGAGAAAGACAACGTAGGTGTTGTTGTTATTGAGAAAATCACACCTAATCAAGACTGTAATTGCTGGATTATGGAAAATGATGGGTCTGTGACAATTAAATCGAAAAATGAAATTTTTTTAGGACACAAAATAGCAATGATTGACTTTAAAGAAGGTGACACAATATTAAAATATGGCCATGATATAGGTAAAGTTGTTAAACCAATTAAAAAAGGTGAACATGTTCATGTTCATAATGTAAAAACTAAGAAGTGGTAACAATATGGAAATTCCAAAAAGTTTTTTAGGCTATAAAAGAGAAAATGGAAGAGTTGGTACGAGAAACCATGTGGTAATTCTTCCAGTCGATGATATTTCGAATGCCTGCGCTGAAGCTGTTGCTAATAATATAAAAGGGACTTTTGCAATTCCTCATGCTTATGGAAGACTTCAATTTGGTGCTGACTTAGAATTGTTTTTTGACACAATGATAGGAACTGGAAAAAATCCAAATGTTGCTGCATGTGTCGTAATTGGTATTGAACCAAAATGGACTAAAAAAATTGTTGATGCAATAGCAAAAACTGGCAAACCAGTGGAAGGCTTTAGTATTGAAGGGGCTGGTGATATTAAAACTATAATGAAAGCATCCGTAAAAGCACAAGAATTTTCTCAATGGTCATCAGAAAAGCAAAGAGAAGAATGTCCTTTAAGCGATTTATGGATTTCTGTTAAATGTGGGGAATCTGATACAACTTCAGGAATGGCCGCAAATCCAGCGGTTGGAAATTTAATGGATAAACTGGAACCTTTAGGAGTTCACCTTTGTTTTGGTGAAACTTCTGAACTTACAGGAGCTGAAAAAGTTTGCGCTACAAGAGGCGCAACACCAGAAGCTTCTAAAAAATTCATGAAAACTTGGAGTGACTATAATGAATTCATTCTAAAGGAAGCAACTAATGATCTTTCAGAAAGTCAACCAACAGCAGGTAATATTGCTGGTGGCCTTACTACAATTGAAGAAAAAGCTTTTGGTAATTTTCAAAAAATTGGATCAAGAAAATTTATTGATGTATTAACTCCAGCTGAAGAACCAAAAAAAGGTCCTGGACTATATTTTATGGATACTTCGTCTGCTGCTGGAGAATGTTTGACTTTGCAAGCAGCTGCTGGTTTTAATATTCATTTATTTCCAACAGGACAAGGCAATATTATAGGAAATGCTATAGAACCTGTGGTTAAATTAACAGGAAACCCTAGTACAGCAATTAATATGAAAGAACATATTGATTTAGATGTTTCTAAAATTTTAAAAAGAGAAATGAATATGGATCAAGCTGGTGATGAATTGATAAAAACAACTATTAGAGCTGCCAGTGGTCGTTTAACTTGTGCTGAAGTGCTGGGTCATAAAGAGTTTATTATGACTAAACTATTTAGAAGCGCATAAAAGTTAGGCTTTGGATTTTTCCATTAATTTTTTTCTCAAATTGGAAAAAAATCTTCTAATTATCGCTGCTCCAACTCCTAGAACCAAAGCAAGTGTAATTGAAGCTAGTCCGTATAAAACTGGAACTTCATCTGAAAGTTTTTTAACAAATTGTGAAATTGGTCCAAAAGTTTTTGTACCATTATCTACAACGCTCTTAACTGTTTCCTCGGCAAAAAAAGTATCATAAGCTATTGCAATTCCAACTAATAACAAAAGCAATGCTAAGATTGTTTTAAATTGTGAGCTATCAACCTTCTCTCCAATCTTTTGGCCTATTTGTACACCTAATATTGAACCTAGAATTAATACTGTAACTAAAATTAAATCTATTGAGCCATAGTTAAATGCGTGAAGAATAGTTACAATTGCACTAATAAAAATTGTAACAAACAAAGATGTGCCTGGAATTAATTTCGTTGGCATTCCAATAATATAAATCATTGCGGGGACTAAAATGAAAGCTCCTCCGATACCCATGATAGCTGCAATAAACCCCACTAATAAACCAATAATTATTGGGGTAAATATACTTTCGTATAGTCTTGATTTTTTAAATCTCATTCTAAATGGCAACCCATGAATCCAATAGTGAGAATGTAGTTTTTGTTTTAAAACTATTTTTCTTCTAGCTCTATCAATTTCACTTACTCCTTGAACCAACATCATAGTTCCAATAATTGCGAGTATGTACATATAAGATAATGAAATAACTATATTTATTTTTCCAATATCTTGAAAGTAAGTAAAAGTTAAAATTCCAAGAACTGTACCGACTGATCCACCTGCTACAATCATTAGACCCATCTTGTAATCTAGTGTTCCTTTTAAGTAATGAGTAGTTGAACCAGATATTGATGTCCCCAATATATTGTTTGCTTCGTTTGGTACTGCATATGCTGGGGGAATTCCTAAAAAAATTAAAAAAGGTGTCATTAAAAAACCACCACCAACTCCAAATAATCCTGACAAAATTCCAACGACTAAACTTAGTAGAAAGATGAGTGGTAAACTTACATAAACTTCTGCAATTGGAAGAAAAAACTCCATTGCTACTAACTATTCCTCTAAAATATTAAAGTCAACTAATTGGTGAAAAAAAATTAAAATATTAAATTAAATTATATTTAAAACAGTGCCTGCAAGAATCGTACACCAATAGACTACCAAACCAAAATAAATTGCTGATTTTGACGTTAAATTATTAAAATTCTCTGGAATAAACTTAACAATTTTTTTAATATTTTTATTTAAATTATTAAGCATGAATGCGAATTACACCTACAGATCAAAATTTGCAAGCTTAATTTGTAAAATTTAGAATTTTTTTTAGAATATTGTGGCTCCAAAAACCTTTGTAAGACCGTCCTCATCTCCTAATACAAGACGACCTAAAAAATCTCCTGACATCTTGGTGCTGGTCTGTTTATAGAGAACAGTTATATGCTGCCCTCTTCTTAAACATCCAAAAGGCTTGTATTCATTAGATAAACTTGAAATGAGTTCATTGCTTGCCCACTGTTTGCCCAATTCAACTTCATTTGCCCCATAAAGCATTTGCGAAGAGAAATCTTTTGTAAAACCACCATAATCTTTCATGTTTGATGATTTTATTAAGTTTGCCCAGATAGGATCTGCTATTTTGAAAATTTCTTCGTCGGACTTCTCAAGAATGCTCATTAAATCTTTTTATGAAGCTTCTTTTTTTTCTTTTTCATCATCAATAATATGATAAACGGGTGCCTTCTCCATAGTAAACTTTCCAGTTTTTGGGTCACGTCTTGACAGAGTCAAACAATGCCAATTTTCGTCATCCAATTTCATAAAATCGCCTCTGTAATAATATCCTGGCCAACGCGTTTCTTGTCTAAAAAGAGTATGTTCTGTCACACATTGAGATGTGAGAGTTCTATGTTTTAGTTCCCATGCTCTCATAAGCTGGTGATAATCTTCAGCACCAATATTTTCCAGATCCTCTTGCAGCCAATCTAATAGTTCTAAACCTCTTTTTAATGTATTTTCATTTGTCATGTAATTGTATGATATTCCTCCAACATACTCGTCCATTATTTTTTGTAGACGCTGAAGACCTTGTATTGGTGAAATATAACTTGGAGAAACGGTTCCTCCAGTAATTTCATTTCTTCCTACGGTATAATTTTCTAAAGGCTTAAATATAATTTTTTTGAATTCCTCACACTGCTTATCGCTTACTTTAATATCTTTAGCTTTCTGCTCTTCTATGTATTTTACCGCTGCTTTAGCTGCTAAACGTCCTTCTGTAAAAGAACCTGATGAAAACTTATGCGCACTACCACCAACAGTATCACCTGCCCCAAATAAACCATCTACAGTTGTCATTCTATTATAACCCCAGAAGTACTCAGGAGGAGAAATGTCTTCTGGACCACTAACCCACGCACCTGAACAAGTAGCATGAGATCCCATTACATATGGTTCGGACGTAGTTAGTTCAGGGTTAGTATATTTTGGGTCAATATTTTGTGATGCCCAAACAACTGCCTGCCCAACTGTCATGCCAAGAAAGTTTTCCCATCCAACCGTTTCTAAATGAGGATCTTGGAAAGCTTCTTTTGTAACCATATGGATTGGCCCACCTCCAGCCATTGTTTCTTGTATAAAAGCATGATTTCTTAAACAAGTCGGAGTTGGGTGATGGTCTATATATTCACCAACAAGTTTTTTTGTTTGCTCATACCATTTTTTTTCATAATTTTCGCCGTTTGCGTTTTGAGTGTAGGTTTTTAAATGTAAAAAATAAGCTCCAACTGGACCATAGCCATCTTTAAATCTACATAAGACAATTCTATTTTCCATTTGTGTCATTTTAGCTCCTACAGCAATTGGAAGAGCATAAGCTGAACCATTGCTCCATGGTGCATACCATGTTCTGCCCATTCCTTCTCCAACAGCTCTGGGCTTGAAGATGTGAGAAGCTCCACCTGCAGCAACTATTACAGTTTTTGCTCTAAACACATGGTAGTCTCCTGTTCTCATGTTAAATCCTACTGCACCACCTACTCTATTTTCTTTTGTTTCATCCATAAGTAGATGTGTAATCATTATTCTGTTGTAAATTTTATCTGCAGATTTTTTTGCAGCTTCAGCAACTATTGGTTTATAACTTTCACCATGAATCATTATTTGCCATTTACCTTCACGTTGGTAACGACCGGTTTCTTTATTTTTCATCATTGGCAAACCCCATTCATCGAACATATGAACAGTTGAATCCACATGTCTTGCCATGTCATAACCAAGGTCTTCTCTAACTAAACCCATTAAATCATTTCGTGCATAACGTACATGATCTTCTGGTTGATTTTCTCCCCATTGCAT